>CAZNWB010000048.1:19358-24579 GCA_964576535.1 uncultured bacterium | reverse complement strand
CATTCTTTCTGCCCTACGCACTTCACGCTGTGCGCTATGCCCTTTGCGCTATGCGCTAAGCGGCGAAACTGCTGACGGCTGATCGCTGATCGCTTTCCGTTGTACAACCGAACCGCCGATCGGGTTCGGCCGAATATTGTTAGAAAGTGGGCCCGGGGCTAGATATGCAGCTCGATGACGTCGCCTTCCTGGACGACAAAGTCCCGTTGCACCCGCTGGCCGCTGAATTTCGTGGACCCCCAGACCCGGGCGAATTTCAACTGCCGGGCAAAGTCCTTGTGAATCGCCCCGGCCATCTCCACGATGGTGCTCCCCTTGGGGAGGACCACGGGCGCTTGCATGGAGGGCTCCTTGCCGGGTGGTTTCGAGTAGACCCGCACGATCCCCAGGGCGTCGTAGATCATCCGGCGCAGCGGCTCCAGGCCCTGCCCGGTCTTGGCCGAGACCGCGTGCACCGGAAATCGGGGGGCGTACTCCGCCCGCAGGACCTCCAGGGCCGTCCCGGCGTCGGCCGCATCCGCCTTGTTGCCCAGGAGCAGCGTCCCCGTGTGTGCCCATCCCACGGGGGGTGGCGGTGAACCCGGCGGCACCAGCCAGACCTTGCTTCGCTCCAGGATCGCGAGCACTTTTCCGAGATCCCCCAAGAGCGATGGGCTGGCCAGGTCGGCCACCAGGAGGACCAAGTCCGCCGGCCGCACGAGGCTGGGGACCCAGGGCTCCATGTACTCGTCAGAGATGGCCGGCAGATCCACGAGCTGGACCTGGATGTTGACGAAGGGCATCATCCCGGCGAACGGTCGCCGGGTGGTGAAGGGATAGTCGCCCACCTCGGTCTGCGCGTTGGTGAGGGACGCGACCAGGGCCGACTTGCCGGCGTTGGGCGGGCCCACCAGGACCACCTGCCCGGCCCCCTCCCGGTCCACGGCCATGGAGAAGCCGCCGCGGCGGCGCCGCGCCTGTTCCGCCTCGGCTCTGAGTTTGGCCAGGCGGCGCTTCAGGTCCCCCTGGAGGTGCTCCGTCCCCTTGTGCTTGGGGATGACGGCCAGCATCTCCTCCAAGGCCGCGATCTTGTCCTGGGGGGTCTTGGCGGCCCGGAAGCCCCTCTCCGCCTCGAGGTATTGGGGGGTCAGGTTCGCCGGCATGGCACGCTACATTGCGGAGGCGGAAGGAACCTCACCTCAGAAGGGGGAGCAGAAAATCCTCACGCCTACTAACGCTGGAGTCTCTCGGCCTCCACGATGTGTCCCTTCTCCAATCTGCGTACTCTGCCCTTCGACCCTGCTCAGGGCCCCGAGCCTGTCGAGGGGCGTAATCTGCGGATTGTTGGATCCGGTCAGCCCCGCGTGGCGATCCACAGCCACTTCAGGTCTCCGCCCCCGGTGAGGGGAAACGGATTGAAGGGCTCGCGCCGAATGGGGCGCAACCCGGCGGCCGCCAGGTGCGTCTCGATCTCTTCCGGCGGCCAGTACCGCTCGATGATCTCCTCTTCGAATTTCTCGTAGTGGTCTCCGCGTCGCAGAAACCCGGTCAGCTGGCCCTTGGCCAGACGCGTCTCCCCGTCGTAGGTCGTTCGATAGACCGTCGAGGCCTTCGGCGTGTCAATGAAGTGCGTGATCCCGCCCCACACCTGGCGAAAGGTCGCCTCGCTATTCACGTCGAAGACGAACAGGCCCCCCATCCGGAGCGTCCGGGCCACGCCGCGGAAGGTGGACTCGAGGTCCTCGGCGAAGAGCAGGTGGTTCAGCGTGTCGTAGAAGGACGTCACCAGATTGACGGGCTCCGCAATCCAAAAGTCCCGCATGTCCTGCTGGACGAACTCCACGGCCTGGCCGGCCTCGAGGGCTTTCTGCTTGGCCTGGGCCAGCATGGCCTCGGACAGGTCCAGGCCGATCACCGTCCACCCGGCCTCGGCCATCAGGACCGCCAGCGTTCCCGTGCCGCAGCCAAGATCCAACGATCGGGCCGGTGGCATCCTGAATTCCTGGCACACGGCGATCACCCGCCGGAACGCCTGCCGGCTGAAATCCAGCGATCCCTCCCAGTCGTAGGCTTCGGCAAACCGCCGGTACGCCGCGCCGCCCATCCTACGGCACCCACTCGGCCAGAAAGACGTTAAATTCCCGGGGGGCACTGGGGTCCCGCTCCCGCAGGGACCCGCGCGTGGACACGAAGACGAGCTGCCGGCCGTCGGGAGAGAACATGGGAAAGCTGGAGAAGCCGCCCTCGTAGGTGACCCGCTCCAGACCCGTTCCGTCCAGGTTGACCACGAAGAGGGCAAAGTTCCGGCGGGCCGGATCATGGAGATTGGAGGCAAAAATGATCTGCCGATCGCTGGGATGCATGCAGGGGGCAAAACTGGCCGCGCGAAGGTCCGTCACCTGCCTCCGGTTGGTTCCGTCGGCCTGCATGACGAAGAGTTCCAGCCACGTCGGCCGGAAGACGTGGCGGGCAAGGTTTTCTGCGTACTCTCGCCGCTCGGCCTCCGTCTTCGGATGGAACGACCGGTAGACGATGTACCGCCCGTCCCAGGAGAAGAACGGCCCCCCGTCGTAGCCGTACTCGTCCGTGAGACGGCGCACGTTGGACCCATCGCTGTCCATGAGGTAGAGATCCAGGTCCCCCTCCCGGTGCGAGGTGAAGACGATCTTCTTCCCGTCGGGGGAGAGGGCCCCCTCCGCGTTGTACTGTCCCTCCCGCGTGAGCTGCGTCAGGGTTCCTTTGTCCGGGTCGGCGGCGAAGATGTGATATGTGGGGTGCAGTCCCCAGGCGTAGCCTCGACTCATATCCGGCCGGGACGGGCATTCCGACCCGCTCAGATGGGTGGAGGAGTAGATGAACCGCCGCCCGTCCGGGAAAAAGAAGGAGCAGGTGGTCACCCCCCGGCCGGTGCTGACCATCGTGACGTCATTGCCCTCCAGATCCATGGTGTAGATCTGGTCACAGCCCCTTCCGTCCCGGGTGGACTGGAAGACCAGCCGCCGGCCGTCGGGAGAGAAATAGGCCTCCGCGTTCTGCCCCCCGAAGGTGAGCTGCCGCAGGTTGCGGAGATGCCGCTCCCGCGGATCTACCGGCGCCGGTTGCGCCGCCCAGGCCGGGTGACCCCTGAACAGGCCGGTGGCCATCGGCAGTCCGGCAAGCCCTTTCAGTATCGCCCGTCGATGAATACCCACTGCGAAGGCCTCCAGTGCCGTAGCGTGCTGCAACGCATCCCACCGGCGCAGGCAGCTCAGAAAGGTCCAGATGCAAGGAAGGCTGGAGGTCGAGGCACGAGGCGTACATTGTTGGGTACGTCGCAGTGCCGCGACGAGCGCCGGGTACCCATCCGGAGGATGGGTGTCAGCAGATGGGCCTTTTTCAGCAGCCTGTCAGAGTTCCCAGTCGCATTCGGGGCAGAACAACCGCAGCACCTCGATCCGCCCAAGGACGTCCGTCTGCCGCTCCAACTTGGTGACGCCCCGGAAGCACTCGGGGCAGGGGACACCGACGAACTCGTCGGGGATCCCCAGGTAGGCCTTTTCCACGTTCCCGCACCCCCCGCAGAGCAGCCGTTGGACCTCGCGAATCATCAGAGGCGTCTCCGCGGACCAATCGCACTGCGTGCAAGTGATGAGCGCCCGGTACTCCCGACTGGGCCGGGCCTCCTGATCCGGCACGATCACGAAGCGCGTAAAGTCTGTCAGCACGTCCGCCCCTCGGACTCCCAACGACGCACCCCACCCGCCTCACCAGTCGAACTCGACGAGCCCCGGCGACTCCCCCACCGTGTCCGTCTCCGGACGCCCGCCTTTCCCTTCTTCGGGCTCCAGGCTGATCCCGGCGTTCAGGACATAATCCACGAACTCCTTCTGCTGATCGCTCTCCAACACCGTGTAGACGAATGTCCGGTCGTCCACCGCGCGAAAGATGTCAGGCAGGACTCCCCGCTGGGAGGCGAAGAGCAGGCGGTCCCGGGTCAGGGCGGGCACCATCCGCAACACCGGTCCAAGGCCGTAGCCGGCTTCGTTCGACAGCGCCGAGCGTACCGTGACAAGGTGGGACAGCTCCGCCGGCGGGGCGTCCGGCGAGTTCGATTGTGGATGATACAGCAACAGGACATCGCCCCGCAGGAATGCGGGACGTCTTTCCCGCAAACCCGGACGGAGCAGGTCCAGGGATCTGAGCGTTCCCTGCCCGATCTCTGCCCAGATGTCCGGCTCGAGCCGGATCAGGAATACCCGGTGGTTGCCGATCAGCTCCATCCATGCCATGCCGGGCTCCTCCCCCCCATCGCCCCGCTTCACGTCGCGCGGGCGGCCAGGGCTTTCTCGTGATGTGGTTTCAGGCAGGCGTAAATCACACCGTTGAGGGGCGTCGGAACGCCCACCTCGCGGCCGGAGCGCACCACGCTCCCCGCCAGCGTCTCTACCTCCAGACGATTCCCCTGGCCCAGGTCGTGGGCCAGCGACGACCGCATCCCGGGCTGCAGGCTGCGGGCAAAGGCCAGGGCGCGATCCACCGCGTCAGCGGATAGCGCCACCCCTTTTGCCCGGCCCACCGCCGCGACCTCTTCCATCACGCCGCGGTAGAAGGCCGCCGTCTCAGGACATGCCAGGATCTCCCCGATGGTCAGCCGCCCGAGCGCCGTGACGCCCCCCTGGGCACAGATGAACAGGAACTTCTCCCAGAGGTCAACCTGGATGTGGGTGGAAATCTCGGCCTGGATGCCGGCGCCCTTCAAGACGCCCAGAACCCGCTCGACCCGGGGCGTGATGCGACCATCCTTTTCCCCGATCTTGATCGTCCGGGGACCGGCGGTCTGACTGATGACCCCAGGGGCGCTGATCGTGGAGAGGATGTGGACGACCCCGGCCATCACATGCTGCTCCCCCAGGATGGCTTCCAGTTTCTGCTCGTTCTCCACGCCGTTCAGAAGGCACAGGACCGCGGTCTCCGGGCCGACCATGGGCCGAATGGCGGATCCGGCCGCCTGGGTATCATAGGCCTTCACACTGAAGAGGACCAGATCCACCGGGCCCACGGCCGCGGGATCGTGGGTCACCTTCGGGTGCACGTGGAAGTTGCCGAGCACGCTCTTCACCTGGAGGCCGTTCCTCTGGATAGCTTCCAGGTGCGCGCCCCGGGCGATATTGGTCACGTCCTCTCCCGCCCGCGCCAACAGGCCACCAAAGTAGCCTCCAACCCCCCCACTGCCCATGACCGCGATTCTCATTACTGGACACCA
>CAZNWB010000048.1:18107-19258 GCA_964576535.1 uncultured bacterium | reverse complement strand
TCCAGCATCACCATGTGACCCGCGCCCGGAATGACGGCCAGATCCGAGCCCGGGATCTTTTCATGGAGGAATCGGGCATATTTCACAGGCGTCAGGCGATCATCCTCGCCGCAGATGATCAGGGTGGGAGTCCGGACCTTGGGGATTTCGTCCATCAGGTCAAAGGCATCGCAGGCGCGGAAGTCTGCCTCCAGCACGGACGCCCGGTTCCGGGCAAAGGCCTCCGCGGCGGATGCCACCGTGGCGGGCATGGCGGCCGGAGCAAAGGCCCATCCGCTGATGAGCCGTCCCGCCTCCCCCACGTCCCGCTGGATTGCGGCAAAGATATCCGGGTGCACGCGAAGCCGTGCCCCGGTTCCGACAAGGACCAGCGCCGCAAGGCGATCCGGGTAGGTCAAAGCAAAACTCTGCGCGATCCCGCCCCCCATGGAATGGCCCACGAGTACCGCACGCCGGACGCCCAAGGCATCCAGAAGCTCGCGCACAACGTCCCTGTATTCCGCTACGGTTCGATAGCCGTCGCCCTGGCTCTCTCCGTGGCCCGGCAGGTCCACGGCCACAGTGTTCCACCGGGGGGCCAAGTGCCGGACCTGGAAACGCCAGTGCTCTTGCGTCCCGCCCGCCCCATGTACGAACACGACGCCCAACCCTCGCCCGGGGTCGGTGCCGGCATCGGCGCGCGCCCCGGCGGCATAGTGAAGCGTCAACCCCTTGACCGTGGTGAAGGGCACGCGCGCGCCTCACAAAAAAGCCGCGGCCGCCCGAACGTCACCGGGCAGCCGCGGCGGAAAATGCCTCGAGCCGATGCCAGGAGTTAATTGAAATCGCCTTCGCGGAACCGGAGTTCCCAGCCAGAGCCTCGGACGTCCACCCTGAGCGGTCGGTCGTACCGGCCCACGTTGCGGGGTCCGAACTGCGTGTCGCGGGTCGCGACCGCCACGACCCGGTGATTCCCGACATCCAGATTGACCAGAAGGACCGCGGTCGGGTTCATCGTCAGATACGGGGCCGAGGACTCCCGCGCCGGATCCATGTCCACGTACACCTTCAACTGGAACGCGGTGCTGTTCACGAACTGGCCTCGCGTCGGATCGCTCCCGTACTGCCCGGGCACCGTAACGCCGGCCTGGCTCGGTGGCGGCGGGGGCGCG
>CAZNWB010000048.1:11217-18007 GCA_964576535.1 uncultured bacterium | reverse complement strand
CCCCCGGTTTTCCCCTCTCGAATCGCGACATTGGACGCAATCCAGGTCGGGATATTCACCTCGATCACACCTTCCCCTGAGAGCCATCGCCGCTCATTCGGCCTCGAATCGCAGCACGCGCGTCATCAGCTGCCCGACGACCTCGCGGGGATCCTGATCCTCGAATAGCACCCGGTGCACGGCCCGGCAGATGGGCATCTCGATGCCGTGCCGCTCTGCCAGGGCCACCACGGACCGGCAGGTATTCACACCCTCGGCCACGGCGCGGGAGGCGCCGAGGTGATCGAGGAGCCGCGTTCCCTTGGCCAGGGCCAGCCCCAGGCGGCGATTTCGCGAGAGATCTCCAGTACAGGTGAGGATCAGATCGCCCATCCCGGCCAGTCCCGCGAAGGTGGAAGCCTGCGCCCCCATGGCCACGCCCAACCGGGTGATCTCGGCCAGCCCCCGGGTGATGAGTGCTGCGCGCGCGTTCAACCCGAGGCCCAGGCCGTCCACCGCCCCGGCGGCGATGGCGATGACGTTCTTCACCGCCCCGGCCAGCTCTACCCCCAGAGGATCGGTGCTGGCGTAGATGCGAAGACTCTTTCCGCTGAGCGCCTGCTGGACCGTCCGGGCCACCTCCACGCTCTTGGCCGCGGCCACGATGGCCGTGGGGTGTCCCATCACGACCTCACGCGCAAAACTCGGACCCGAAAGCACGGCGAGCCGCGGGTGATGTGCGGGCGGCAGCACCTCCCGCATGATCGGCGACATCGTGCTCCGGCCTTGCACCTCGATGCCCTTCGTCGCACTGATGGCGAGGGCGGCGGGGTCGAGAAAGGGACGCGCCCGCTCCAGGACGCCGCGGAACCCGTGCGAGGGCGTCACGAAGACGACCAGCCGCTGTCCGGCGAGCGCCGCTTCCAGGGACGCGGTCGGCTGGACCGCCGGGGGGATGGGCACGCCAGGCAGATAGACGGCATTTTCCCGCGTCCGCTCCATCTCCGCCGCCAGGTCCGCCTCGTACGCCCAGAGACCCACCCGCGCGTACCGCTCGGCCAGGATGACGGCCAGCGTGGTCCCCCAGGCGCCCGCGCCGACGATCGCGACGGATTCAGGAGAGGCGTTCCATTCGGCGATCATCCCTCCGAGGCCCTCCGCCTCCCGTTCCCGTCGGGATCCAGGTCATAGTCTTCGAGGTTGATGCTCAGCCCCAGAAGCTCCGTATCGTCCACGTCCAGGCCGTACCGTTCCAGGATATTCAGGATCAAGGCCTTGGAGAGGTCGCTGACGTCGGGGTCCCGAAGCAGATTCAGCAACGGCTCCACCGGGCGGGGCTCTTCCCAGGCCTTCAAGGCCTGCGTCGCCACGGCCAGGAGGGTCTCGTCTTCCTCCCTGAACTGTTCCAAGAGGATGGGCAAGGCAGGCGGGCCACAGGCCAGAAGGGCGCGAACCTCCGCCTCGACCTGGGCCTCCGTCAAGTCCTGCCCCCGCAGCCCCTCCAATCGCTCTCGGATCTCCTGTGCCGTCAGCTTCTGCTCGGAGTCACCCACGCTTCCCTCACCGATTGTCATGGACGCTCAGGCCCGTGGCGGTGAGCGTTCCGGTCACAGGGGAGATGTGAAGCCGGTCGATCCGCACCCGGGCATCCAAGGTGCGGGCCAGTTCCCGTTCGACGATCCAGTGGACTGCCGCCTGGAACGCGACCACCAACCCCACGAGGACGAGGAGTCCCAGGGCCAAGAGGCCGCGGGACCACTGTCGCCGGCGGCGCGGGTCACGCGTGGGC
Source organism: uncultured bacterium (assembly GCA_964576535.1). Taxonomy (GTDB): domain Bacteria; phylum Methylomirabilota; class Methylomirabilia; order Methylomirabilales; family 2-02-FULL-66-22; genus 2-02-FULL-66-22. The sequence continues at coordinate 16,239 of CAZNWB010000048.1, read as the reverse complement.
ACGAGTCCCCGCCTCCCGCGCAGCTTCAAGGGGAGTGATCTGGGTGGGAAGTTGATCGGACGGTTTCATGATGAGCGGGGTGGGCGGCTGCGTCCCCCGGCGGGCACCCGCAAGTCTTGGGTGCGCCGGGGGGTGGCTGGCGGTCTCATTGGGATTTGGTCATTGGTCATCTATTTGGTCCGCCCCCGGCGGACCGATCAGACCTCTCAGCCACCTCCGTCGAATCCGATGCTGACCTTTCCTCCCTCGACGATCACGGGAACGGTCCGTTCGCCCTTGGAGTGCTGAAGCATCTGCTTCATCCCCGCCGGGTCCTTGGTCACGTTGATGTACTGGAAGGGAACCTTCCGCTTGCCGCAATCCTCCCGGGCGGCCGTGGTGTAGGGTCAGGTGTCCTTGCCAAAGATCAGCACTTTTTCCGCCATCCGCGCACGCTCCTTGTGTGGAAAGTCCCGGTCGTCACCTCGGCGTGGATATCGATCCGTCAGAGATCCCCTTCAGTTTCCCCGCCTCGAATGTGAGGAGAATGGCATCCTTTCCCTCGCCGTATACCCAATCTTCGATCGTTGTCCAGTAGGTCTGCGTCTTCACGATTCTCGTCGGTTCGCCGATGGCCGTCCGAACATCCCTGGCCGACTGGCCCGGCACGACCTTCTTCCCCTGGATCTGCTCCCGGACCTGACTGGTGTCAGCCGCCCAGACCCAGGCCCCAAAGGCCAACACTGCCAGCGCGAGAACCGTCCCCAGCCTGATTGTCATGTTCCCTGTTCCTTCCATGGTGTCTCACACATCCACGACCACCTGCGCCTCCCAGCCCCCGTCGGTGGGCCGCACGTGAAGCAGGTGATACGTGGCGGCTTTCACGTGACCCACGAGGGGATGGCGCGTGCGATCCATCCGTTCCCCCCAGACCTCGGCCTCCAGCCGGGTGTCCGTGAGGTGGCTGACCTCGAAGTCGGCCGCCACGAATCCCTCGACCTCGTGCAGGTAGAGCAGCTCGTTCAGCCAGGCCACCAACAGGGTTTCCCGGTCGCCCGCCTCGACCGTCACCGGGAGCATCTCCCGCCTCTGCGCCCTGCCGGGTTCGACCATCAGGCTCCACATGCCCCGGGCCGTATTCGCAAAGACCTCGGGCAGGTCCTTGCCCCAGGCCCGGACGCCCTTGTCTGCGGTGACCGCAAAGACCTCGAATCCCCCTGGATTCTGCTTCAACACCGGACCACTCCCCCATCCCGAAATCCCCCGCGAAGCGCCCTGGGTCCCCCGGGCTAGACCGGGGGTCTCATTGGTCATTGGTCATTGGTCATTCGTCTATCATTGGTCATTGGATCTGGCTATTCGTACCGCAGCGCCTCGATGGGATCCAGGAAGGCGGCCTTGTGGGCGGGATAGTAACCAAAGAAAATCCCGATGAAGGCTGCAGAGCCGAAGGCCAACGCGATGGAACCCGGCGTGATCAGTGTGGACCAGTTGGCCAGCATTGCGATGAGCGTGGACCCGGCCACCCCCGAGAGTATACCCAGGGTCCCGCCAATCAGGGCCAGCGTCACCGCCTCGATCAGGAACTGCCCGAGGATGTCACGGCTGCGGGCGCCCACCGCCATTCGGAGGCCGATCTCCCGCGTGCGCTCCGTCACCGACACCAGCATGATGTTCATGATCCCGATCCCGCCCACCAGCAGGGAAACCGACGCGATGGCCCCCAACAGCAGGGTCATGGTGCGGCTGCTCTCCTCCTGGGCGGCGAAGGTCTCGGCCAGGTTCCGTACCTGGAAGTCGTTCTCCTGGTCGAGCTGGATCCGGTGGCGTTGCCGCAGGAGCGCCGTCAACTGGTCCTGGATCTCCTGCATCAGCTCCACGGATTTCACCTTGACGTGGATCACCCCCACGTTTCGGGCGTTGGCCTGGCTCACCCCCAGGACCCGCTTCTTGGCAGTGCTGAGGGGGATGATGACGACGTCGTCCTGGTCCTGCCCCCAGCTCGATTGCCCCTTCCGGGTCAAGAGACCGATCACCTCGAAGGGGACCTTCTTGATGCGGACGATCTGACCGATGGGGTCACCGTCGCCGAAGAGATTCTCCCTCACCGTCTGGCCCAGGACCACCACCTTCGTCGCGCCGTCGATGTCCTCCGCCGTGAAGAACTTGCCGTCGGCCAGGTCCCAGTCCCGGATCTCCAGGTAATCCACCGTGGTGCCCTGGACGACCGTTGACCAGTTCTGGTTCCCGAAGACCAGCTGGGCGGTCCCACGCATGGATCCGCCGGCCGTCTGCACCCCGGGTATCTCAAGGGTGATGGCCTTGGCATCCTCCTCTGTGAGGGTGAGCGTGGACCCGTGCCCCATGCGCATCCCACCGCTCGTGGCGCTGCCCGGTAGGACAATGATGAGGTTCGACCCGATGCTGGCGATTTGTTCCGAGATGCGGTTGGCCGCCCCGCTCCCCACCGCCACCATGGCGATCACGGCTCCCACGCCGATGATGATCCCCAGCATGGTCAGGGTGGACCGCAGCTTGTTTACCCGCAGCGCCCGCAGGGCGATCCTGACGCTGGCGACCAGGTACATCCGTCAACTCCCCTGGAGGCAGGGCGACCAGCCTCCGCTCATTCCGTCAGAAAACCCGAGGCCGACACCGGTCAGGCCAGAGCCGCAAGTTCTGCCCCCGCGTCCCGGCGGGCCGTCACCGGCTCATCCTTCACGATGCGTCCGTCGCGGAATAGGATCTTCCGCGACGCGTAGGCCGCGATATCCGGTTCGTGCGTGACCAGAATCACGGTGATACCATTCTCCCGGTTGAGTCGCTGAAAGATCCCAAGGATTTCCACGCTGGTTCGAGAGTCCAGATTCCCCGTCGGCTCGTCGGCCAAGAGAATCGTTGGATCATTGACCAGGGCGCGGGCAATAGCCACCCGCTGTTGCTGGCCGCCCGAAAGCTGATTCGGATGGTGGTGCTCCCGACCCTCCAGACCCACCTGTCGAAGCCGCTCCCTGGCCCGCCCGTGCCGTTCCCTGGCCGAGGCGCCGTTGTAGAGCAGCGGCAGCTCGACGTTTTCCTGCGCGCTGGTCCGGGGGAGGAGATTGAAGGTTTGGAAGACAAAACCGAGCTTCCGGTTGCGGATGCGGGCCAACTGGTCCCGGTCCATCTGGCCGACGTTTTGCCCGTCCAGCCGATAGATTCCTGAGGTCGGCTTGTCCAGGCAGCCCAGGATGTTCATGAAGGTGGACTTGCCCGAACCGGAGGGGCCCATGACGGCGACAAACCCGCCCGATTCGATGGACACGGTGACTCCCCGAAGGGCCTCCACCGCCACCTCGCCCATCTGATAGACCTTGGTGAGTCCATCCACCTCAATCAGCGCCATGTCGGCTCTCGGCCACCCCCAGGGTACCCGGCACTCGGCTCTCCATGCGTTAGAGGCGGAGGCGGGGGCCACCTCCCTGTTGTCCGGACCCACTCCGCGGCTGCGCTGGGAGGCCCACGATGACCGTGTCGCTTTCCCGCAGGCCCTCCAGCACCTCGGTCCTCTGCCCGTCGCTGAGCCCGGTGCGGATCATCCGCTCCACCGCTTTGGCATCCTGAAGAACCCAGACCCGCTGTTTCCCCCCGTCCGCGGCACTCCGTGCGCCGGGTTCACCGCCTCGCCCAGACTCTCCTCCGGCTCGCCCCCCAGGGCGCTCATCGGCCATGGCCTGCGGGCTTCGCTGGCCCGCAGGAGCGCCACCCCGCGAACCGGCCTGGCCACCTGCAGGGAGGGCATCCAGGCGGACCCGGAACGCTGCATTGGGCACTAGGAGCACATTGTCGCGCCGGGCGACCAGGATCCGCACGTTGGCGGTCATTCCCGGCTTCAGCTTCAGCTCCGGATTCGAGACGGCCACCACCGTGGTGTAGGTCACAACATTCTGCAGGACCTGTGGGGCCTGGCGAATCTGGACCACCCTCCCCCGAAAGGCTTGGCCGGGGTACGAGTCCACGGTGAATGTCGCCTCCTGATCCAACACCACGCGGCCGATGTCGGCTTCGTCCACGTTGGTATCCACCTCCATCTTGGTCAGGTCCTGCGCGATGAGGAACAGCGTCGGGGCCTGCAGGGAGGCGGCGACGGTCTGCCCGACGTCCACATTGCGTGAAACGACCACGCCATCCACCGGGGCCCGGATGAAGGTATTGTTCAGATCCACCTGGGCCTGGGCGAGAGCGGCCTCCTTCTGCTGCACGGTTGCTGCGGCGGCCGTGAGTTGGGCTCGGGTGACTTCCAGCGCCGCCTGGGATGCCCGCAGGCTCGCCTGCGCTGCTTCCAACTGTGCCTGCGCGGACTCCAAGGTGGCTTGGGCCGAGTCCCGCTCCTCCTGCGAGATCCCGCCCTCCTGGTAGAGGCGCGCCCGGGCATCGGCCTTCACCTTGGCGTCCCGGAGGGCCACATCTTGCCGGACGACGTTGGCCCTGGCCGTGGCAACGTCCGCCTCGGCCTTGACCACGGCGGCCCGCTGGTTCAGGACAGCCGCCCGGGTGCTCTCGAGGTCTCCCTTCGCTTGGTTTACCTTGGCGTCGAAGGTGGCCGGGTCAATCCGGGCGATCAGCATGCCTTTCTTCACCGGGGAGTTGAAGTCCACCAGGAGTTGACTTATCGTCCCGGAGACCTGGGTGCCCACCTGGACCGTGATCACCGCGTTCAGCGTCCCGGTGGCCGAGATGGTGGACTGGATGTCCCCCCGCTCTACCGACGTCGTGCGAAACGAAACCTTCCCCGTCCCGTTCCCGAGCCAGTAGAACCCACCGGCCCCACCAAGGATCAGCACGGTCAGGATGGACACAAAGATCAGCTTGCGTCGGGTCATGGAAGGATCGCTCTTGGCTGAAGGGAGAATTGACCCTCCGAGTCTAATCGGAGCACACGTGCCTGTCAAAGCCTATTGGCCGGAGCGGCGCGATGCCTCACGAGGCCATGGCGCGGCCCCGCCCCATCCCGTGGTGTCCCCTCCCCTTTCGCAATTCGAGCCACTTGGCCCACTGCTCTGG
>CAZNWB010000048.1:0-11117 GCA_964576535.1 uncultured bacterium | reverse complement strand
GTCAGGAGTCGCTCCGGCCTCGCACAGATGCTGGCGGGAGCCGGCGCCTGCTGTGCCTGCGCCACGACGACACTACTTCCCGCCATGGCAGAGATCGCTGTCAATACCAAGGCCCGCTGGTACCATTTCGTTTTCACGTTGACCTCCTGTAGGCCACGACGATCCACCGTCCGTGTGCACCTTGCGTTTTTCACGCGAAACCCATTCCCCCGGGGTCACGGGCCCTTGGACCCCTTCTCCTCCGGCCGGGAAGCGCCGCCACGCCAGCGCTCCGCCCGGCGCTCCCATTCCTGGGCCAGCGTCTCAAACTTCGCCTGCTGCCCCGGGTCCAGGAGGGTTCGGATGCGATCCCGGCTGCGCTCCCGGATCTCCTGGAATCGGGGCCGGATCTCCTGCCGCAGACGCGCAAACTCCTCGCCGGACTCGCGGAGGATGCCCTCCACCTTCGTCTGCTGATCCGCCCGGAGATCCAGCTCGCTGGTCAGACGCTTCAGCATGATTTGCTGGAATCTTCCCGCGTCCCTGCGCGGGCCCCACCACCCCGTGCGGGCCTGGTACAGGCCAAACCCCAGGGCGCCGGTGCCCGCACCCAGGACAAAGGCAAGCAGCAAGAGCAGGGCCCCCTTGAGCCGCGGTCTCATCTCACGTCCCCTTCCATGACGGCTGCCAGGACCACGTCCAGGTCCGGCGTGGTGGCTCCGAGCACCAGGCGCTCGCTGGCGGAAAGCCCCTCCTCCGGTACCAGTCCTGGTGCCAGGCCGACCGACACGGACCCGACGCCCCCTTCGAACTGGAAGAGAATCAAGAGCATGGCGGCCGTGGCGGCGAAGGCCGGGACCAGTCTCCAGGCCAGGCGCCAGAGTTCCGGATCGGTGGCCCCCGTCAGACGGGTGGCAGGCAGGGCGGCCAGGACCCGCTGGGCGAAATCCGCCGGAGGCTCCTGTCCGTCCTTGGCGCTGGCGAGCAGGCCGCGGGCGAGGCGGGCCCTCATCAGTAAGCGCGTGCAGGTCGGGCAGCCCGCCAGATGCTCCATTGTCCAGGAGGGCATTGCGGCCGCGTCGAGCACCGCGAGTTCGTTCATTGTCTTGCCGACGTCTTCGCACATTCCCATGGCGGATTCCTCACCCCGCGAATGTCGTTACCTGGCGGGATTCATCCCGCCCGCCAATTTCTCAATCACCCTTCGCATCGCCCGCCGGGCCCGGTGAAGGCGAATCCTCGCCGCGAGGGGGGAACACCCCAGGACCGCGCCGACCTCGGCCGGCGTGAGCCCTTGGGCATCGGCCAGGATCAACGCCTGCCGGTCCTTGGGTCCGAGAGATGCCACGGCCCGCTCCAACACGTCGCGGGCAGCAGCTCGGTCGGCGGGATCGCCGCCGGTTGCCAAGGTCTGCGCCGTGCGCTGCTCGTCGGGAGAAAGGTCCTCCCAGGCCACTTCCGCCCCCCGCTGCCGCCTGCGCAGCCGGTCGTAGCTGGCGTGGGTGGCGATCCGGGCGATCCAGGGGCCGAACGGTGAGCCTGGCTTGAAGCCAGACAGGCCCGCGAAGGCTCGGAGAAACGCCTCTTGGGCGACCTCCTCAACGTCGGCGCGATTCGCAAGAAATCCGCCGACGATCCGGAAGACGAGCCGCTGGTACCGTTGGACGAGGACTCCAAAGGCGTCCCGGTCACCCCCGAGCGCCCGCTGGACCACCTCCCCATCGTCCGGATCATCACCGCTCCCCTGCCATCCGGCCAGCGCCGTCATAGGCTCATCCTTACACTACGTCGGAATGCCCGCCGGTGTTTCAGCGCCAGGCGGGACGGATCATAGGCTGGAACTATCGAGATTCAAAGGCGCGATGGCTGTCAGATGGATTGGACCCCGTCCGCTCGGCGCCTTGCCTAGCCGAGGGAGAAACCGGCCAGCCGGGCAAACAGGACGAAAACGGCCAGGAGCAGCAGGCCACCGAGGAGCCACAGACCCATCCGCAGGCGCCGTTCCCATTGTAGCCGGCGATGGGCGCGCGCGCGGCGGCGCTCTTCGTCCTCGAGCTTGCGAAGCTCGGCAGGTGGGCGTGGCATGGCGGGACGCCTCCGTTGCGGCCATGATGCCAGGAAGACTCGAACCGGTCAAGCCGGCGGGCGACCCCTCGGGGCAGCGGAGGGACCGGGCTACACGATCCGCGCCCGGAGCCGGGAGCTGGCAAAGTCCACGCCCATGATCATGGCCACCAGCACCAGCAGCACGGCCGAGGCCGCGGGGTAATTGATCATCCGCAGGTAGGTCTGGATGTAGAACCCGATCCCCCCGGCCCCGACGAATCCCAGGATCGTGGCGGCGCGGATGTTCGTCTCCAGGCGGTACAGCACGTAGGAGGCAAAGAGGGGCAAGACCTGGGGCAGGATCCCGAAGCGGAGGACCTGCAGGCGGCTCGCCCCGGTGGCGGCGATGGCCTCGACGGGTCCGGGCTCGATCCCCTCGATGGCCTCGGAATACAGCTTGGCCAGCGTCATGATCGTATAGGTCACGACGGCCAGGATGCCCGGAAAGGGGCCCAGCCCGACCGCGGCCACGAAGAACAGCGCATACACCATGGTGTCAACGCTGCGGAAGAGGTTGAGAATGGCCCGCGCCGGATAGAATATCGGCCCGGGCACCACGTTCCTCGCCGACAGGAACCCCAGCGGAAGAGCCAGGATGGCCGCCAGCGTCGTCCCGACCACCGCGATCTGAAGGGTCTGCAGCGCCCCGGTGACGGCACTGGCCAAAACGGACAGGTCTGGCGGAATCATGCGGCGGACGAAGTCCGCCATCCAGGGTATGCCCCGGACCAGCCGGATGAGGCTCACCTCGGTGGCGGCCAGGAACCAGCCATAGACCAGCAGGATGGCCAGAATGAGCCCCGTGCGTTTCAGGCTGCGCCTCACCGTATCCCTCCTTGGTAGATGTCCTCGACGATCTGCTGCGTGATACCGCTGGGTGGCCCGTCAAAGACCACCCGCCCCTGTCGGAGGCCCACGATGCGCGTCCCGTAGCTCAAGGCCGTCTCCAGCATGTGCTGGCTGACCACCAGGGTCAACCGGCGCGCGACGTTGATCCGCTGCAGGATCCCCATAATGCTCTCGGTGAGCTTGGGGTCCAGGCTGGCGGTCGGCTCGTCGGCCAGGATGACCTTGGGCTCCTGGGCCAGCGCCCGGGCGATGGCCACCCGTTGCTGCTCACCGCCGGAGAGCGTGTCCGCCCGCCGGTCGGCAAACTCCTCCAAGCCGACCATGCGCAGGCAGGCGAAGGCCAGGTCGCGATCCCCGCGGGGAAACCGGCCAAGGAGGCTGGGGAATCCCGGGACATGGGCCAGCCGACCTGCCAGGACGTTCTCCAGCGCGCTGGCCCGTTTCACGAGGTTGAATTGCTGGAAGATCACCCCGATCTGGCGCCGCAGCCCCCGCAGGGCCTCCGGCGACGCCCCCGTCACCCGCGACCCGTTCAGCAGCACCTCCCCCCCCGTCGGCTCCACCAACCGGTTCAGGCACCGGAGCAGCGTGGTCTTGCCTGCCCCGCTCTGACCGATGACCATCAGGAATTCGCCGGCGGCGACGTCCAGGTCCACCCCGTCCAGGGCCACCGTCTCGGGCGGGAAGACTTTGCGCAGGCCGCGGATGTGAATCATGCCACCTCTCGGTGTCTAGAGTTCACGTGATAGGATTGCAAAGCGTTGGGTGGTTCGAGGGTTCGGTTGTTCGGTGGGTCGGGAACGACCGAACCGTCGAACACCCGAACGCTCTTGTTCCAAGTTAACGTTTCGGCCGCCACCCCAGCATGTCGATCGCCTCCCGCACGGGGTCGTAGTCGCTGTCCCTGCCCGGCGCGAACCCGTCAATCCCGTAAAAGTCCCTCAGGATGGGCCGATACTCCGGGGCGTTGAAGGTCATCAGCGCGTCGAAGAGCTTCTTGACCAAGCCCGGGTCCAGCCCCTCGCGGACGATGACCCCGGCCTCGGGGATCGGCTCGGTCTCGGCGATATAGGTCACCTTCTCCACCCGCTCCTTGTCCTTCAGGTATTGCTGCGGCGCCAGGTCGAAGGATGCCACGGCGTCCACGCTTCCATTGAGCAGGGCCAGCAGGGCTGCCTCGTGCGTGCCGGCGAACATGGCATCCTTGAAGAAGGTCTTCGGATCCCGCTCCTTGACCAGGCCCTTCTTGATCAGCATCACCATGGGGTACACGTATCCCGAGGTCGAGCCCGGATCCACGAAGGCGATGGTCTTTCCCCGAAGCGCCTCGAGGCTGTTGAGGCCGGAATCCTTGCGGACGTAGATGCGAGAGGTGTAGCTGGTCTTGCCGTGCCAGACGTCTACCGCCACGATCTGGGCCTTGGCCTCGCGGTTGGCGAAGACGTATCCGGCGGGGTGCATAAAGGCGAGGTCCGCCGTCTTGTTCCGCAAAGCCTCCACCACCCCCAGGTAATCCGTCGGCATGTACACCTTGATGGACAGGCCGAGCTTCTTGCCCAGCTCGGCGGCGAACACCTCGCCGGCCTTGAACAGCTCGGTGGGGATGTTGGAGGGCGTGATGGCCAGGACGAGCTGCTTCGGCATCTCCCCCGCCACGGCACCCGCCGCACTCCCCACCACACATGCAACCGCCACCACCAGGCCACAGATCACTGGGTACCGCATGGAGCCTCCCTCCTTTTTCCCGGTTCTCCCGAGTTCTCCCTGCATACTGCAGGGCAAAGAAAAACGCCGCATCGCCCATGGGGGATGCGGCGTGGGTTTCGCGCCTTCCAAGAAGCCGCTTTCCTACGCTGGCATGACCCAGATCAGGTTCCAGGGTCCCATCAGACGCGGCCCGGAACGGCCGCTTCTCACGGGTCTCAGCCCTTTGACAGGACCAGACGGCTGGTGGGCCGCCCTGTCGCCGGACTCCCCTAGGGCTTCGGCCCCGATGCTAGCACAGCGCGGGCGCGTGTCAACCCCGATCCGAACGCCGGCCTCAGGAAAAGAACCCGTCCTCCTGCATCAGGAGCAGGGCCTTCTCGAAGGCCTGGACGGTCCGCTGGACGTCCTCGTCGCTATGCACGGCTGAGACCCAGCCATGCAGGGGGCAAATATCCAGCCCGTTGAGCACCAGGGCACAGCGGAGGGCGTGGTAGGCGTCCGGGTTGGACAGGGACTGAAGAGTCCGATGGTCGCGGGTCCCGGGGCTCGGTGGCGTCCCCACCGCCGGCTCCAGATTGTAGTTGAAGATCGAAGTGTCGCCGTACACGGAACCCGGAATCCCCAGGCGCCGCCACACCCCCGCCAGTTCCTGCCGCAACGCAGTGCCCGCCCGGTTCGCCCGGCGATGCGCCTCGCCGTCGGCGATGAAGCTCAACATGGCGATCCCGGCCGCCGCGGAAAGCGGGTTCGCGTTATAGGTCCCCGCGTGCGCCACGCGCTCCTTGCGATTCCAGGCCGGGTCGCCTCCAAAGGCCACCCGGTCGAGGATGGCCGCCTGCCCCACCACCGCGCCGCCCGGAAGCCCCCCGGCGATGATCTTGGCCAGCGTGGTCATGTCGGGTGTGACCCCGGTGAGTTGCTGGACGCCCCCGGGGGCGCTGCGGAATCCGGTGATGACCTCGTCGAAGATCAGGACCACCTGGTGGCGGCGGGTGAGGTCGCGTAGTCCCCGCAAGTACTCCGCATCCGTCGGGATGGTGCCGCTGCTCCCGCCGCCGGGCTCCAGGATCACCGCGGCCACGTCCTGACGGGATGTGAGGAGCCTCTCCATGGCCGCCAGGTCATTGGGCGGGCACAGGATGACCTGGGCCAGCGACTCGTCCGGAATGCCGGAGGACATGGGGACGTCGTACGGCGGCTTGACCCCGGCCAGGGCGTAGTCGTGCCACCCGTGAAAGTGTCCCTCCAGCTTCACCACCTTCGACTTGCCGACGTGGGCCCGCGCCAGCCGCAGGGCCAGTTGCGTGCCCTCGGTCCCCGAGTTGGTGAACCGCACCCGTTCAGCCGAGGGGATCAGGCGCTGGACCAGCTCGGCCCAGGGGACCTCCAGCTCGTGACAGGCGCCGTAGTGGGTCCCCCGCTCCACCTGATCCCGAACCGCCTTGACGATCACGGGGTGGCCGTGCCCGAGGAACAGTGCCCCATGGCCCATCCAGTAGTCAATCAGTTCCTGGCCATCGGCGGTCCACTTCCGCGTCCCCTGCGCCCGCTCCACGTAGACGGGGAACGGCTTCATGTGGCGGATGTCGTGGGTGATGGTGCCGGCGATGGACCGGCCCGCCCGGGCAGCCAGGGCCTCCGACCGCGGGTTCGCCCGCTGGTACAATTCCCAGATCCGTCCGTGTCCGCCGTGGCCCGAGTGGCCTTGACCCGTCATGGCATCCCTCATGCCGTCATCCGGGGCCGACACCAATGCGCTGCCGCGGCCCTCCCCTTCCCGACGGCGACGAATCCGCCTTTCGTTCGGCGCCGGCACCCTCGGGTGGCGCTTCAGGTACCGAGGACCCGCCGGAGGAGGAACCGTCGCCGCAGCAACCGCCGAAGCGCTCCTTCCGTTGTCCGGTACTTCACCGCCTTGCGCCCTTCAATGAAAAGGACCGGGACCTCCCGATCGTAACGGGCCTTTAGCTCCGGATCGGCCTCGATGTTCACCTCCCTGAGCTGGACCGGAAACTCCCCGGCCAGCCGCTCGCAGAGCATCTTGAGATCGTCACACAGGTGACAGCCAGGGCGAGTGTACAGTTCGAGGCGGAGCGGTTGGGCACCCATTTCTCAAGTCACGGCACGCTACCACGCTGCCCGGGGCCTGTCAACGTTACCCGCATGGGGCAGGGCTAGTGCCCGGGAGCGGCTTTTCCCTTGACTTGGGGCGGCAGCGGGGCTATCTAGCGTCCGGCGCCTGTTTCCCCTGGGGCCTCTCGCAGAAGGCGGACAGCGTGCAGCGGATTCTGGTCCGGCATGGTGACGGCAGGGTGGAGACCGGGGCGGATCTCAGCGCCCTGGCAGAGGTCCTGCGAGATCCCCGCGTCCTCCTGTGGGTGGACGCCGAGGGCGAGCCGCCTGAGGCACTGGAGGCCCTGGCGCGCCTGTTCGGCCTGCACCCGGTGACCGCGGAGGACTTCCTCCACCGGAATCAGCGGCCCAAGATCGAGGAGTTCGACCAGTACGTCTTCCTGGTGATCCATGCCCTTCGGGCCATCCGGGAGGATGAGCTGGAGACGGAGGAGCTGCATGTGGCCCTCAAGCAGAACTGGCTCCTCACCGTCCATGATCGGCCCCTGGACGCCGTGAAGCGGGTGTTCGACCGTTGCCTGGCCGATCCCCGGTCCCTCCAGCACGGGGCGAGCTTTCCCCTCTACCTCCTCAGCGACGCCGTGGTGGACGGCTATTTCCCCGTGCTGGACGCCCTGGGGGACGAGATCGACGCCCTGGAGGACGCCGTGGTCACCGCCCCGGCCCGGGCGCGGATGCACCGCATCTTCGAGGTGAAGCGGGTCGTGGTGCAGTTGCGGAAGATCGTGAGCCCCCAGCGGGAGGTCTATAACGCCCTGAGCCGCCGCGACTATCCTTATATCGACCCGCAGACCGCGGTCTACTTTCGCGACGTGCACGACCACCTGGTGCGAGCCTTCGAGGTCATCGACTCTTACCGGGACCTGGTGGCCAACACCCTGGACGCCTACCTGGCCGCCATCTCCAACCGGCTGGGCCAGGTGATAAAGCAGCTCACCATCATCGCCACGATCTTCATGCCCCTCTCGTTTCTCACCGGATTCTTCGGCATGAACTTCACCGGCATCCCCTTCAACCGGTCGTGGCTGCTGGGACTCGTCCTGGCCCTGATGCTGGGGCTGCCGGCGGTCATGCTGGTCTTCTTCGCTCGCCGGGGCTGGTTGACCGATGAACGGCGGCTCACGAGCTGGAAGCGGCTTCGGGCGTGGCTCCGCTCGCGACGCTAGGGGGCGGAGGAGTTCGGGCGGAATGCTCGCAGCAGTCCGTGTCACCCAATTAAGCTTGTCGCCGATGCTCAGCTTTGGTATGCAAGAAGAGAAGATGGTCGAGCACGACGCCCAGCATCGTGGCCAGGTGGCCACGTACCTCCGGGTCCTGGGCGTGGAACGGCCGGCCGCGAAGGATTGGCGGGGGCTGGTCTATGGCCGGTGAGGGATGGGGAATCTTCCCCGAAAAGGGGGAGCCGCCCAGGACGGTCCTCGGCCTGGCGGAACAGGTAGAGGAGGACGGGGGCAGCGTCCTGGCAATGTACCGCGAGCCGGTAGGGCAGGCCTGGCAGATCTTCGCCCTGCTCCCCCTGGATCAGGTACAGCCGACCCCCTATCAGCGGGACCTGTCAGCCGCCCACGCCAAGCGGCTGCGCGAGGTCATCAAGAAGCTGGATCGGTTCATTGACCCCATCGTGGTCATCCGCCACGGTCCCAGGGAGTACTGGACCCCCAACGGGAACCACCGGCGCGATGCCCTTCAGAAGCTGAAGGCCAAACACATCCCGGTCATCCTCATTCCCGAACCGGCGGTGGCCTTCCAGATCCTGGCTCTGAACACCGAAAAGGCCCACAACCTCAAGGAGAAGTCCCTGGAGGTCATCCGGATGTTCCGCGGCCTCTTGGAGGAGGAGCCGCGGAAGGCCGAAGAGGACTTCGCCTTCCAATTCGAGGAGGCCCACTTCGTCACCCTCGGCCTCCTGTACGAGAAGTACCCCCGCTTTTCGGGCAGCGTCCACGCCCCCATCCTCCGGCGGGTGGACACGTTCCTGAAGCAGACCCTGCCCAAGGCCTACGAGGAGCGCCGACGCCGCGCTGAGGTGGTCGAGGCGGCCGACACACTGCTGACCGACGTCACTACCCGCCTGAAGAAGCGGGGCATCATGCACCCGTATATCAAGAACTTCGTCATGGCCCGCTGCAACCCCCTGACCCGCGCCCGCAAGACCCTGCCCACCTTCGATCAGACCTGGGAAAAGATCCAAACCGCCCTGGAGAAGTTCGACGTGGACAAGATCCGGAGCGAGGACATTGCTCGGGCGGCTGCGTTCGCCTCCTCCTAACTTCCCCCGCCCCCCGGTTCGGAGTTAGACATTTGCTTTTATGTGCCGAGCCAATAGGCACGCGCCCGTGCAGGCACGCGTGTCGCCACTCCCATCCCTTCTGACCCTCCCGCTCTTCTCTTACGGTTTCCTCCTTGACACGGCGCACCATTATGCGCGACGCTGCAGTTGCCCCCGAGAGCCTAGTTCCCTGGCCACGGGGCCGGGAATCCACGGCAAGGGCCGGTTCCAATCCCCTCGAGACCCAACAGCACCAGCGGCGGCGGAGGTTGGGATGCTCATCGTGATGGAGCGCAACGCGACCCGGGAGCAGATCCACGCCGTCAACGAGGCGGTGAAGGCGCTCGGGCTCATCCCTCAGCCCATCCCGGGGGAGACTCGGGTGGCCATCGGAGTGCTCGGCAACCAGGGCTACGTGGATGAGGAGCCGTTCCGGGACCTGCCGGGCATCCAGGAACTCATCCACGTCACCAAGCCGTTCAAGCTGGTGAGCCGGGACTTTCATCCGGCCGATACCGTCGTGACCGTGGGAGGGGTAAAGCTGGGTTGGGGGCAGGAGCCCGTAGTGATTGCAGGGCCGTGCGCCGTCGAGAGCCGGGATCAGGTCCTGGCGGCCGCCCGGGCGGTCAAGGCCGCTGGCGCCAAGATCCTCCGGGGCGGTGCGTTCAAGCCCCGCACGGGCCCCCACACCTTCCAGGGGTTGGGGTACCAGGGGCTCACGTACCTGGCCGAGGCGGCCCGGGAGGTCGGGCTCCCCATCGTGACCGAAGTGATGCGGATCGACCAGATCGAGCAAGTGGCTGCCGTCGCCGACTGCCTGCAGATCGGCGCGCGGAACATGCAGAACTTCGACCTCCTCAAAGAGGTGGGACGCACCGGCAAGCCCGTCCTGCTGAAGCGCGGCATCAGCGCCACCCTGGAGGAGTTCCTGGCGGCCGCAGAATACATCCTCCTCGAAGGTGACGGCCAGGTGATCCTCTGCGAGCGGGGCATCCGGACCTTCGAGCGGGCCCTGCGCAACACCCTGGACCTGGGGGTCGTCCCCTACCTCCGCCAGGTGACCCACCTTCCGGTGATCGTGGACCCAAGCCATGCCCTGGGCCGCCGGGACCTCGTGATCCCCATGGCCAAGGCCGCGCTGGTCGTCGGCGCCGCCGGCATCATGGTCGAGGTTCACCCCGACCCGATTCACGCCCTCTGCGACGGGCCACAGTCCCTGGACCCCACCGGGTTCGACCACCTGATGCGGGAGCTCCTGGCGATCAGGCAGCTCACCGCGCCTCAGGGCCAGCACGCACAGCGATCGTAACCGTCAGGCTCTGCCCGGGGCCCCGGCCGAGGACGCGGCACCGAACGGTGGGGACTGCCTGCGCATACGGTCACGCGCCCATCCGGGCCCCGGTCATCTCCTTCACCAGCTCGCCGACGAAGCTCTTGGCGTCGCCGAAGAGCATCGTCGTCCTGTCCATGTAGTAGAGTTCGTTGTCGATGCCGGCGAAGCCGGGGTTCATGCTGCGCTTGATCGCAAGAACGGCCTTCGCCTTGTCCGCGTGAATAATGGGCATCCCGTAGATCGGACTCGTCTTGTCATGGCCCGCCGCCGGATTCACCACGTCGTTTGCGCCGATCACCAGGGCGACATCCATCTGGGCCATTTCGGGGTTGATGTCATCCATTTCCACAAGTTGCGTGTAGGGAATCTCAGCCTCCGCTAGCACCACGTTCATGTGACCGGGCATTCTTCCCGCGACGGGGTGAATGGCGAACTGCACTGTGACTCCCCGTTTTGTCAATTGGTCGTAAAGTTCGCGGACGCGGTGCTGCGCCTGCGCAACCGCCATTCCATATCCCGGAATGATGACCACCCTTGACGCGGTTTGGAGAAGAAAGGCGGCGTCCTGGGGGGTTGCGCTTTTTGCCGTCTTTTTCTCCCCGGCAACCGCCGCGGGTTGTACCTGCCCAAAAGCGCCAAACAGGACATTGGTAAAGGAGCGGTTCATCGCCTTACACATGATCACGGATAGGATAAACCCTGAGGAGCCGTCCAACGCGCCAGCGGTGATCAGCAGTTTGT
>CAZNWB010000047.1:0-25100 GCA_964576535.1 uncultured bacterium | reverse complement strand
AGACCCCAGATCCACAAGCGGTTGCGGTCCCATGATCGAAGTGGATAAGCCTTTGCGTCCATTTGCGGTTTCAGTGGGGTCTTCGCATGAGCGGGTTTGATATTCGCGGAATGGCGCGGGCAGCCCGTGCGGCGAGCCGGGACTTGGCCCGCGCCGGCGGGGGGACGAAGAACGCCGCGCTGCACGCCATGGCGGCGGGGTTGCTGGCGCAGGGTGAGCGGGTCCTGGCCGCCAGCGCCGAGGACGTGGCGGAGGCCCGGGCGGCCGCCCAGCCTGCGGCCTTCGTGGATCGCCTCACGGTCACGGGTGCGCGCCTGGAGGGCATGGCGCGAGGTCTCCGGCAGATCGCGGACCTTCCCGATCCGGTGGGGGAGATCACCGGGATGTGGCGGCGGCCCAACGGCCTGCTGGTCGGCCGCATGCGGGTCCCCCTGGGCGTGATCGGCATCATCTACGAGTCCCGGCCGAACGTCACGGCCGACGCGGGCGGACTGTGCCTGAAGTCGGGGAACGCGGTGATCCTCCGCGGGGGGCGCGAGGCGCTCCGCACCAATGCCGCCATCGGCGGCATCCTGTCGGCGGCCGTGGCCTCGGTGGGGCTGCCGGCGGCCGCGCTGTCGGTCGTCCCCACGCCGGACCGGGGGGTGGTCAAGGAGATGCTGGAGCTCTCCGACCTGATCGATCTCATAATTCCCCGGGGTGGGGAGGAGTTGATCCGCACGGTGCGCGAGGGGTCCCGTATCCCGGTGATCGCCCACGACAAGGGCCTGTGCCACACCTACGTGGATGCGGGGGCGGACCTGGCCATGGCGGCCGAGATCGCCCACAACGCCAAGGTCGAGCGTCCCGGCGTCTGCAACGCCATGGAGACGCTTCTGGTCCACGCCGAGGTGGCCGAGGCCTTCCTGCCCGGCCTTGTCGGCCGTCTTCAGCGTGCGGGGGTGCAGGTGCGGGGGTGTCCGCGGACCCAGGCCCTCCTGCCCGGCATCCGGCCGGCCGTTGACGCGGACTGGGACACGGAGTATCTGGATCTCGTGCTGTCCGTCCGGGTGGTGGCGTCCTTCGAGGAGGCCGTGGCCCACATCGCCCGGCACGGCTCGGGCCTGGCGGAGGCCATCGTGACGGGCGATCACGGCCGGGCCATGCGCTTCCTCCGCGAGGTGGATGCCGGGGCCGTCTTCGTGAACGCCTCGACCCGCTTCACCGACGGGTACGAATTCGGCATGGGTGCCGAGATGGGGATCAGCACGCAGAAGCTGCACGCCCGGGGTCCCATGGGCCTCACGGAACTCACGTGCCAAAAGTTCATCGTCCTGGGCGAGGGACAGGTGCGCGACTCGCGGTCGTGACGACCTGGCCCCGCTCCTGACCGACCCGGCAGCCACACAGCCATGCGCCTCGGCATCATGGGTGGGACATTCGATCCGATCCACCTGGGTCACCTGCGGGCGGCCGAGGAGATCTACTGGGCGTTCGGGCTGGATCGGATCGTCTTCGTCCCGGCAGCGCGTCCCCCGCACAAGGAAGAGGCGGTGGCGGCCTCGGCCCTGCACCGATACGAGATGGTCTCCCTGGCCACCGTGTTCACGCCCTACTTCACCGTCTCCTCCATCGAAATGCAGCGGCCGGGAAAATCCTACTCGGTGGAGACGGTCCGGGAGTTCCAGAAGCTCTACGGGCCCGAGACCAGCCTCTACTTCGTGATGGGCGTGGACGCCTTCCTGGGCATGTCCAGTTGGCGCCAAGGCAAGGAACTGTTCGGCCTGGCCCAGGTCATCGTGACGGCGCGGCCGGGCTGGCGCCTGGACGAGGTGCAACGACTCCTCACGCCCGAGCAGCGGCGCGTCCTGGGGAATCCCGGCTTCCGGTACCTCAAGATCTCGGACATCGATCCCGAGCGGGTGGAACGGGAGCACGCCCCCCGGCAGGTCCTCCTGGTCGAGGTGGTGTCGCTGGACATCGCCTCCCGCGAGATCCGGCAACTGGTCGAGGAGGGGCGGAGCATCCGCCACCTCGTGCCGGACACGGTGGCGGCGTACATGGCCAAAAATCGGCTGTACCAGCGGCCGAGGTCCCGGCGCGCCCGCGCGGGGACACACCGGAGGTCCAGGGGGGTGTAGCGGTGGCTCCCCATGAGCTTGGGCCGCCAGGAATGCACCACCGGGGACACTCCGAACCTCCCCCGCAGCCTGAACGGAGGAACGACCATCAACTCGATCGAGGTGGTGCGGCTCGCGGCCGACGCCGCGGCGACCGTGAAGCCTAGCTATCTGGCCATTCTGGATCTCCGCGGACTGTGCACCTTCACCGACCACTTCCTGATCGCGAGCGCCGGGTCGGCGCGTCAGGTCCGGGCCATCGCGGAGCGGGTGGAAGAACAGCTCACGAGAGCCAAGGTCCGCATGTCACATCGCGAGGGAACGGGGGAGGCCCAATGGATTTTGCTTGACTACCATGGTGTCGTCGTTCATATTTTTGCCGATCACGCCCGCGAATTCTACGACCTGGAGCGTCTCTGGGCTGACGCGCCGAAGCGGCAGCTGGTCGGCTGACCCGCGGGGCACAAGAGGCACAACAAGAGGGAGGCTGACAGGGCCAAGCAGTTCCTCCGGGTCCTCCCGGGGGGGCCGGGGAACAGGCAGGCGGGACCGTGGCCCCCCGTGCGGGCAGCGGGATCATCGGAGTGACCGACACGACCTCGCGGAGGCACAACGAACCCATCGCCTCCGCGAGGCTTTCTATTCCCGGCTGGACGGGGTTGCCCTCCGCACGCATCACCCGGCCACGGGAGGGGACGAGGATGTCGCTCAAGGGGACGAGGATGTCGCTCAAGGGACCCAAGCTCGAGAAGTTCAAGCAGCGGCTGATCGCCAAGCGGAGGGAATTGGTCAGCGAGGTTCGGGGATCCAACGCCGGAAGCCTCGAGACCAACAGCGATGGCATCCAGGACATCGCCGACCAGGCCAGCAGCGCCTACACCAAGGAGTTCCTCCTATCCATCGGGGATGCAGAGCGCCGCATGCTCCGGCAGGTGGACGAGGCCCTGAACAAGATCCGCCAGGACACCTACGGCCTGTGCGAGTCGTGCGGCGAGATGATCAGCGAGCGACGCCTGGAGGCGCTGCCCTTCGCCAGGCTCTGCATCTCCTGTCAGGAAGAGGAGGAGCGGGCGAAGGCCGGGAGATGACCTCGCACGCCACCCGCCTCTGGCCGCCGGAGCCGCGGCGATGGCTCCGGTCAGCCGCCGCGTGATGTCTGGGGGTGCCGCGTGCCCGGATCGAGAGATCGGAAGGATCCCGGCCCGACAACACACAACCGGATCTGGTGCCGCGCAGGGGCATTTTCCCTCCGGGCGTCGCCCTTCCCCCTTCGGTATCCCTCCTCCCCCGTCACGAGTTCCCTGACCGATATCTCCCGGATGCCTGAACCGTTGTCCCGCCCCGTGGGCGTGGCCCTTGCGGCCGGCGCGGCGCGGCTGTGGCTCTTCGCGTGGAGCCTGGGCACCGCCCTGCCAGCCTGGGCCCAGGGCGGGGAGGGAGCACGCTCCCTCGTGGATGAACTCCGCGGGAGACTGGCCGACCTTCCCGCGCTGCTCGCCGATCCCACCGTGCGGAAATACGTAGGGTACGTGGCGGGGGCCGTTGCCCTGTTGTGGCTCCTCACCCGGATCCCGCGGCTGCTCGACCGCGGCGGAGGCGGCGGTGTCGTCGCGGCTCCCTCCAAGGCCGAGAACCTCCGGGCCGCCCGGAAAGCCGCCGGCCGCGGAGATCACGTTCAGGCGGGACGATTCTATGAGGCGGCCGAGGACTGGGGGGCCGCGGCCGAGGAGTATGAGCGCGGCCGGTTCTTCACCGACTCGGGCGCGGCCTGGGAACGGGCGAACCAGCCGGCCAAGGCGGCCCGGCTGTACGAGCAGGCCGGCGACGCATCCAGGGCAGCCGAGATTTACGCGCGCCTGGGCAATCACGCCCGGGCGGCGCCCCTGTTTCATAAGGGCGGCCTGGAGATGAAGGCCGCCGAGTCCTACGAGCGGGTCGGGGATCTTGAGCGGGCCGCGGAGTTGTACGCGAAGCACGAGGTCTTCGATCGCGCCGGGGAGTTGCTGTCCCGGCTGGGCCAGCATGCCGGGGCGGGGGAGCTCCTCGACCGCGCCTTGCGGCGGATGATGGTCCGCCAGGGGCTGGAAGCCACGCGCGAGGCGGCCCGGGCGCGCCAGGTCCTGGCGCAGCGCTGCGCGGAGATGTACGCCAAGGGAGGGCAACCGGCCCGGGCGGCGGCCGTCCTGCGCGAGCAGGGGTTGGAGGTGGATGCGGCGGAGTACTACTGCCAGGCGGGCGACTGGGAGACGGGACTGGATCTGTTCCTGCGCCACCGGCAATATGAGCGTGCGATCGCGACGTGCCGAGCCCAAGGGGCGGAGGATCGGCTGCACGTCGTGCAGGGGGAGCGCCTCCTGGCGGATGGGCGCGAGGGCGAGGCTGGCCGGGAGTTCGAGGCGGGCTATGCGTGGTGGCGGGCCGCGGAGATGTACGAGCGGGTCGAGGAGTTCGCCAAGGCAGCCGAGATGTACACGCGCCACGGGGATGACGAGCGGGCCGCCGAGATGTATGCGGCGGCGGGACAGCCGGCCAAGGCGGCGGCCGCCCTGGAGCGCCTGGGCAAGCCGAGGGACGCGGCTCGCTACTACCAGCAGGCGGGAGCGATCACGGAGGCCGCCAAGGCACTGCAGGCGGCCGGGGACTTCTTCGGGGCGGGGACCCTGCTGATCCAGGCCAAGGATTTCGATGGAGCAGTCGCGCTCCTCCAGCAGGTGGGCCCGGAATCGGAGCGATACCTGGAGGCGACGATCGTGCTGGGGGATGTCTTCCTGGGGCGAGGCCTCCTCGGCCCGGCCAAGGAGAAGTTCGAGAAGGCTGCGGCCCTGCGGCCGATTACGCCGGACTTCGTCCATCCCACCTACCAGTTGGCCACGATCTCCGAGCGGCAGGGGGATCTCCGGAGGGCCCTCACCCTGTTCGAGAAGGTCATGGCGGAACAGATGACCTTCAAGGACGTCCGGGACCGGGTGGCCAGCCTGCGGGAACGGGTGGACCAGGCCCCGCAGATCCTGCCAGGTGGTGACACCACCCAGGTGACGGGTGGGCCCGCCAAATCCAGGTATCGCGTCATCCGGGAACTGGGACGGGGTGGCATGGGGATCGTGTACCAGGCGGAGGACGAGATTCTCCTGCGCCTCGTGGCCTACAAGGTGCTGCCCGACGCCATCCAGCGGGACTCGAAGGCGCTGGAGTACTTCCTGCGGGAGGCGAGGATCGCCGCGTCCCTCCAGCATTCGAACATCGTCACCATCTATGACGCCGGTCAGTCGCCCGACGGGGTGTACATTGCCATGGAGTACATCGAGGGCCGCTCCCTCCAACAGATTCTGGACGAGAAGCCGACCCTGCCGTTGCCCCGAAGTTTGGGGGTCTTCCGGCAGGCCTGCCTGGGCCTGGTCCACGCCCACAGCCAGAACGTTGTCCACCGCGACATCAAGCCGGCCAACATGATGATCACTTCGGCCGGGGTGGTGAAGCTCATGGACTTCGGCTTGGCGGCCCTGGTCACCGAGGCCATGGCCCAGGTGACCTCGGTCCGGGGGACCCCGTTCTACATGGCCCCGGAGCAGATTCTGGGGGACGAGATCTCGGCGCTTTCGGATCAGTACTCCCTGGGCTGCACGCTGTATCGGATGGTCACGGGCCGGCCGCCCTTTGTGGAGGGAGATGTCCTGTATCACCACATCTACACGGACGCTGCCTCACCCCGGGAACGGAATCCCCAGATCCCGGTCTGGCTGGAGGCCATCATCCTGCGGACGATGATGAAGGACCGGACCAAGCGGTTCCCCTCGGTGACCGCCCTGCTGCAGGAGTTGGACCGGTGTCTCGCCAGTCATCGCGGAACGGGCGCACGCGCTGACCGGTGAGCGTCTTTTCGCCGCGGGACCTCCTGGCTGCCTTTCTGCACCTCATCTTTCCCACCCCCTGCGAAATCTGTCGGCAGCCCCTGGACCTGGACCGGGTGAGCGTGCTGTGCGGCCGCTGTTGGAGCCGCCTGGAGCGCATGGCGGCCGGAGGGTGCGCCCGCTGCGGCTGGCCGTTTCCGGATCCCGCCGGGATGCGCGGGGTGGAGACGCCGCTGTGCCAGCGCTGCCGCGAGACGCGAGATCACTTCCGTCTGGCGCGGTCGGCGCTCCGGTACCGGGAGGACGGCGTCGCGCGCGCGGCCATCCTCCTGGCGAAACACGGCCGGCGCCTTCCGCTCCTCACGCGGCTGGCGCGGTTGCTGGCCGAGGAGGCGCCCAGGCAGCTCTCCCTGGCAGAATGGGACGCGCTGGTGCCGGTGCCCCTCCACTGGATTCGGCGCTGGCGGCGCGGGTTCAACCAGGCCGAGGTGCTGTCCCGCGCCGTGGCACGGCGGCATGGGCTGCCGGTGCTTCGCCGGGTCCTGCGCCGCTCGCGGGCTACGCAGCCCCAGCAGGGCGATGTCGAGGCGCGGCGCCGGAACGTCCGGGATGCCTTCGCCGTCACGGCCGAAGCGGCTGTGGCGGGACGGCGGCTCCTCCTGGTGGACGACGTCTTCACGACCGGCGCGACGGTCGATGCCTGCGCGCGGGCATTATTGCGGGCCGGAGCCGCTGACGTTGGCGTCCTGACCTTGGCCAGGGTTGAGTGATGCGTGCGGCTCCGTCCCGTGGCTTGCGGGCCGGGGCCGCGGATGTCGGTGTTCTCACCCTGGCCCGGGTGGAATAGACTTGCGTATGGCATATGGCGTATGGCTTATAGCCCGGATCAGACCATACGCCATCTGCCATAAGCCATAGGCAGGTCCGCCGCCTCGCGAGGAGCGCGGAGGCGGTTCAGGGAACCGGACGAGGGCACGGGGACGGGCCCTTCCCCTTTGACATTTCAGTGAGCGTGCACTAGCATGGCGAGCGTTCCGCGCAGCCGCGGAGCACCGCGGGGAATGCGGGGTTTTTTCATTCGGCCTATCCCACCGGACTCATGGCAAGGAGGTCGGGCATGGCAGCGCGTGTCGGCATCAATGGCTTTGGTCGGATCGGCCGCAACTTCTTCCGCGCTGCGTGCGGGGACCCGGCACTGGAGATCGTGGCGGTCAACGATATCACCGATGCCCGGACCCTGGCGCACCTCTTGAAATATGATTCGGTGCACGGGGCCTTCAAGGGCACGGTCGAGACGAAGGACGACGCTCTCCTGGTGAACGGGAAGACGGTCAAGGTCTTCGCCAGCAAGGACCCCGCGGCCCTGCCCTGGAAGACCCTGGGGGTCCAGCTCGTGGTGGAGTCCACCGGCCGCTTCACCGACCGGGCCGGGGCGAGCAAGCATATCGAGGCCGGCGCCAAGAAGGTGGTCATCTCCGCCCCGGCCAAGGAAGAGGACATCACCATCGTCCTGGGAGTGAACGAGGATCGTTACGATCCCGCCAAACACCACATCATCTCCAACGCCTCCTGCACCACCAACTGTCTGGCCCCCGTGGCCAAGGTACTCCTGAAGGCCTTCGGGATCCGGCACGGGTTCATGACCACCATCCACGCCTACACCAACGACCAGCAGATCCTGGATCTGCCCCACAAGGACCTCCGGCGGGCGCGAGCCGCGGCCATGTCCATGATCCCGACCAGCACCGGGGCGGCCAAGGCAGTGGGGCTGGTCCTGCCAGAGCTGAAGGGGAAGATGCACGGGCTCGCCATCCGGGTGCCGACCCCGAACGTCTCGCTGGTGGACCTGGTGGCCGAAACCGAGAAGGTGGCCACGGTGGAGGAGGTCAACAACGCCCTGCGCAAGGCTGCCGACGGGGACCTGAAGGGTATCTTGGGCTTCTCGGATGAACCGCTGGTCTCGGTGGACTACAACGGGTCCAGCTTGTCTTCCGTCGTGGATGGCCCCTCGACCTCGGTCATGGACAGCACCATGGTGAAGGTCCTGGCCTGGTACGACAACGAATGGGGCTACTCCTGCCGGGTCCGCGATCTGCTCAAGTTCATCGCAAAGGGGCTGTAACGTCCGACAGGGATCGGGTTGTCCCCTGGCTGGCCCGGGACGATCCAGGGGTGCTGGGGCGACCCCCGGAGGTCAAGCGACCTCGAGGCGGTCGCCCCGTTGCTTGACGCAGACGCTCATCATGGCCAAACTCTCCATCACCGATCTTGACCTGAAGGGCAAGCGCGTCTTGGTCCGAGTGGACTTCAATGTCCCGCTGAGCGAGAAGCAGGCGGTGACCGACGACACCCGCATCCGGGCCGCCCTTCCCACCATCCGGCGCGCCATGGGACAGGGAGCGAGGGTGCTCCTGGTCTCGCATCTGGGCCGGCCCAAGGGGAAGGTGGTTCCGGCCATGAGTCTGGCGCCGGTCGCCGCGCGGCTGTCTCAGCTTCTGGGGGCGCCGGTCCAAATGGCGTCCGACTGCATCGGCGACGCCGTCAAGGCCGCCGCCGCGGCGCTCAAGCCGGGCCAAGTCCTGATGCTGGAGAACTGCCGGTTCCACGCCGGGGACGAGAAGAACGACGAAGGGATGAGCCGGGCGCTGGCGGAGCTGTGCGACGTGTTCGTCAACGACGCCTTCGGCGCCGCCCACCGGGCCCACGCCTCGACTGTCGGCGTGACCAGGTTTGTCTCCGTCGCAGCCGCCGGGCTCCTCATGGCCAAGGAGGTGGAATACCTCGGCCGCGCCCTGACGGATCCGGTCCGGCCCTTCGTGGCGATCTTGGGCGGGGCGAAGGTCTCCGACAAGATCGGGGTGCTGAAGAACCTGGTCTCCAAGGTGCACGCGCTCCTGGTGGGCGGCGGGATGGCCTATACCTTTCTGAAGGCGCAGGGGATGGAAGTCGGCGCGTCACTTCTGGAGGCGGACAAGCTGGACACGGCCCGTTCGATCCTGGACGAGGCCCGGGCCAAGGGCGTGACCTTCCTGCTCCCCATGGACCACGTCATCGCCGAGCGGGCAGAGGCCACGGCGCCTACACGCATCGCGGACAGCACCGCCATCCCTGCGGGCTGGATAGGCCTGGACATCGGCCCCAAGGCGCGGGAGGCCTTCGCCACGGTCATCCGGGGGGCCAGGACCATCGTGTGGAACGGTCCCATGGGTGTCTTCGAACTGGCCCCGTTCCGCGGGGGAACGTTCGCCGTGGCTCGCGCCATCGCCGCCTCGGGGGCGACCTCGATCGTGGGCGGGGGGGACTCCGTCGCCGCCGTCACCCAGGCCGGCGTGGCGGACAAGATGACCCACATCTCCACGGGCGGAGGCGCCTCGCTGGAGTTCCTGGAGGGGATCGAGCTGCCCGGCGTGGCGGCGCTCACCGACAGGTAACTGGTTGAGTAGTCGAGGAGTCAACGGGTCGATTTGTCAGGGCGGTTCTGACACATTGACCCTTCGACCAATTGACTGATCGACGGGAGCCGGAATGCGAGTCCCCGTGATTGCCGGCAATTGGAAGATGTACCGGACCGCCCGCGAGGCGGCGGAGGCGATTCGTGCCCTGCGAGGCCTGGTGGCGGATGTGACCGAGGTGGAGGTCGTGGTCTGCCCGCCCTTCCCGGCGCTTCCCGCTGCCGTGGAGGCGGCGCGGGGTTCCCGCATCCGCGTCGGGGCCCAGGATTGTCACTGGGAGAAGGAAGGGGCCTTCACCGGCGAGGTCTCGGTCCCGATGCTGGCCGACCTGGGGTGCAGCCATGTCATCGTGGGCCACTCGGAGAGGCGGCAGTTCTTCGGCGAGACCGATGGCACGGTGGATCGAAAGATCGACGCGGTGCTGGCCCACGGCCTCAGCTGCATCGCCTGCCTGGGGGAGACGCTGCAGGAGCGCGAGCAGGGGAAGACCCTGGCAGTTCTGGAACGACAGCTCCGGGGCGGCTTCGCCCGCCATCTGGGCTCCCCCCGCCTGGTGATCGCCTACGAGCCGGTGTGGGCTATCGGGACGGGCAAGACGGCCTCGCCAGCCCAGGCGCAGGAGGCGCACGCCTTCCTCCGGCAGCTCGTCGGCCAGATGGCGGGACCGGAGGTGGCCGCGCGGATCCGGATCCTGTATGGCGGAAGCGTGAAACCTGATAACATCGGGTCCCTGATGGCGCAGGCGGATGTGGACGGCGGCCTGGTGGGCGGGGCGAGCCTGGATCCGTCCTCCTTCGCCAAGATCGTCAAGTATCGAGAATAGGTCGAGGGGCGGCGCGGCACCCCGCCCCAGTATCGGGCCCGTGGCGCCAGTGGGGAGGTTGCATGTACATCGCGGTTACGATCGTTCATCTTGTAGTGACCCTTGGCTTGATCCTGATCGTCCTGCTGCAGAGCGGCAAGGGCGCCGACATCGGTGCCGCCTTCGGCGGCGGGTCGAGCCAGACGGTCTTCGGGGGCCGGGGCGCCGCCACGTTCCTGTCGAAGCTGACCAGTGCCCTGGCGATCCTGTTCATGCTGACTTCCCTCGGCCTGACCATCCTGTCCTCGCAGCGTGGCAGCTCCACGGTCGTCGGCGAGGAAACTTCCAAGCCGACCCAGTCGGCGCCCCGCGACGCCGGGCCCCCGGCCCCCGCGACGCCGGGCCCAACGGGCCAGGCACCGGCCGCGCCCACGGCTCCAGCAAGGTAGTGACTGCACCGCGCGCCCTTCATCGGAAGTCTCCGCCCAGCGTGCGTCTTTTTTCGGTCCTGCTGCTCATCGCCCTGGTCCTGTTGACGGCGTGCGGCCGCTCGGACACGGCGGCGGAGCCCGTCGTGGCCGAGGGTGGCCCCGCCTACGGGGACACCCTGGTCGAGGCCTCCATCGGCGACATCAGCGGCCTGATCCCCAACATCACCAGCGATTCCGCCTCCCACGAAATCGGCAACCTCATCTACTCCAACCTGGTCCGGACCGACAAGGAACTGCGGCTGGAAGGGGAACTGGCGGAGCGATGGGAGGTCTCCACGGACGAGATGACCATCACCTTCCACCTGCGGAAGGGTGTGAAGTGGCACGACGGGGAAGAACTCACGTCGGACGACGTGGACTTTACCTACCGCTACATGATCGACCCCAAGACGCCGACGGCCTATGCGGAATCCTTCCGGCAGATCAAGCGCGCCGAGGTGGTGGACCGGTACACCTACCGCGTGACCTACGAGAAGCCGTATGCGCCCGCGCTCCTCTCCTGGGGGATGTGGATCCTCCCCTGGCACATCCTGGAGGCGCCGTGGAAGGCAGGGGTGGACCTCCGCACGACGCAGCAGAACCGCCACCCGATCGGCAGCGGTGCATACCTGTTCAAGGAGTGGAAAACCGGCGAGAAGGTCGTCCTCGAAGCGAACCCCAATTCTTTCGAGGGCCGGCCGTACCTCAGCCGGGTGGTCTACCGGATCATTCCGGATCCCTCCACCATCTTCCTGGAGCTGAAGGCCAAGAACATCGACATGGCAGGACTCACGCCCATCCAATACCGCCGGCAGACCGACTACCCGGCCTTTCGCAAGCTCTTCAACAAGTACCAGTACCTGGCCAACGGGTACGCCTACCTGGGATTCAACCTGCTGGACCCCCGCTTCCAGGACAAGCGGGTGCGCCAGGCGATGGCCTATGCGATCAACAAGCAGGAGATCATCGAAGGGGTGCTCTTGGGACTCGGCCGGCCAGCCGTGGGGCCGTACAAGCCGGGGACCTGGTGGTACCGGGACGACATCCAGCCGTTCCCCTTCGATCCGGAGCGTGCCAAGGCCCTGCTGGCCGAGGCGGGGTGGAAGGACAGCGACGGCGATGGCGTCCTGGACCGGGACGGCAGGCCCTTCAGTTTCACCGTCCGGACCAACCAGGGGAACCTCGTGCGGCAGCAGACGGCCGAGATCATCCAGCGGCGGCTCCGGGCCGTCGGCATTGACGTGAAGATTCACATCGTGGAGTGGGCGGCGTTCATCAACACCTTCGTGAAGAAGAAAGATTTCGAGGCCATCATCCTCGGCTGGGGGCTGGGTCTGGATCCGGACCAATATGACATCTGGCACTCCAGCAAGACCGGACCGGATGAGTTGAACCACATCTCCTACAAGAATCCCACGGTGGACGACCTGCTGGAGGCCGGGCGGCGGACATTCGACGAGGCGAAGCGCAAGGCGATCTATGGGAGGTTCCAAGAGATCATGGCCGAAGAGCAGCCGGTGATATTCCTCTACGTCCCGGAGGCCTTGCCCGTCGTGTCCTCCCGGGTGCGGGGGATCGAGCCTGCCCCGGCCGGGATCAGCTACAACTTCACCAAGTGGTACGTGCCCGTGAGCCTCCAGCGGTACATACGCTGAATTCATGATTACCTATATCGCCCGGCTGACCGTCATCTCTGCCATCCAGATGCTCGCCATCACCATCCTTGCCTTTCTCGTGATCCACCTCGCGCCGGGGGAGCCGACCGTGCTGCAGCAGGACCTCCAGGCACGGGCCACGGGTGCCCAGCGGGAGACCCTGCGACAACTCTACGGCCTGGACAAGCCGCTCCACGTTCAGTACTGGAACTGGTTGAACCGGATCGTCCGGCTGGATCTCGGCCGCTCCTTCTTGCCGGACGGGCGCCCCGTCTGGGAGAAGATCCGGGAGCGAATTCCTGTCACCCTGGCCCTCAATCTCATCGAGGTCTGCATCATCTACCTGATCGCGGTCCCGCTCGGGGTTTTTGCAGCGGTCCGGCGTCACAGCTTCTTCGACCGGGTGACAACGGTCTTCGTCTTCCTCGGCTTTGCGACGCCCGACTTCTGGCTTGCGCTCCTATTGATGATCCTCTTCGGAGTCCAGCTTGGCTGGCTCCCCATCTCCGGATTGCGCTCCCTGAACTGGGAGTATCTCGCTCCGCTGGCACAGGCCTGGGACCTCCTCTCCCACCTGATTCTCCCCATCTTTATTGGGGCCTTTGGGGGTCTGGCGGGGCTCTCCCGGTTCATGCGGGGAAGCATGCTGGAGGTCATTCGCCAGGACTACATCCGAACGGCCCAGGCGAAGGGACTGCCAGCCCGGGCGGTCCTGTACAAGCACGCTCTCCGGAACGCCGTCCTCCCCATCGTGACCATCCTCGGCCTCTCGCTGCCCGGGTTGATCGGCGGGAGTGTCATCGTGGAAAGCATTTTCGCCATTCCGGGGATGGGGCAACTCGCCGTCCAGAGCGTGTTCGCCCGGGACTACCCGGTCGTCCTGGGCCTGCTGACGATCACGGCGGGTCTGACCCTCGTGGGGAATCGTCTCGCAGACATGTGTTACGGAATTGTCGATCCTCGGATCCGGATTGCGGGGAGGAAGACGTGAGCCGAGTCCAGCCGGTCTCCTCCGTCGGCCTTGCGGCCGTCTGGGGCCAGCTCAGGAAGAACCCCTTGGCCCTGGCGGGCGGGGCCGTTGTGCTCCTCCTGGCCGCCGCCGCGGTCACGGCCCCCCTCCTTGCCCCCTATGACCCTGCGGCCTACGATGTCAAGCGGATTCTCCTTCCGCCAAGCGGTGGACACCCGTTGGGGACGGATCAGATCGGGCGGGACGTGCTCTCCCGGATGGTCTACGGGGCCCGGGTGTCCTTGGCCGTCGGCTTCGTGGCCGTGGGCATTGCCACGCTGATCGGAATGGTAGTGGGGGTCGTCGCCGGATACTATGGCGGGACCATGGACATGCTCATCATGTTGGGTGGAGTGGATGTGATGCTTACCTTCCCGCGCTTCTTCCTCCTGCTTACCGTCATTGCGATGCTGCAGCCGAGCATCTTCGTGATCATGGCGGTGATCGGCGTCACAGGGTGGATGGGGGTGGCTCGCCTCGTCCGGGCCGAGGTCCTGAGCCTCAAGGAGAGGGACTTCGTGGTGAGCGCCCGGGCTCTCGGCGCTGGGGATGTCAGTCTCATGTTCCAACACATCCTGCCTAACGCCCTGGTTCCAGTACTGGTCTCGGCCGTACTCGGCGTGGCCGGAGCGGTCCTGACGGAAGCAGCCCTCTCCTTTCTCGGCCTTGGCGTCCAGCCGCCGACCCCGACGTGGGGCAACATCCTAACCGAAGGCAAAGCCAATATCGAGATCGCCTGGTGGCTGTCGGTCTTCCCGGGGATGGCCATACTCGTGACGGTCCTCGCCTACAACCTCCTCGGTGAGGGGCTTCGGGACGCGCTGGACCCCCGCCTGCGGCAATAACTGTCCGATTTGTGATTTGGGATTGTGGATTTTCGATTTCCGGACGGGTCTGCGCCGGGCCCGCGGCTGATCGGCAATCGAAAATCGGCAATCTTAGGCGGGGCGGTTGACCAGGGCGACCCCGCCGGTCACCAGGACAAGGCCGGCGAGGAGTGGGAGCGTGATCGGATCGCCCAGAAGAAGCCAGCTCAGGAAGACGCCGAAGAGCGGCGTGAGGAAAATGAAGGCGGAGAGCTGGCCGAGCTGGTGCCGTCGCATCAGGGCGGTCCAGGCCACGAAGGTCAGTCCGGCGATGATGGATCCCTGGTAGACAAAGGCCAGCACGATCTTGGTATCCACGAAATGGACCAGCCGGGACTCGAAGAGGCGGTTGGCGACGAAGAAGCAGGGGAAGCCGAGCGCCATCTGGTACAGGGTCAGGACGAACGGATCCGTCCGGTATAGTAGGAGTTTCATGTAAACGCTCTGCAGCGCCCACCCCACTGCCGCCGCCGTGACCAGCCCGTCCCCCAGGAGCATGGTCCAGCTTCCGCCGGCCAGCCGTTCGCCGAAGACCGCCAGCAACCCAGCCAGGGAGAGCAGGATCCCCCCCGCTCGGGCGGGCGTCAGGCGCTCGCCGGGGACCAGGAAATGGGCGAGCAGGACCGTGTACACGGGCTGGGTGAACATGAAGACGGAGGAGCGGCTGGCCGAGGTAAGGTTCAGGCCGACGAAGAAGATGCCGTGCTGGACGACGAAGAGGGCGGCTAGGGCGAGCAGATGCGGCCAGAGTCCCCGGTCCACGGTCAGGCGAGCGCGGCGAATCACGGCGAAGAGCAGGACGGAAATGCTGGCCAGCAGGAAGCGGAAACCGGCCGCCGCCGCGGGCGGGACCCCTTGGAGCCCCACCTTCATGGCCACCATGTTCCCGCCCCAGAGGGCGCACAGGAACACGATGTACCCGATGGTCCCCCGGGCCATGGGTACGGCGCTGAACTGCCAGGAGACATCCGGTGTCGCAGACCCTCCGCCAGGATTGCCCGCGTTACGGATCCAGAGACTCCCCTGGGCGGCTGCGGTACGCTTCTCCCTCGCCTCCTCCATCGCTAGATGCTACTCTTCGGTTCATACCACATCGCGACCAGCACGCTCTCCTCTCTCGTCGTATGGTTGTGGTAGACGTGGAAGTCCCGCTGGATGGTCACGAGCTTCGGGTTGGCCGCCAGCCACTGGTTGATGTCCGCCTCGAGACGCGCGAGATCCACGAGCTTCTTGTCAAAGAGCTTGAGCTGCACCGGTCGCCTCCTTTCTCTGGAGCGGAAACAACAAACCGGCGGCCGGAATCGGCCGCCGGTGTTGTGCCCGCACGTGGTGGGGAAGGAGGGACTCGAACCCTCATGAGTTGCCTCACACGCCCCTCAAACGTGCGCGTCTGCCAGTTCCGCCACTTCCCCTTGCGCGCATTTCTACCGCCACGCGCGGCGGATTGTCAACGGAAAACGCGCCCGAGAGCCGGGGGCCCTTTGGGTGGCCGCGAGCCAGGAACTGATAGGAGTCAGAGGAGAGAGGCGAGGAGGATCATGGCCCCGGCGGCCGGGCACAGGTGCAGGAGCTCCCAGAGGCACGCGCGGCTGATGGCGGCCGGTGAAGGGTTCTCGAGGAGGTTCACGTCCGGGAGGATCGGCCGGCGAACGTACCAGCGATGAGAAGAGAGAGGCCAGAGGAGGGGAATGCCCTGGCCCTTCTCACCCAAGGCAGGGCCCGTGCAGACGATATCCAGGAACACGTGCGAGAACAGGGCGGCCCCCCACGGGGCCAGGGATCGCCAATCCCCTCCGACGTTCAACCCCAGCAGGGCCGCCCAGAGCAGGGCCACCAGGGACGCCAACACCAGGATCGAGTGGCTCGCCTGGCGGTGGACCCGCCGGTAGGGCACACCCCAAAGGCTGGGGAGGAGATCCAAGTCCGGCGCGCAGGAGGCGACGGCGACTCCCACCCACAGCGCGGGGGTGCTCTCCGCTCCCAGGGCGCCGGCCGTGGCGGCCGCCACGCCGGCACCCACGAGTATGTGTCCGATGGGGGATGCCACGGGGGCTCACTCCAATGCAAAATGAAAAACTGACCTGTCTGCGTGCAACGCACAGGCAGGCAACCGACAACCGGACAACGGAAGTCAAGGGTGAGTCACGAGGCGGCACCCTAGCGGCCCGGCGTGTGCTTGGCAAGCAGAAAAGGTGCGCCCCACTGTTCGACTTGAGGTCACCCGCTGTCTCCGGTATGCTGGGCGGCGTCGGGGGGGTACAGAGGAGGACAAGAGATGCGTGGAGCGAGGACGCTGGTTGCGGGCTTCATTGTGGGAGTGGTGCTGGCGGGGTGCGCCACGGTGGACATCCAGCAGACCCGGGTCGTGACGGGTCAGGTCTCGGATGAAACCGGCCGGCCCGTGCCCAATACCCCGGTGGTCATCGTCGGTCGGACTCTCGAGCTGGTAGCCCGACGCCTGGAATACGAGGAGCGCAGGCGACAGGAAGTCAAGACATTCACTGACGTCGAGGGTCGGTACCGGATCCAGTTCGTCCCGGCGACGGCCGGCAACGACTTCCACATTTTCTTCTACGACAAGACGGGCTTCGACCGCGTGAAGTACCGGCAGCCGGAGCCCCTGGACATTACCCAGCTCCTGGGTCGGGACCGCACGCTCATCGTCAACCAGGTGCTCAGATTCCAGCCCGCGTGGACCGAGATCGAGCGCCAGATCGCTTTCTACGGACCGGATTCGGAGAAGGGTCGGATTCTGCGAAACCACGGCCTGCCCGAAAAGCGGGAGACGTCCGGCGCGGGGGATTCGGTGTCCGAGGTCTGGTGGTACTACGCCGATGGGGTGAGCTACTGGTTCAGCGGGGAGAAACTCATACGGACCCACGAGTTCACGCCGATCCCCGGCGCCGCCCCGACGAAGTAGGCCGGCAAAACTCAATTGAAAACTGACAACGGACAATGGGAAACCGGTCAACGGGGTTGTCCGTTCGGATGACCGGTTGTCAGTTGTCGGTTTTCAATTTGAAATTGGGAGAGGTCTTTACTCGGGGACCGGCAGGCGGATGGAAAAGGTTGTTCCCGTGCCCGGGAGGCTCTCGACCGAAATGTGGGCCCCGTGGGCGTCCAGGATAAATTTCACGATGGCAAGTCCCAGGCCGGTTCCCCCGTGCTGGCGCGTCGTGGAGGAATCCACCTGGTAGAATCGGTCAAAGATCTTGGGAATGGCCTCGGGGGAAATCCCGACACCGGTATCCTGCACGGCGAGCTCCACCCACTTCTTTGTGTCGATTGGTCGAGTCGTCGATTGGTCAACTGGTTGGGACGAATCGACCACTTGACCACTTGACCATTCGACCAAGCGGGCCGTGATGGTGACCTGCCCACCCTTGGGGGTGAACTTCACGGCGTTATCCAGGAGGTGACTTAGGGCCCGACCGATGGCGGTGACATCCACCTGAACTTGCGGCAGGTCCGCGGGGACCGTCCGCATCACCTGGACACCCTTCTCCTGGGCCATGGCGGACACCTTGGCCGCGGCGACCTCGACCACCGCCGCCACGGCCACCGGCTGGACCCGCAGGGCCGCCTCCTCGCCGCTCTCCCAGTGCATGAAGGTCAGCAGATCGTCAATCAAGCGGTGAAGCCGGTCCACGCTTTCAGAGACGTGGGCCAGGACGCGCCGCTGCTCCGGGGTCAGGGCGCCGAACTCCTCGCGGAGGAGCGCGGGCAGGTATCCCATGACGGGGGTCAAGGGGGTGCGCAGTTCATGGGAGATGTTGGAGAGAAACTCTGACTTCAATCGGTCCATCTCCCTCAGGTCGTTCAGGGCTTGCTCCAACGCGGCGGTCCGCTCGGCCACCTTCTGTTCCAGCAGGCGATTGTAGGCCGCCACCTGGTCGTGAAGCGCTTTGACCCGGAGCAGGGAACGGACGCGGGTGAGAAGCTCCATGCGCCGGAAGGGCTTGGTGAGATACTCGTCGGCCCCCACCTCGATCCCCTGCAGGCGATGCTCCAGTTCCTGGAGGGCTGTCAGCATGACGATGGGGATGAAGGCCGTCTTCTCGTCGGACTTGAGCCGCCGGCAGACCTCGTAGCCATCCGTGCCTGGCATCATCACATCGAGGAGGATCAGGTCGGGCGGGTGTGCGGCGACGGCGGCGAGGGCCTCTTGCCCATCCTTGGCGGTGAGGACGTCGTACCCCTCGTCCTCGAGGTAAGCCTGGAGCAGGTCCCGGATCTCGGCGAGGTCATCCACCACCAGGACACGCGCTGGGGTGGACCTCTTGTCCGTCTTGTCCGTCTCGGCCGCAGGGCTGGGCGGGCGGGATGCGGTATCGCCCGGAGGCTGTCCGGGGGGTGTCGTCGTTTGGTCAACTCCGCTCGCCCGGGGGTCGGCGGGGGAAGCCGAGGGCGTGCCGCCCGGCCGATCCGCCGTCACCTGAGTGCGGGGGGGGGTGTCCGGACTCATGGGAAGACGCTGCACGACGAGGCGACCCTCCAGTGTTGGAAGGCGTCCCAGGGCTGACGGCCAGGCTACGCGATCGCGTAGCCGTTGGGGATGAGGGCGATGAAGGCCTCCACCATGCTGGAATCCCACCATCCCTTGGCGGTCTCCTCGCGCATGATAGCACAGGCCTGGTCGTGAGAATAGGCCGACTTGTAGGGCCGTTCAGTCGTGAGCGCATCGTAGACGTCCACGACCTGGAGAACGCGGGCCGTGAGGGGGATGGCCTCGCCGGCCAGACCATCGGGATAGCCGGAGCCGTTCCAGCGCTCGTGATGGTGGCGGATGATGGGGAGGACCAGGCGCAGGGACTTCAGCGGATGGCAGATCCGCTCGCCGATCGCGGGATGTTCCCGGACCACGGCGCGCTCGACGTCGTTGAGCGGCCCGGGTTTGAGCAGGATGGCGTCCGGGATGCCGATCTTGCCCAGATCGTGGAGGATGCCGCCACGGTGGAGCGCCTTGAGCTGCTCCCGGGACAGGCCCAGCTGTTGTCCTAGGGCCACGGAAAAGCGGGCCAGGCGGTCGCAGTGATCGTTGGTGTAGGGATCCTTGGCCTCGACGCTCAGGGCCAGGGTGAAGAGGACGGTCTCGGCATTCTCCAGTTCATCGGTGTGTCGCTTGAGCTTGAGCAGCGATCGGACGCGGGTCAGCAGTTCCAGCCGGTTGTAGGGTTTGCTGAGGAAATCATCGGCGCCGGCCTCGATGCCCTTGATCCGCTCGTGGGTTGCGGTGAGGGCGGTGACCATGACCACGGGGATCAAGATCGTCCGGGGGTCCGACTTCAGCCGGCGGCAGGCCTCATAGCCGTCGAGCTTCGGCATCATGACGTCCAGGAGAATCAGATCCGGCGATTCCGCCGCCACCTTCTGGAGCGCTTCCTCGCCGTCCTCGGCCGCGCTCACCAGGTAGCCCTCGTCCACCAGCTCGTCCTCCAGGAACTGGCGGTTCAGCGGATTGTCGTCCACCACGAGGATGCGAGATCGGCTGGCCTCGTCCGGCAGGAAATCGGTGAGGCCCTGCAGGGGCGCTGTGTCCGGAGTCGAAGGAACAGCGGCAGGTGGCATCACGAGAAGATGTCTCCGTTCTGGCGGCCATGGCCGGCGCGCAAGTCGGCGTTCTCGGACATGAGGCGGGCAACCTCGGCGCGAAGGGAGGCATTCTCGCGGAGCAATCGATCGGTGGTCACCTTACCCTGGCGGATGAGTTCGAGAAGCGTCTCGGTGACGGACCCCGTGTGCTCGGATACTGCATTCGTGGCAAGCATTCAGGTTCTCCGACTGGCAATGGTTCCCGGTGTTCCGGGAGCGACGTGTCGCCTGTGCGAATTGTAGGCACATCACTCCCCGCCCGCCACAAATGGGCAAAGGTCATGCCAATGCGGCCAAACGAGCCCCTGTCTACCAGACCAAACGATTGGCGTCAAGCCCCTGATCCGTCCGTGATCCGTGCGGAAGACGTGAACAACACGGCAGCTGCATGCACCCGGGCAGTCGGAGTCCCTGAGGGATCCGTCTGAGGGACGGATCGGGGCAAGGGGGCTTTTCCGTTGATTTTTGAGGGCGGGACTGGTATGAAAGTTCCCCGCTATGTCAACCGTCTGAGGGGGGGTCGGAGCTATGGCCGTCGAGGGACGCTTCGAAGAACTCCAGCGCTGGCGCCAGCGCGCCCTGGAGGCCGGCGGGAAGGAGCGCATCCAACGCCAGCATGCGGCCGGAAAACTCACCGCCAGGGAGCGGGTGGACCTCCTTCTCGACAAGGGGTCGTTCACCGAGGTGGACATGCTGGTGACCCACCGGTGCCGGGATTTCGGCATGGAGAAGCAACTCATCCCAGGCGACGGGGTGGTGACCGGGTATGGGACCATTGACGGCCGGCCGGTCTATGTGTTCGCCGAGGATTTCACCGTCTTCGGCGGCTCCCTCTCCGAGACCTATGCCGCCAAGATCTGCAAGATCATGGATATGGCCCTGAAAATGGGGGCCCCCCTGATCGGTCTCAAGGACTCGGGCGGGGCCCGCATCCAGGAGGGGGTGGTGTCCCTGGCGGGATATGCCGACATCTTCCTCCGCAACGTCCTGGTCTCGGGGGTCATTCCCCAGATCTCGGTCATCCTGGGCCCCTGCGCTGGCGGGGCGGTCTACTCGCCGGCCCTCACCGATTTCACCGTGATGGTCAAGGACACGAGCTACATGTTCATCACGGGCCCGGACGTCATCAAGACCGTCACTCACGAGGAGGTGACCTTCGAGGAGCTGGGTGGGGCCATGACCCACAACGAGAAAAGCGGCGTGGCCCACTTCGCCACGGGTTCCGAGGAGGCGGCCCTGGCCCTCACCCGGGACCTCATGGGATTCCTGCCCCAAAATAACCTGGAGGATCCGCCCCGCCGGGATACACAGGACGACCCGAACCGGATGGAAGAGGCCCTGAACACCATCGTCCCCGAAAACCCCAACAAGCCGTACGACATCAAGGAGATCGTCCGCCTGGTGGTGGACGACGGGGTGTTCCTGGAGGTCCACGAACACTTCGCCACCAACATCGTCGTGGGCTTCGGCCGGCTGGACGGCCAGACGGTCGGCTTTGTCTGCAACCAGCCGGCGGTCTTGGCGGGGTGCCTGGACATCAACTCCTGCGTCAAGGCGGCGCGGTTCGTGCGGACCTGCGACGCCTTCAATATCCCCATCGTCACGCTGGAGGACGTGCCTGGCTACCTGCCCGGGACCGCCCAGGAGTGGGGCGGGATCATCAGCCACGGGGCCAAGCTCTTATACGCCTACGGTGAGGCCACAGTGCCCAAGGTCACGGTGATCACGCGCAAGGCGTACGGCGGGGCCTATTGCGTCATGGGCAGCAAGCACATGCGGGCCGACGTGAACTTTGCCTATCCTATGGCGGAGATTGCCGTCATGGGGCCGGAGGGGGCGGTCAACATCCTTTACCGGCGGGAGCTGACCGAGGCCGCAGATCCTGCGGTCTTCCGGGCGGAGCGGGTGGCCGAGTTCCGGGAGAAATTCGCCAACCCATACGTGGCGGCGGCGCGGGGCTACGTGGACGAGATCATCGAACCCAAGGAGACCCGACCGAAGTTGATCCGGACCCTACGGGCCCTGGCCACAAAGCGGGACACCAACCCCCCCAAGAAACACGGGAACATCCCGCTCTGAGGCCCCCGCCGAACATGATTGTGGATTGGTGATTGTGGATTGGTGATTTCCGGTTCAATCGGCAATCCCCAATCACACATCTCAAATCGGTGTTGAGGATTGCAGATTGGTGATTTTCTTTTCAATCACCAATCCTCAATCACAAATCACAAATCGTTGTTGGCCGGTTGTCCGTTGTCCGTTGTCAGTTTTAAATTGGCTTGGTTCGGAGGAGGTCATGCCAAGAGTCCTGGTCGTGGATGATGAACCGGATGCCGTCGAACTCCTGCAGGAGTTCCTGACATCCAAAGGCTACGAGGTCAGCACGGCCCAGGACGGCGAAGAAGCCCTCCACAAGGTCAAGGAGGAACGACCGCACCTGATTCTCCTGGATGTGCGCATGCCGAAAATGAATGGCCTGGAAGTCCTCAAGCAGGTCCGGGAGATCGATCGCGAAGTGGGTGTGATCATGGTCACCGCGGTCAACGAGGACGAGACGGGGCGCCAGGCGCTGAGCCTGGGCGCCTTCGACTACATCACCAAGCCCCTGGATCTCAAATACCTGGAGCGGAGCCTCTGGTACAAGATCAACACGATGATCCTCTAAACAGTTAGGAAACAGCCGTCAGCTATCAGCGATCAGCCCGGCGCACCTTCGGCACCTAATGAGGCTGACTGCTGAAGGCTGAACGCTGAGGGCTTCCACGTGTTCACAAAGATCCTGATTGCCAATCGGGGAGAGATCGCGATCCGAGTCATCCGGGCGTGCCGCGAGCTCGGGATCGCCAATGTCGCCATCTTCTCCGAGGCCGACCGGTCCTCGCTCCACGTGCGCTACGCTGATGAGGCCTACTGCGTCGGCCCCCCACCCTCCATCCAGAGCTACCTGAACATGGACGCGATTCTGGACGTGACCCGGCGAGCCGGGGCCGAAGCCATCCACCCCGGCTACGGTTTCCTGGCGGAGAACGCCGAATTCGCCGGTCGCTGTGAGGCGGCGGGGATCGTGTTCATCGGCCCTCCCAGTAGCGCCATCCGGGCCATGGGGAGCAAGACGTCGGCCCGGCGGCTGGCCACGGGGGCCGGGGTGCCGGTGGTTCCGGGCGCGATCGAAAACCTGACGGACGCGGAGGTGGAGCGGCAGGCGCTGGAGATCGGCCTGCCGGTGGTCATCAAGGCGGCCGCGGGGGGTGGCGGCAAAGGCATGCGGGTGGTCCAGGCAGCGCCGGACCTGCCCTCGGCCATCCGGGCCGCCCGGTCGGAGGCCCAATCCGCCTTCGGGGACTCTGCCATCTACCTGGAGAGGTATCTCATCGCCCCGCGGCACGTGGAGATGCAGATCCTGGCGGACCGGCACGGGCACACGATCTACCTGGGCGAGCGGGAGTGCTCCGTGCAGCGACGCCACCAGAAAGTAATCGAAGAGGCCCCCTCGCCCGTCGTGGACGCATCCATGCGGCGGCGGATGGGGGAGGCAGCGGTGGGCCTGGCCCGAGCGGCGGGGTACGTGAACGCGGGCACGATGGAATTCCTGGTGGACCAGGAGCGCAACTTCTACTTCCTGGAGATGAACACCCGCCTCCAGGTGGAGCACCCCGTCACCGAAATGGTGACGGGACTGGACCTGGTGAAGGAGCAGATCGCCATCGCCGCCGGGGAGGCCCTCATGTACCGGCAGGAGGACGTGGTCATCCGGGGAGCGGCCATCGAGTGCCGCATCTACGCCGAGGACCCCTTCCAGAACTTCGTGCCCTCGCCCGGGCGGATCATCAGGCTGCGCGAGCCGGGTGGGGCCGGTGTTCGGATCGAGACCGGCATCTACGAAGGGTACGAGGTGCCGATCTTTTACGATCCCCTCATCGCCAAGCTGATCACCTGGGGGCGCGATCGTCCGGAGGCGGTGCAGCGCATGCGGCGGGCCCTGATGGAATACACCGTCCAGGGGATCAAGACCACCATCCCCTTCCACCAGCGGGTGATGGCGGATCCGGATTTCCTCCGGGGCGACATCGACACCACCTACATCGACCGCCGCTTCGCCGGTCGGCCCCATGCGTGGGACGAGTCACAGCGGGACGTGGCATTGGTGGCGGCGGCGATCCATGCTCACCTGCAGGACCAAGCCCGCGCCGGGACCCCCGCCCGCGGGGGGCGAGCGGCGGAGAGCGCCTGGAAACTTGCCGCCCGCCAGGCCGCGCTGCGCCGCTTCTGATTTTTGATTGAGGATTGCAGATTGAGGATTTCTGCTGCAATCAACAATCCTCAATCACCAATCACAAATCCCGACTGTCCGTTGGGAGTTCTTTATCGCGATCGGGTAGGGAGCCAGATGGCGTACATCGCCAAATCGGGGGGGCGGGAACACCGGGTGGACGTCCGGTCGGAGCGAGACCGGCTCCGCGTCCATCTGGACGGCCAGGAGGTCCTGGTGGACGTCCTCCGGGTGGACTCCAGCCTATACTCGCTTTTGATTGGCGGACGATCCTTTGAGGTGGATCTCCTGGAGGTCGAAGATGCCTTCATGGTCCTGGTGGATGGCCAGCCCTTCCTGGTGGAGATCCAGGACGAGCAGGAACGACGTCTCCGGGCTGCCGTGGGGAAGGAAGTGGCCCGGGCGGCCAAGCGGACCGTCGCCGCACCCATGCCAGGCAAGGTGGTCAAGCTTCTGGTCAAGCTCGGCGACGCCGTGAAGGCCGGGGACGGGGTTATCGTGGTGGAGGCCATGAAGATGGAGAACGAGCTGAAGGCCCCATCCCCGGGGACGGTGAAGGAGATCCGGGTGGCGGAGGGGAAGGCCGTCAGCGCGGGTGAGGTCCTGATGGTGATCGACTAGGCACGGGACTGCAATGCGGAGTGCGGAATGCGGAATGCGGAATGAAAACCCGGGGCGAACAGCTCCGACCATTCCGCATTCGCCATTCCGCATTCCGCATTCGATAGGGGGGACGGCGTGACCAAAGAAGAAATCGAGAGGATCGAAGCCCTGATGCGGGCGTGGGAGGAGGGGACGCTCCGCCGGGCGTTGGAGAAGACGCCGGAGCGACAGGAGACCTTTGCGACCACCTCCGGCATTCCCCTGGAGCGGGTGTACACCCCCCTCAACCTGGCCGGGCGCGACTCCGAGCGGGACCTGGGCTTTCCGGGGGAGTACCCCTTCACCCGCGGGGTCCAGCCCACCATGTACCGGGGCAGGTTCTGGACCATGCGGCAGTACTCGGGCTTTGGCTCGGCCGAGGAGACCAACCAGCG
>CAZNWB010000046.1:10181-25193 GCA_964576535.1 uncultured bacterium | reverse complement strand
CGATGGTCCCGACGTTCATGTGCTCTTTCGTCCGCTCGAACTTGGCTTTGGCCATACAGGCGTCCTCCCGACCTCACTCGCCGGTGCTCCCGGCCATTGCGAAATCCCGGTGCGCGATCGCTGGAGCCCACGACCAGAATTGAACTGGTGACCTCGTCCTTACCAAGGACGCGCTCTGCCAACTGAGCTACGTGGGCCTCTTTGCCTTCGCGGCAACGGACAGTGCACAACCGACAACGCAAAACCGGTCATGGTCCCGTTGTCCGTTGTCTGTTTTTAGCTGCCCTTCGTCAGTACCCTCGCACCAGCAGGTCCCGGAACTCCTGCTGGAAGGTGGTGAGGTCCCGCTGGAACGCCTCCTGGAACGCCTGGGGGAAGGGCAGCCCCTCGCCCATCCGCTGCAGCATCTGCCGGACCCGGGTCATGCCGTAGCGCTCGATCAGGTGCTCGATGGCGGCCGACCCGTGGGTGTAGGGGGACTGGTCCAGCGGGGGAACGACCCCGGTCCGCGCCAGACGGATCGCTTCCTGCTTGAAGTCGGGCCCCCTCCATTTTTCCATGTGCACCGCCAGCCCCTCGTGCACCCAGCGCGGGACGTCGTTCCCGCGGGTAATCGCATAGATCAAGGCGTGGGTGTATTCGTGGTACAGGACCGAGCGAAGCAGCGGGTTTTCCAGAGACAGTCCCTTCAGGCCGATCCGAATCCTCCCGTCCAGAGTGCGATGGGCAGAAGTAACAAACTCCGCTTCCGAGTGGAAGATCGTCTGGACCTCGTAGGGTGGGTACGCGCCTAGCTCGTACCCCACATCGTTATAGGCACGCTCGAGGATTTGGATGAGTTCCCGGCCGATGTCCTCCCGCTGCTGCCCATCATACTTGATCGTGAAGTGCTGGCTCTCTCGACCGCGGTAGCCGGTGTGGACCTGGACCTCCCTCTGGACTTCCTCCACCCGGCGCCGCAGGTATGCATCCTCGCGGAGGGCGAGGGCTTGCTCCCAGGCCGAGAGGGCGGCGGTGGGATCCCGCTGCTGGTAGTATCCCTCGCCCAGGCGGGCGTAGGCGTCCGGGTTTCTCGGGTCGGCCGCGACGGCCCGTCGGTAAAACTCTGCGGCGATCCGGGGCTGGCGATTCCGGAGTTGAATGTCGCCCAGGCCCAGGAGCGCGGCCGGCTCTTCCGGTACCGCCTCCAGGGCCGCCTGGTACTGCTCCTGCGCCTGAGAGAGCGATCCCGCCTGCAGGTACCGGTGCCCCAGGACTGCCCGCACTCGCGCCAGGTTCCGGCGGATGACCTCATCCCCCGGGCTCAGCCGGAGGGCCTGGGTGAACTGGGCGGCCGCCTCCTCGTACTGCCCCTTGGCGGTGAGGGCAATCCCCTCTTCGTTCAGGCGCAGCGCGTCCCGGCTGGCCGCCTGGGCCGGAGGTACCCAGGGCCACAGCAGGGCCAC
This sequence comes from uncultured bacterium, assembly GCA_964576535.1. Taxonomy (GTDB): domain Bacteria; phylum Methylomirabilota; class Methylomirabilia; order Methylomirabilales; family 2-02-FULL-66-22; genus 2-02-FULL-66-22. The sequence goes on along the minus strand of CAZNWB010000046.1, from coordinate 23,748 downwards.
ACACAACAAGATTCGCCAGGACCCTGATCTGCAGAGTCTCAGGGAAGGCATGCACCCGACCGAACCCTCTTTCGCGGATTATTCCCGGCGAATGCGGGACATCACGTGGAGCGGGAAACGGGATTCGAACCCGCGACCCCGAGCTTGGAAGGCTCGCGCTCTACCACTGAGCTATTCCCGCCTGCTTCATGCGTCTGACCCCAATCTACCCCGGGCACTCGACTGGGACGGGCCTGGTGGGGAGAGGAGGATTCGAACCTCCGAAGGCATGAGCCAACAGATTTACAGTCTGCCCCCTTTGGCCGCTTGGGTATCTCCCCGCATGCAACGGCTCCACCGCCTGAACGCCGTCTCAGCCGATGGGCGTGCCGGATCACGGTGGAGCTGGCGGAGGGAATCGAACCCCCGACCGGCTGATTACAAATCAGCTGCTCTACCGGCTGAGCTACGCCAGCAGACAAACGCACAATATATATGTTTGCAAAATTTCCGACAAGCAGATTCTTTCGGCTACAACAGAAACACATGGTTTCAAGGAGAAATGCAGAGGATCTTATCAAGTATTTTAACCATTTTCTCCGATTTTTGTCAATCGGTGCCCTACTTTGTCGCCCTGGCGCTGCCGGATGACCTCGAAAATGCAGACGGCTGCGGCGCAAGAGGCATTCAGCGAGCCCACCTTCCCCACCACCGGGACGCGCACGTGGAGGTCGCACCGGCCTTTCACCAGGGGGCGAAGCCCTCGTCCCTCGGCGCCGATCACGAGAGCCAGCGGCCCCGTCAGGTCCACAGCATACAGCAGTCGTCCCCCCACGGGATCCGCACCCACCACCCACACGCCCTGGGTTTTCAGCCATTCGAGGAATGCCGCCAGGTTTGTCACCTGCCCCACGGCGAGATGCTCCGTGGCCCCAGCGGACGAGCGGACCGCAGCGGCCGTGATAGGTGCGGCGCGATCCCGCGGCAGGATCAGGCCGTGGGCGCCCGCTGCCTCCGCGGTCCGGATGATTGCCCCCAGGTTGTGGGGGTCCTGAATCCCATCCAGCACCACGAGCAGGGCGGCCCCGGGGCCACGCAGGGCCCGGGCCACCACCTCTTCGGGTTCCAGGTATGGAAACGTCCCGGCCTCTGCGACGACCCCCTGATGGGCCGCACCCCCGGCCAGCCGGTCCAGATCGCCACGCGGCCGGACGATTACGGGCACCCCCCGCTCCCGGGCCCCGCGCAGGATCGCCTCGATGGCGTCCCCCTTCTCCTGGCGCGCCAGGTAGATCCGGTGAAGCGTCCGCCGGCTCGCCCGCATCGCCTCGAGGACGGCGTGCGGGCCTGCCAGGATCTCGGTCCCGGCGGCCGTGGCGTGGCGGTGGGTGGGCGCGCTCACTGCTTGACCAGCGTGACGGCGATGGCAGGTCGACTGGGACCGTCCGCGAACTGCCAGACGGCGTGCGTCGCAGTCTTGGTGTCTTCCAGCCGGACGCCGGAAGCGGCGAGGGCCTGGCGGATTGAATCGGCCGCGGCCCAGGCGCCCTTCCGTCGTGCGGCCTCGCGGTGGGCCAGAAGCTCGCCCACCACCGCGGTGAGCCGGTCCGCGAGATTCTCGGGCCGCGGGCCTTCGCCCCCAACCAGGGCCGCCAGTTCCTGAAGCGCCCCCTCCGCTGGCCGGTCGAGCCGCACCGCGGCGAAGGCACGGACCGTCGGTCCGCTGGCTCGAAGATCGAGCGCCAGCACCGCACCGAGCTCACGCAAGAGGTTGGCGATGCGCCGAAGGGCGGAGAGGGTGGACGCAGCCAAGCCACCCGCCTGGTCTGCGTCGTGAAGGAGGCGGTTCCCCTCCCGCATCAGATCGAAGAGCACCCCCGCGGCCCGGGCCGTGTTCAAGTCGTCATCCATGGCCGCGCGGAACGCCGCCTCGGCCGGGTGCGGGCCCCCGTTGGCGGCCCCTGGCGTTGCCTGGCGCTGTGACGTCGATCCGGGCGTCTGCGCGCCCAAGGGGTGAACCGTCCGCAGGAAATCCTGGATGCTCGCCAAGGCCTTGACCTTCTCTGCGACGGCCGTATCGGAGTAGTCCAGGGGCCCACGATAGTTCGTCGACAAGAGCAGGAGCTTCAGCGCCTCGGGACTGTACCGGCTCAAGGCATCCCGGATCGTGACGAAGTTCCCCAGGGACTTGGCCATCTTCTCCCCGTTTACGGTGACGAACCCGTTGTGCAGCCAGTAGCGAGCCAGCGGCTTCCCCGAGGCCCCCTCGGACTGGGCGATCTCGTTCTCATGGTGGGGGAAGACCAGATCCTCTCCCCCGGCGTGGATGTCGAAGGTCTCTCCGAGGTACTTCGAGGCCATGGCGGAGCACTCGATGTGCCAGCCGGGCCGGCCCGGCCCCCAGGGGCTGTCCCAGGCGGGTTCCCCCGGGCGAGAGGACTTCCAGAGGGCGAAATCCAGGGGGTCGCGCTTGCGCTCGTCCACCTCGACCCGGGCCCCTGCCCACAGATCCTCCAAACTCCGGTGGGAGAGCTTCCCATACTCGGGAAACCGGCGCACCGCAAAATAGACGTCCCCGTCTATGGGGTAGGCCAGTCCCTGGTGGAGCAGACGCTGGATGATCGCGATCATCTCGGGGACGTGATCGGTGGCCTTCGGCTCGATGTCCGCTCGCCGCAGCCCCAGGGCCTCCAGGTCCTGGTAGAAGGCCCCGATGTACTGCCGCGCCAGGGCGTCCCACGGGATGCCAAGGGCCTGCGCCCGATCGATGATCTTGTCGTCCACGTCGGTGAAATTCCGGACGAGCGTCACGCGGTGACCCGTGTACTCGAAGTATCGCCGGAGCACCTCGAAGACGAGGAGAGAGCGCGCGTGGCCGATGTGGCACAGGTCGTAGACCGTCATGCCGCACGCGTACATGCGCACCTCGCCCGGGACGAGGGGCTCGAAGGGCTCCAGTTTCCGTGTCAGGGTATTGGAGAGTGTGAGTCCCATGGGGAGGACCTACGCGCCACCCGTGTGTCCGGGGCCGGGTCGAGGTGCCTCAGTGCTTGCATTCATAAGTTCGTGTACGTTTGGCGCCAGCCAACCCTACACGAAACGCCCTGGGCATAGGGCGATCCGTATCGGGGGAACCCTGATACGGATGTATGAAATCGGGCACTCAGCGTCCGTGCCGCGCGCGCCGGGTCCTGTGCGAGGAGACCCCCGGCCGTCCCGTCGGGACCGGAACCACGCTCGCCACCGCAATGGCCGCAATCCCCTGCCCCGCCCCCAGCCAACCGAGTCCCTTGGCCGTCGTCCCCTTCACGTTGACCCGGCCCGCATCGATCCGCAGGACCGCGGCCAGGGACTTCCGCATGGCGGGAATGTGGGGACCGATCCGCGGCGCTTCCGTGATCACGGTGGCGTCGACGTTGCTCGGCCGGTACCCCTTGGCCGCGAGCAGCGTCACCACCCGCTCCAAGAGGACCAGGCTGGAGATCCCCCGCATCTCCGGGCGGCCCACGCCGAAGTGGGTGCCGATGTCCCCCTCCCCGGCCGCGCCCAGCAGCGCATCTAGGATACCGTGGGTCAGCACGTCCGCATCCGAATCCCCGTCCAGACCCCGTTCGGAGGGGATGCGGACGCCGCCCAGGATCAGCGGGCGGCCCGCCACCAGGGGGTGCAGGTCGAAGCCGACCCCGACCCGAACGCCCGCATCCCCACCCGGACTCACGGCCGCCTCACCGGCTCGAACTGCCCGGCGCGCAGGACGTGCTCCGCCAGGGCGAGATCGGCCGGGGTGGTGATCTTGAGATTCTCCGGCACGCCGGGGACGAGCCGCACGGGATGACCCAGGCGCTCCACCAGGGCGCTGTCGTCGGTGCCGCGGAAGCCGTCCTGCAGGGCTCTGAGATGCCCCTCCCGGAGGAGGGCGGGACGGAAGACCTGCGGCGTCTGCGCCGCCCACAGGCGGCCGCGCTCCGGCGTCTCCTTCACGGAGCCGTCCGGGCCGGCCACCTTGATGGTGTCCGTGACCGGAACCGCCACCACGGCTGCGCCCGCCTCGGAGGCCGCGCTCACCGCCGCCTGGATCACCCCAACCGTGACGAAGGGCCGCGCCCCGTCGTGCACCAGGACGAGGTCAGTCCCCTCCGGGACCCGGGAGAGGCCGGCGAACACCGAGGCCTGGCGATCCGCCCCGCCGGGAATCACGGCGTCGGCGTGGAGCCCAAAGGGCTCGAGGAGCTCCGTCCGGCAGCGGGCCTCGTGGCCGGGCGGGACCACCAGGATGAGGTGATCCACGCGTCCGGACGCGCGCAGGGCCTGGAGGGTCCGGGTGAGGAGGGGGATCCCCGCCAGGACCAGGTACTGCTTAGGCAGGGGCCCCGCCAGCCGGGTCCCGCCCCCGGCCGCCGGCACGATGGCGGTCACGTGCATTGACGCCCCCAAAAGAAAATCCCACCTCCCAATGGCCACATCCCGATGTCGGCAGGTACGAGGGCCCCGCGAGTTGGGACGTTGGCCATTGCGATTTGGGATTCGGGAATTCTCAGGCGGCCTCCGCCTCTTCCTTCAGCTTCGAAAAGATCATGCGCCCGGCCGTGGTCTGCAGGACCGAGGTGACGCACACGTCGACCGTCTGGCCGATGTGCCGGCGTCCGTTGTCCACCACGACCATGGTGCCGTCATCCAGGTAGGCGATCCCCTGGTTGTACTCCTTGCCCTCCTTCAGGACGTACACCCGCATATCCTCGCCCGGCAGGACCACCGGCCGTAGGGCGTTGGTGAGCCCGTTGATGTTCAGGACCCCGACCCCGCGAAGCTCCGCCACCTTGTTCAGGTTGAAGTCGTTGGTGACGATCTTGGCGTTGAGGGCCTTGGCCATGGCCACGAGCTTGTTGTCCACCTCGCGGATCTCGGGGAAGTCCATATCGCTGATCTCGACCCGGATGTCCGGCTTCTTCTGGATCTTTTGGAGGATATCCAGGCCGCGACGCCCCCGGTTCCGCTTCAGCGGGTCGGAGGAGTCGGCGATGTGCTGCAGTTCCCGCAGGATGAACTGGGGGATGACCAGCGTTCCCTCCAGGAAGCCGGTCTCGGTGATGTCGGCGATGCGGCCGTCGATGATCACCGAGGTGTCCAGGAGCTTGTAACTCTCGCCCCGCGGCTGCTCCTTCAGGACGCGGATGAAGCCGGCAAAGTTGAACTGCCGTCCCTTGTCCAGGGCCACGAGCGTCCCCAGGTAGGCGCCTCCCACCAGACACAGGGTCTGGGCGAATGCGCCGGCGCTGGGCGGGAAGCCCGCCAGGAAAGTCCCCACGGCGGCCGCCACGATCCGGCCCACCAGCAGGCCGCCGACGAACCCCGCCAGCCCGTGGAAGATGGCCTTGCCCGGGACCCGCCGGAGCCGCTGCTCCACGGCCACCAGCAGCAGGCCGAACGTCAGGCCCGCCAGGACGCCGACGAGGCTGACCCCCTCACCGCCGCGCTGCAGGCTGAAGACGACCAGGCCCGCCGCCCCGCACAGGGCAACCAAGAGGACGCGCAGCACCGGCTCCGACACGCGAGGTCACCTCCTCCCGGCCGGCGAGGGCTCAGGCCTTGGCGATCGTCCGGTCCACCATGGACCGGGCATCCCCCTCGTCCATCCCGGCGGCGTGGGAGATCTCGCTCACCAGGAGTTGCCGCACGTTCTCCAGCATCTTCTTCTCGCCGAAGGACAGGTTGCGCTCCTTCTGGAGCAGCACCAGCTTGCGCAGGACCGTGGCGACCTCGTACAGCGATCCCGTCTTGATGCGCTCCAGGTTGTCCTTGAAGCGGCGGTTCCAGTTCGGGCAGATCTCGACGTTCTTCTTGCGCAGGATCTCCATCACCTTGGGGACGTCCTTGCGGCCGATGAGCTGCCGGAGGCCAACCCGCTCGGCGTTCGCGGTGGGCACCATGATGGTCATAGCATTGCCCAGGAGGCGAAGGATGTAAAAGGCCTGCCGGTTCCCGGAGACCTCTTTCTGCTCGATGGCCTCGATGCGTCCCACGCCATGCGTTGGATAGACCACTTTCTGGCCGACGATGAACATCGCTGCACCTCGTTGTGACGGGGAGTTCCACGCATGGTACCAAAAACCGACCAATCAGTCAAACCGCATTTTGCTGGCGGCGACCAGTTCCGCCAGCTCACCAACGTGGGAGAGGCCGACGGTGGCGATGCCGGCGCCGGCCGCCACTGCCTCGGTCCCTCCCCGGGCCGTGATCGCCCGGGTGAAGCCCAGGCGCGCCAGTTCCAGGAGGCGCTTGTCCGGTTGTGCCACCCGGCGGATCTCGCCCCCCAGCCCCACCTCGCCGAAGAAGGCCCAGGTCGGATCCACCGGAAGGCCCCGCACGCTGGAGAGCACGGCGGCGACGACGCCCAGGTCCGCCGCCGGCTCCCGCACCGCCAGCCCCCCCGCCACGTTCAGAAAAACATCCGAGGCCCCCAGCCCCACCCGTAGCCGCTTCTCCACGACCGCGAGCAGCATGGCCACGCGCTGGAAGTCCAGGCCGTTGGCCACCCGGCGGGGCATGGCCGCGCCCGTCGCGCTGACCAGGGCCTGCAGCTCCACCAGGATCGGGCGCGTCCCCTCCAGCGTCGCCACCACCACCGATCCCGGGGCGTCCGTGGGCCGCTCCGCCAGGAACAGGGCCGAGGGATTGTCCACCGGCACCAGGCCGGCCGCCCGCATTTCGAAGACCCCGATCTCATCCGTGGGGCCGAAGCGGTTCTTCACGGCCCGGAGGATGCGATACGTCTGGTGCTGGCCGCTCTCGAAGTACACGACCGTGTCCACGATATGTTCCAGGGCCTTGGGGCCCGCCAGGCTCCCTTCCTTGGTCACGTGGCCGATCAGCCAGACGCTCACCTCCTGGCGCTTGGCCACCTCCAGGAGGCGGCCCGCCACCTCCCGGACCTGGCTCAGGCTGCCGGCCGGCGACTCCACCGCCTGGCTCCACACGGTCTGAATCGAGTCCACCACCACCGCGGCCGGCTTGAGACCCGCGATCTGGTCCAGGATGCCCTCCAGGGAGGTCTCGGCTGCGAAGTAGAGCTCGGGGGCCTCGCATCCGAGGCGCCGGCCCCGCTCGCTCACCTGCGCCGGGGACTCTTCCCCGGAGACGTACAGGACGCTCAGCCCCTGCCGGGCAATCGCCGCCGCGGCCTGGAGGAGGAGCGTGGACTTCCCCACGCCCGGGTCACCACCGACCAGGATCAGGGCACCCGGGACGATGCCGCCGCCAAGCACCCGGTCCAACTCGCCGATCCCCGTCCGGAGCCGACGCGCTCCGATCCCCGCGATCTCGGTCAGAGCGACCGGAGGCGACGCCGGGACGGGCGGGCGGGCGTGCCGCACCCCCGGGGGCGGTGGGGCGGGGGCGAAGACCTCGGCCAGGCTCCCCCAGGTCGCGCAGTCCGGGCACCGCCCCAACCAGCGCGGAGCCTGGTACCCGCATTGCTGGCACTCGAAATGACTGCGCTTCCCCGCCACGCTGCCCCGTCCCGAACCTACAACCGCCAAGACGCCATGCACGCCAACGAAGGGCGGTCAGGCAATCAGGCAAGTCGGCAATCCGGGGTTCGGAGTTGCCGGGTACCCTCCGGCTGTGCCAGCGTGCCTGGTTCCGAGGTTCGCTTGGCGTTCTTGGCGCCTTGGCGGTTACATGTTAGAAGGCGCCGAGTGCCTGGATGCCAATGCCGATGATGCTGAGGGGCCCCTGCTCTTGAAGCTGGTCCGCCGCCTTCCCCATCTTCTTCAAGCTGTCCTTGGCGGTGAAGTAGAGCGACTCGTCGTTGAGCAGCTTGCCCAGGGTGCCCTCGCCCCGCTCGACCTTCTTCATGATGCCGTTCAGGCTGGCCACCGCCCCCTGCATGTCGCGATACAGGGCCTCGTCGTTGACCAGCTTGCCCAGGGTGCCCTTCCCCTCGCTGATCCCCTTGGAGACGGCACGCAGCCCGCTCAGCGCCTCGCGCGCGTCGTTGTAGAAGGTTTCGTCTCGCACCAGTTTTCCCAGGCTGCCTTTGCCGCTCTCGATGTCCTTAACGATCCGGTTCATGCTTCCCGTCGCCCCGCGGAGATCCCGGTACAGCCCCTCGTCGGCCAGGAGCTTGCCGAGGGTCCCTTGCCCGCTCGCCATCTGCTGACTCACCTGGTGCATGTTGTTGGCAATCCCCCGGATCTCCCGATACAGGGTGTCATCGGCGATCAGGCGGCCGAGCGTCCCCTCACCCTTCTCGATCTTCTTGGCGATCTTGTCCATGCTCTGGAAGGCCGAGCTGATGGGCTCGATGCTCTTGCCCAGCCCCTCATTGACCTGCCTGACCAGCGTCTGGATGTCGCCGGCCGCGTCGTTGAGTCGCACCAGCATCGTGTTGAGGTCGGGCGGCTCGCTGCTCTGCAGAAGGCTGCCCGGCGGGGAGATCTGGGCCGCCGGTGAGCCGAAGGTGAGATCGACGAAGTTGGTCCCCAAAAGGCTCGTCAGCTTGATGGTCGCCATGGAGTCGGTCTTGACCGGCGTCCCCGGCTTGACCCGCAGCAGCACCTCCACCCGGGCTCCCACGACCCGGATGTCCCGGACGGTGCCCATATCCACCCCCGCCAGGCGCACCGGGTCCCCCACCTTCAGTCCCGGGATGGACTTGAAGGAGGTGCGGTATTCCACCGTGCGGCCGAAGATCGTCTCCTTCCCCAGCAGCTCGAACAGGCTGATCAGGATGAGGAAGGCAACCACCAGGAACAGACCGACCCTGACCTCCCGTGACATCGCCATGCTCACGCGCCTCCTTCCAGGACCTTCATCTGGGTGCTGATAAAGGCCTTCAGCACCGGGTTCTTCGTGGCCCGGATCCCGGCCGGCGTCCCCGTCTCGATCAACCGCCCCTCGTGGATCATCCCCAGGCGGTCCGCCACGGCGAACCCCAGGTTCAGGTCGTGGGTCACCACCAGGGAGGTAATCTTGAGCCGTTTCAGGTCCGCGATGACGCGGCCGATCTGCTCTGTCAGGACCGGATCCAGGCCGGCCGTAGGCTCGTCGTAAAGCATCAGGTTGGGGCTCACCGCCAGGGCCCGGGCGATGGAGACCCGCTTCTTCATGCCACCGGACAGCTCCGACGGCATGGTCGCTTCCTTGCCCGCCAGACCCACCAGAGCCAGCTTCTCCGCCACGATCCGCGCCATCTCCGCCTGGCCGCAGATCCGGTGCTCCTTCAGCCAGAGGCCCACGTTCTCGCCCACCGAGAGGGAATTGAAGAGCGCCGAGGACTGGAAGACCATGGCCAGGCGGAACCGCCGGTGCCCGTCCCCGGCCGCGAGGTCCTCCCCGTCCACCAGGATGCGTCCCGAGTCCGGCCTGAGCAGCCCGGTGATGTGCTTGAGGAGGACCGACTTGCCGCAGCCGGACGGCCCGAAGATCACGAAGGTCTCGCCCGGCTCGACGGTGAGGTCCAGGTCCCGCAGCACATGCTGCGCGCCGAAGAACTTGTTGAGCTGCCGCACCTCGACGCGGACGCCGGGGGTGGCCCGCTCCTCCTGGGCCGGCGCCTCGCTCTCCATCCGGGGACCCCCGGGTCCCAGCACGCGGTTCCAAAGGCCCATGGGGTCACATCAGGCTGCGGGTGATGACGTAGTTGAGCACGAAGATGAGCATGAAGGACAGCACCACCGCCCGCGTCACGGCCCGGCCGATCTCCTCGGGCCCACCCGTGGTGCGCAGGCCGACGTAGCAGCAGGCCAGCGCCACGGCCGTTCCGAAGACCACCGACTTGATGATGCTGTCCATGATGTCCCCGAACTTGACCACCTCCTGGAAGCTCAGGCGGAACAACCGGGGGCTGACGCCGATCTGCGGGTTCACGGCCGAGACGATGGCGGCGCCCACGAGGCCGATGACATTCACGTACATGCAGAGGGCGGGCACGGCGACGACGCTGGCCAGGAGCCGCGGCATCACCAGGTAGCGGACCGGATTGATGTCCAGCGTCTTCAGGGCGTCGATCTCCTCGTACACGTTCATGGCGCCGATCTCCGCCGCCACGGCCGACCCCACCCGTCCCGCCACCAACAGCGAGGTCATCACCGGCCCGAGCTCCTTGACCATGCTGAGGCCGACGATGCCGCCGATGTTCCCCTCCAGCCCGAAGTCCGCCAGGCGCGACCCCGTCTGGAGCGCCAGCACGCCCCCGATGAAGAATGCCATCAGGGAGGCGATGGGCAGCGTGGCGTTCCCGAACTGCAGCAGATGGGCCACGATCTTGTCCATGCTCCGGGGAGCCGCCTTGCACCAGTACAGCGCCTCGAGGAAGAGCCCCGCGCCCTCTCCGACGCCCCGGAGGAAGCGCTCGAGGCGTTGGCGGATGGCGTTCACCGGAGCCCTCCGGCCGGATGCAGCGCGGCCACGTCCTGCGGGACCGCCCGCCACGTGAAGCTGAGGTCCCTGAACAGCCGCACCGAACGCGTCCCGTGCGCGACCTCGTACTCGAAGAGCCCTGCCAGCACCGACAGCCGGGCCGCGCCTCCTCGTTCCCGGTAGGCCAGCACCGGACCCAGGATCTCGACGGCGCGCCCCTCGCGCGTCTCCTCGTGACGGACCAGGTTCCAGAGGAACGACCACACCGAGTCCCCCTGGGGATTCCGGCGGTGGGTGTACAGGGCCCAGAGCGGCGAGTAGTTGCGCTCGAACTTCTCGTTGCCGGGCATGAAGGCTTCCAGGAGCGCCAGGGCCTGGAACTCGACCGCCCCCTCCCGGTCCCGGGTGTAGCGGAAGAACGGCCAGACATCCACCCGCCGGGTCGAGCCCTCGCGGCCCTCCTGACGGGTGTCCGAGTACAGCCACCACAGGACCCGGTCCCGCACCGTGAGGCTACCGGGGAACTCGTCCTGGCTCCGGGTGTAGAGAGGGAAGAGGACGGCAAGCGTGGTCCGCTTCATTTCGCGCAGGAAGAACTGATCGCGCACCAACCGGTGCTCTTCCAAGTAGAACGGCAGGAACCGGGTGCCTGTCCGCCCCTCCCCGCGGGCGATGACGATCAGCGGCCAGGCGATCTCCCACTGCTCGAACTTCCGTTCCCGGTCCTCCGTGTAGGTGAAGAGCGGCCAGAGGAGGGTGGTCCTGTCCTGGTTCTTCGATCGCTGGGACACATACAGCGGCAGGATCGACAGGAGCTCCTCCGGGTTGTCCCCGTCCAGCCCCGTCCGCTGGTGGAGGAAGAACGGCCAGAGCACGAACCGTTTCTCGAAGACGCCCTCCTTCACGTCTTGGCCGTACAGCGGGACGATGCGGAAGCCCGACCGGTTCTCTCCGCGGGTGACGGACACGAACGGCCAGGGAAAGTACCGGGTCTCCACGCCCAGCTGGACGAAGCGCGCGTACAAGGGGAACAGGACGAATTCCAGCTCGTCCTGGAACAAGCGGTTGACCGCCCGCCCTCCGAAGGGCAGGAGGGCGCGGTATGTCTCCCCTGTCTCGGTTGTGCCGCTAAAGTAAATCGGCCACAGGTCGAAGCGCTCCTCGCGCGCGGCGGGGTCGGAACCTTCGAGCCGAAAGTTGAGGACCTGCAAGATCTGGAACTTGGCGTCCTCTTCCACCCGCGAATAGGACATGAGCGGGTACAGGATCTCCCACTCCAGGCGGTCCGGCCGCGTGTCCGTGCGCCAGTGGAAGAGGGGACGGAAGGCGGCCGTTCGCACCGTGGAGTCCGGCGACCGCGAGGACTCCAGGAGGGGCCCCAGGCCGCTCTGCACGTGCCGCCGGTCCACCGGGTCGTCCCGCTCGTCGTAGAGCGGCCAGATATTCAGGCTGCCCGCGCTCGCGGGGGCGTCCTGCGACGGCCCGGGGCCGTCGGCCGCGCCGCCCACGGCCGCCAGGAGAAGGCCCAGGGCGCAGACGACCCCCCCGAGGACCGCCCGGCCCCGCCGCCTCGGCACCCCCGCGCCGGAGGTCATGCCTCGATCTCGCGTTCCCGCTCCTGATCTTCGAAGCGGGTGTACTCCCGCAGGAATGCCAGGTGCACCGTGCCCGTCGGTCCGTTGCGCTGCTTCCCGATGATGATCTCGGTCGTGTTGTCCTCGGGCTCGTCCGGCTCCTCCGGCTTGCGCGCCCGGTAGAAGGCGGGACGGTACAGGAACGTGACGACGTCGGCGTCCTGCTCGATGGCGCCGGATTCGCGGAGGTCCGAAAGCTGGGGCCGGGGCGGCTGGCGCGACTCCACGGCCCGGGAGAGCTGGGACAGGGCCACCACCGGGACATCCAGCTCCTTGGCCATGGCCTTGAGGGAGCGGGAGATCTCCGAGATCTCCTGCTGCCGGCTCTCGGCCCGTCCCCGGCCCTGGACGAGCTGGAGGTAGTCGATGATCACGATGCCCAGCCCCTGCTCCGCCTTGAGCCGCCGCGCCTTGGCCCGCATCTCCAGCAGGGAGATCCCGGGGGTGTCGTCGATGAAGATGGGGGCCTCGGACAGGATGCCCGCGCCGGTGGTGAGCCTCGGCCAGTCCGCATCCGAGAGATAGCCTGTGCGGAGCTTGTGCGAGTCCACCTTGGCCACCGAGCAGAGCATACGCTGGACCAGCTGCTCCTTGGACATCTCCAGGCTGAAGATGGCCACCGTGATCCCCTCCTGGATGGCGGCGTGCTGGGCGATGTTGAGGCAGAAGCTGGTCTTGCCCATGGAGGGGCGCCCCGCCACCACCACGAATTCCGAAGCCTGCAACCCCGCGGTCATCTCGTCGAACTTCCGGAACCCCGTGGGCACGCCGGTGACGTGGCTCTTCCGGTCGTAGAGCTTCTCGATCAGCTGGAACGTGCCCTTGAGCACGCCCTTCACGGGAACGAAGGACCGGCTGATCTTGTCCTGGGAGAGCTCGAAGATCTGCTGCTCGGCCCAGTCCAGGACCTCGTCCACGTCGTCGGTGTCGGCGTAGGCCCGCGACACCACCGCCGTTCCCTTCTGGATCAGGGCGTACAGGAGCGCCTTGTCCTTGACGATGCGGGCGTGGTGGGCGACGTTGGCGGCGGTCGGGACGGCATCCACCAGGGCGGAGAGGGTGCTGGCCCCGCCCACCTCGTCGAGCTGCTTGCGGCGCATCAGCTCGTTGGCGACGGTGACCAGATCCACGGGTTCGCTCCGCTTGAACAGCTCCTCGCAGACGCCGAAGATCTTCCGGTGCGCCTCCTTGTAGAAGTGCTCCGGGCGCAGGATTTCCGTCGCCTTGAGGAGGGCCTGAGGATCCTGGAGGACGGCCCCCAAGACGGAGATCTCCGCCTCGAGATTCTGGGGGGGGATCCTGTCGAAGGTGACCACCGCTTCGGGCATGGGTCTGGAGGCCCAGGTGCAGGGCGCCTACGCCTCGCGCTCGACGGTGACGGCCACCTCGGCCGTCACGTCGGCGTGCAGGCGCACCGGCACCCGGTGCACCCCGAGGGTCTTGATCGGCTCGGCGAGGAGGACCTTCCTCTTGTCCACGGCAAGACCTAGGGCGGCCAGGGCCTGGCTGATGTCCTGGCCGGTCACTGAACCAAAGAGGCGTCCCGCTGGGGCCTCGCCGGGAGGGGGCGATTCACCGGGAGCCGGGGCCAGCTC
>CAZNWB010000046.1:6846-10081 GCA_964576535.1 uncultured bacterium | reverse complement strand
CCGACTCCTCGCCCGCCCGCCGCTTCAGGACGATCTGGACGGCCGCCAGTTTCTCGGCCAGTCCCTTCGCCTCGAGCCGCAACCGATCCTCTCGATTCTTGGTTTGGGCTTTGAGCTGGGAAAGGGACTTCACGTTCCCCGCCGTGGCCGGAACCGCCAGCCGCTTCGGGAGGAGGAAATTGCGGGCATAGCCGTCCGCCACCTCCACCTGCTGCCCGGGCTCCCCCAGGCGTTCCACCTTCTGCATCAGGATGATTCGCATGGCCACGCTCCGTTTCGCGTCACCGATCCTCGAACGGCCCCCATCCGCCCGCGGTCCGTTGACACCGTTCGCCCATGGCTCTCCCCTGGCCGCCCTAGGTCTGGCGAGGCGACTTCGGGAAGCTCAGATGGCGAAAACCGAACCACACGTCAAAGAGCCCCACCCCGGCCACCAAGAGCGGAAACACCGGGTGGAACAGCAGCAAGAAGACCGAGAGGGCCGCCAGCACGCGGGGCAGCTGGAACCGCTGGAAGAGGAAGGCCGCGATGCTCAATCCCTGGAGGAAATATAGCCCCACGAGGATGATCAGGAGATTCAGCCCCACCGCCTGCACCCTGGAAAGACCCGTGAGGTAGAGGGCGCCCGCCGCGATGACAGCCCACACCAAGGCCTCGGGAAGCTCCCAGCGGAGCGGCTCCGGCGTCCCGCCGCCGAGCTGGGCGGTCCACTGGCGGGTCAGGGCTCGGAGCAGCACCAGATATCCCCCCGCCGTTAGGAGGCTCCCCACAAAGGACAGCGCCGGGAAGGCCACCCGGAAGGCCAGCCGCAGGAACGCCGGAAACGTTGGCGATCCCGCCAGGACCCCCGGTCCATCCCCGGGAACTCCCAGCTGCGCACCGAAGGCCTCCATCTGGGCCAGGATGTCCTCACCGTGCCGTCCGATGGCCCTCAGCGGGTGGGCCCAGTCCCCCGACGCGAGAACCAGAACACCCATCCCCCCCAGCGTGAGGAGGACCGCCACGGTCGTCACCAGGAGTTCCGGACGGCTGCCCCGTCGCAGCCCCTCCGCCAGGAGCATGGCCGGGAGCCCGAACTCCAGCAGGAATGCCATTCCCTGCTTGCCCGAGGAGAGTCCGGCCAGTGTGAGGGCCGTGAGGGCCAGGGCCAGCGACAGGACAGGAAACCCGTGCCGCAGCCGGAGCACCACGAAGGGCAGGGGGGACAGAAGGCTCAGGAACACCCCCAAGACCGGGAGAAGACTCCCCGAGGCCAAGAGGCCAACGGCCACGAGGGTGGCCAGCAGGGTCTCGGCCACCATGGCGAACCAGCGCGTGTGCTGCACCGACGACCTCCGACGCTACCGATCCCGTTCCAAGCGGGATCAGGCCATCTCGGCCGCAAAGGAGAGGAGTGCGATGCTCCGCGCCCGCTTGATGGCCGTGGTGAGCTGGCGCTGGTGGCGGGCACAGTTGCCCGAGATACGCCGCGGGATGATCTTGCCGCGGTCGCTGACAAAAATGCGGAGGCGTTTCACGTCCTTGAAGTCCACCTGCATGACCTTATCCAGGCAGAACTTGCAGACCTTCTGGCGCCGATACGTTCGCCGTTTCTCGAGCACGGACATCACTCCTTCCCGCCGGGCATCCGCCTGCGGGCGCTGGCGATCATCTCCCCCGGTCCTCGCCGGGGCGGGACGACCCTGGTCCGGGGGACCGACCGGTCGGGATCAGAACGGGACGTCGTCCTCGGCGGGAGCCCGTGGGGTCTCCGCCTCGTCCTCGCCGGCGGTCGGCCCGGCCGGTGCGCCCGGGGCGCCTTTGCGGGGGCCGAGGAACTGGACGCGCTCCGCCACGACCTCGTGCTTGGAGCGCTTCTGGCCCTCGGGCGTCTCCCAGGATCGCTGCTGCAGGTGCCCATCGACCAGGACCGAGCGGCCCTTGCCCAGATACTCGCCGCAGCTCTCCGCCTGCTTCCCCCAGACGACGACGGTGATGTAGCAGACCTCGTCCCGCCGCTCGCCCCCCTGGGTGGTGTAGGAGCGGTTCACCGCCAGGTCGAAGTTGCAGACCGGCGCCCCGCTGGGGATATAGCGCAGCTCGGGATCCCGGGTCAGGTTCCCCATGAGAATGACTTTGTTGAAGCTGGCCACGTTCAGGCCTCCTGGGCCTCCGCTGGCGCGGCGGCGGGCGTCTTGGTCTTGCCGACCTTGCGTCGGGGCGCCTGCATGACCACCGTCAGGAACTTCAGGACCGGTTCGGCGATATTCAGGTGGCGCTCCAGTTCCATCACGGCCCGGGGTGGCCCCTGGAGGCGGAGGTAGACATAGTGCCCCTCGCGGCGTTTCTTGATTCCGTAGGCGAGACGCTTCTTTCCCCACTTCTGGACCTCGGCCACCTCGCCGCTTTCCCGGGTGAGCACACCGGTGGCGGCGGCGATAGCGGCCTCCACGCCGTCATCGCCCAGGGCGGGGTCCAGAATGAAGATCACCTCGTACGACCGCACGCTGTCACCTCCCTTCCCCTGGATGGGTCCCACAAGCCGGCGCACCGCCGGCCGGAACCTGCACATTGTATCGGTTCATGGCGCGGGCGAGCCCGTGGGCGATCAGCGTCCGTACCGCCTCGGCCGCCTCTTCGAGAACGGCCCCGACCACCGGCAGTTCCGCCGGCGCGAACGCCTTCAGCACCCGGTCGGCGGCCTCCTGGCCTTCCCGCGGGCGTCCAATGCCCACCCGCACCCGCGGGAACGCCTGGGTCCCCAGGACCGTCTGGATCGAGGTCACACCCCGGTGCCCGCCCGGACCGGCCCGCGCGGAGACCCGAAGCCGTCCCAGCGGAAGGTCCAGGTCGTCGTGGATCACCACCAGGCGCGCCGCCGACAGTCCCAGCTTCTCCAGCCAGGCGGCCACCGGCGGCCCGCTCAGGTTCATGAAGGCCTGGGGCTTTAATAAGAGGATGGGGACACCCGAGAGATCCAGCCAGGCGCGTTCGGTCCGGGAGCGGCCCGGTCGAAACCGGACCCGCGCCGCGCCCGCAAGTCGGTCCACGACCGCGAATCCCACGTTGTGCCGGGTCCGGACATACTCCGGACCGGGATTTCCCAGCCCCACCACCAGCCAGTGCGCCTCCGCAATCGCCCCCACCTACTTCGTCTTGGCCTCGGCCTTGGCCTTCCCCTCTGGCTTGGCTTTTGCCTCAATCTTGGCTTTCGCCTCGGGCTTGGCCTTTGCCTCGGGCTTGGCCTTTGCCTCGG
>CAZNWB010000046.1:0-6746 GCA_964576535.1 uncultured bacterium | reverse complement strand
GCCTCGGGCTTGGCCTTTGCCTCGGGCTTGGCCTTTGCCTCGGCCTCGGGCTCCCCCTCCTCCACTTTCTCCTTCTCCTTCTTGCCCACCACCTCCGGCTCGGCCGGCTTCTCCTCCACCGGAGCCGCGACCTCTTCCGCGGCCGGCGCTGTGACCGAGGCCACCACGCGGCCTGCGTCCTCCAGGATCCGGATCCCTTCCCCGGCGGTCAGGTCGCGCACGTGGATGGCGTCCCCGATATCCAGGGCCGAGACGTCCACCGAGATCCGGTCTGGGATGTTGAGGGGGAGACACTCCACGGCCAGCTGACGCAGCGGTTGCTCCAGAATGCCCCCCTTGCCCTTCACGCCGACGGAGTCGCCGGTGAGCACCACGGGGATCTCCACCCGGATCTTTCGCTCCAGGGAGATCTCGAGGAAATCGGCGTGGAGCGGGCGCCCCTTGACCGGGTCCAGCTGCAGTTCCTTCAGGATCACCGTGCGGGGCTGCCCCTCCCCGCCCCCGGCCAGGGAGAGGTTGATCAGCACGTTCTCGCCGGCGCCGAGGGCCGTGAGGAGATCCCGCGGCTTGACCACTATGGGGATCGAGCCCCCGGGGCCGCCGTAGACCACCCCGGGGATGCGCTGCGCCTGGCGTAACCGCCGCGCCGCCACCTTCCCCACCGCCGTTCGAATTTCGCCTGTCAGGTCCACCGTTGCCATGCTCGCCTCCATCTCCTCCGGCTCATGGATCGTCGCGGGTCACGCTGCCTGCCCTCGGCCCGCCCGGTCCCTCCGGCGCCTTGGCTCGCGGCGGTCGTCCACCGGACCTCGACCCGACGAACGGGAGCGGGACGGGGACCGTCCCTTCCCCCGGAAGGACCCGCGCTCAGTGCTTGATTTCATACGTTCCTGTCAGGGTGGCCGCGACCAACCCGACAGGTATCGCCCTTGACAATGGGTGTCGCCGTCGCAACACTATTGATGCCCTGTTGGGTCTTTTCCACAGGCATGAACGAACGCATTCACCCAGGGCGATCCGTCTCGGGTGAAACCCGATACGGATTATGACATCAAGCACTCAGACGAACAGGGAGCTGACCGAGGTCTCGGTATGGATGCGGTGAATCGCTTCCGCCAGGAGCGGCGCCACCGACAGCACCGTGAGCTTCTTGCCCTGCGGGTCCTCCCGCAGGGGAATGGTGTTGGTGACCACCACTTCCGCGATCTCGGATTTCTCCAGCCGCTCGACCGCCTGACCCGAGAGGACCGCATGGGTACAGCTGGCCACGATGCGGCGGGCGCCCTCCGCCTTCAGGGCAGAGACGGCCTGGATGATGGTGCCGGCCGTGTCGATGATGTCATCCAGCAGGATCACCTCGCGGTTCCGCACGTCGCCGATGACGTGCATAATCTTGGCCTCGTTGGCACCGGTGCGGCGCTTGTCCATGATGGCCAGCGACGTCCCCAGCCGCTTGGCGAAGGCCCGGGATCGCTCCACCCCGCCGGCGTCGGGGGCGACCACCACCAGGTCCCCCCAGGCATGCTCGGCCAGGCGCTGTTGGAAGTATTCCAGCAACACCGGGGCCGCGAAGAGGTGATCCACCGGGATGTTGAAGAAGCCCTGGATCTGCCCGGCGTGCAGGTCCATGGTCAGGACCCGGTGCGCCCCCGCGGCAGTGATCAGATCCGCCACCAGTTTCGCGGTGATGGGGACGCGGGGCTGGACCTTCCGGTCCTGCCGCGCGTAGCCGAAATAGGGAATGACCGCGGTGATCCGGAACGCCGAGGCGCGCCGCAGGGCGTCGATCATGATCAGGAGTTCCATGAGGTTCTGGTTCACCGGTGGGCAGGTGGGCTGGATGACGAAGACGTCGGCGCCCCGGACGTTCTCGTTCACCTGGACGAACACCTCGCCGTCGGAGAACTGGGACACCTCGGCTTCGACCAGGCGTGTGGCCAGGGCTTCCGCGATCTCCTGCGCCAGCTTCCGGTTCGCATTGCCTGCGGTCAGCACCAGGTTGGCGGGCATGGGGGCTCCCTTTCTGTGCACCACCCGTCCGAGGAAGTACGCTGGCTGGGGCGGGAGGATTCGAACCTCCGAATGCGGGATCCAAAGTCCCGAGCCTTACCGCTTGGCCACGCCCCAATCGGGGTCCGCGCGGCAGCCATGGCTGCCGCCCTGCTGGCCACGTCGTCCCCGTCGCGGGATCGGCGCGCGGGGCCTCACGACGGGGGGGTCAGGATCGGATTCGCCGGCAGCGTGGTGGCTGCCACCGCGAAGGCCCCCTGGGCTTGCACGCGGGCCGCCAGCCCCTCCGCGGTGGGCGCGTCCGGAACCACCGCAAACACCGATGCGCCGCTGCCCGACATGAGGACCGGGAATGCCCCGCCCTCCAGAAGCATTGCCTTCAAGGCCCGCACCTCGGCCCGGTGGGGTAACACCACGGTTTCCAGGCGATTGAAAGCCCACGACGGCGGCCAGGCGAGGCGCCCGTCGACGATTAAAAGCTGGATACTACTCTGTCGCTGCCACTCTGTCAATTTTGAACTCGCCTCCCGGTACGCCCATGCGGTGGAGATGGGGACACCCGGATTCGCCACCACCAGCCACTGCTGCGGCCACGGGCGCAGGGGCCGGAGCACCTCGCCCCGCCCGGTGGCAAGCGCCAGACCATCGCTCAGGAAGAACGGGACGTCGCTTCCCAGGCGGGCGCCAAGTTCCTGGAGCCGTTCCCGGGTCAACCCCAGCGCGCCCATCCGGTTCAGGCCGGCCAGCACGGCCGCGGCATTGCTCGAGCCGCCGCCCAGACCCGCCGCCACCGGAATGCGTTTCTCCAGGTGGATGTGAACCCCGCCGTGAAATCCCGCCGTCTCCGAGAGGAGCGCGGCCGCTTTGTACGCCAGGTTCCCCCGGCCCGGCGGCAGGTCGGCGCCGACGACGCTGACCCGGATGCCCCGCGGGCTCCGGCAGATGCGGACCTGGTCGCACAGGTCCACGAGCTGCATCACGGACTCGATCTCGTGGTAGCCGTCGGGGCGGCGACCGACGATCTCGAGGAACAGGTTGATCTTGGCCGGTGAGGGGAGGACTAGCTCGTCCACCGGTGCGGCGCTCCCGGCCCCGATCCGAAATTCCTCGCGGAGCCACTGCCCTGCGGAGGCACCTGTGGCAAGCTCGCGCGCATGCATCCGGCCTGTTGTGCATCGCCCGTGTGCGGGCGGTGAGCCCCGGCCTCGGCTTGGCTGAGCCTGCGAGCGCGAGTGGGGTTCCTGGCTTCAGATCTTTTTCCGATCGGGGCTGGCAGAGGTCCGCGGCCCAGATCGAGGATCCGCGTGCCGGGATCCGCGGGGCGGGGCAGGTCGAACAGCTCGGCCTCCACCGGCCCGTTGAGCCGCACGGTCTCGTACCGAATGGTCACGCGCGTTCTCGCGCCCACCCCTTCCACCGCCACCAGAAAGGGAAACGGCGTGCCGTCGAGGAGTCGACGGTCGCCGAACTGGAACCGCAGCAGGAGGGTGCCGGCCTCCCCCAGTTCGCCACCGGTCAGCCACGCCCCGTCCGGACCAGTCCACAGCCGCTGCCAGAACGGCCCGTCCACGGACTCCACCCGGACGACCCCTTCATCGCGGACCACCTGCACCCGCGGGTCCCCCGGCCGGACCGGAAGCGGGGGGAGTCCGGCCAGGAGGCGCAGCAACAGTCCCGGCGGGACCGGCATCCGGACGAGGCGCCCCAGCGTGTCGGGCGTGGCCCGGCCCACCCCGTACTCGCGTCGCGCTGGCACATGCAGCGTCAAGCCGTCTCCCCGGATCGCCAGGAGCAGGACCGCCGTCCCCACGGGACTCAACACTTCCAGGCGGGCACGATCCGGCAGCGCCACCACGATTACCTGACTGGCCGACCCGCTGCCTGTCGGCCCCTCATACCGGACGGTGGCCAAGGCCCGCAGGGTCGTCACCGCGGCCTCCCCGGCCTCGAGGCGTTCCAGGAGGACCTCCGGGCGGACGGATGCTGCCGGCAGCTCCGGGACCTCCGGCGTCACCGCGCAGGCCGCGGCCAGGAACACCCCCGGCAGCAAGAGCCACGGGGCTGCTCCTGCCAGCGCACGGGCCGGAGAGATCATTGCGGATTGCGGGGAGCGTCGCGGGAGATGCGGAGGCGGGCGTCTTCGAGCTTCTTGCGGACGGCGTCGTTGCTGCCGTCCAGTTCGAGGGAGCGTTCCCACTCCCGGATCGCGTCCTGGATCTTGCCCTTGGTGAACAAGGCGTCCCCCAGGTGTTCCCGGATGGTGGCATCATCCCGGCGGGAGAATCGCACCGCCCGGAGCAGCTCGACCAGGGCCTCGTCGATCCGCCCCAGCTTGAAATAGGCCCACCCGAGGCTGTCGATGAAGGCGCCGTTCTCGGGTTCCAGCTCCAGCGCCTTCTTCACCAGGGCCACCGATTCTTCCAGCTTGACCCCTTCCTCGGCAAACATGTAGCCGAGGTAGTTGTAGGCGTCGGCATGTTTCGGATCCAGCTCCAGCACCTTGCGGAACGACGTCTCGGCCCGATCCAACCGCCGGTTCCGCTCCAGGGCGGCGCCGAGCTGATATTGGTACTGCGGGTTGGTGGGGTCGAGGGCCACCGCCTTTTCGAGCTGGAGGATGGCCTGGGGGTAGTCTTTCTTCTGCATGTAGGTGAGGCCCAGCAGGTAGGGGACGTTCCCCTCGCGCGGGCGCAGGCGTTCCGCCTCGGTGAAGACCGCCGTGGCCTGGTCGAACTTCTCCTGCTGGCCGTAGATGTAGCCGCGGTGCAGGAGCCCGTCCACGTACCGGGGATCCTGCGGTAAGAGCTTCCCCAGGACCTCCAGGGCCTCGTCGTACCGCTTCAGCTCCTGGAGCGTCAGGCCCAGGGCGAAACGCGCCTCGCCGTTCGCCGGCTCTTTCGCCAGGACCTGCTGGAAGATGGCCAGGGCCCGCTCGTAGTCCTTCTTCTCGGCATGGATCTGGCCGACCCGCGTCAAGAGCAGCGGGTTGGTCGGGTCGGCCCGCCGGAGTTCCTCGTAGGCCGCCAGGGCGGCGTCCAGGTCGCCGCGGCGCAGATGGATCTGGGCCAATCGTTCACGGAACTCCCGGTTCTGGGGATCATCCGCCAGGGCGCGCTCGTACACCCGGGCTGCGTCTTCGTAGCGGCCCTGCACCTCGAACGTCGCCGCCAGGCCCACCCAGGCCGGATCGAAATCCTCGTTCCGCTCGATGGCCGCCTGGAAGTGCTGCCGGGCCTTCTCCGGCTCCTTCAGCTCCAGGTAGATGCGCCCCAGGCTGTAGGGGGCCAGGTGGCCGTTCGGGTCTGCCTTGGCCAGGGCCTCGAAGACCTGGATGGCCTCGGGGAAGTTGCGCGCTTCGAGGTACAGGTTCCCCAGGAACAGGTAGGCCTCGGATCGTCGGGGCTCCAGGCGGATGACTTCCCGATAGTGCTTCTCGGCCCCCCGGACATTCCGCAGCCCCTGGTAGGCCGCCGCCATCACCAGATGCGCCTGGACGTGGTTCGGGGCGAGGTTCAGGACCTCCTCGCCCTCCAGCAGGGCGGCATGGAAATCCCCCTTCTTCAGGTAGAGCGATGCGAGATGGATCCGGAGATTTTCGGAGGTGGGATCCGCCTTCAGCGCCTGCTGCCCCCAGCGCACCGCCGCTTCCGGGTCCCCCTGAAGCTCCGCCCAGACGCTCATGGAATAGGCGTAATAGGCCCGCTGGTCCACGCGGGGATCGTTTCGCACGACCGAGGGGGCCAGCGTCGCGTGCCCCGCCTCCGACAGCCTGCCCTCACCCCGAGGCAGCAGACTCTGCGCGCACCCGCCCAGCAGGCCTCCAGCCACCACGATCGCCCAGGCCCGCCTGCTCATGTACCGCTGCCGTATCACGGCCGATCCTCGCCGAAAGAAACCAACGGCCGGGGAAGCCCCGGCCGTCCTCGCGTCATCACTGCGAGACGACTGTAGCAGGCGACCTGTAAAGCGTCAACGTGAATCTGGAAGGCTTCCCGCTCCCGGAGACCGTCCTCCGGAGCGTCCCGCGACGCGCGCCGGGGCGCGGAGGCATTCCTCCATGGCCCGCCAGAGCGCTGGGAGGCCCTCCCCGGTCTCGGCCGAGAAGCAGAGCACCGTGTCCGGAGAGCAGAGGCTCAGGCCCTCCGCCGCCGCGAGTTGGACCGCCCGTCGCCCGCCCCGGCCCACCTTGTCCGCCTTGGTCAGAACCACCAGGGAGGGCACACCGACAGCCACGAGATATGCCTCCAGTTCCCGGTCCAGGGGAGTCGGGGGGTGGCGGGCATCCACGATGTGGATCACCCCCCGCAGTTGTGGGCGCTGGCTGAGATACGTCTCCACCAGGCTCCACCATGCGTCCTTGACGGCACGGGCGACCTTCGCGTAGCCGTAGCCAGGCAGGTCCACGAAGAGGAAAGCGTTGTCGACCCGGTAGAAGTTGATGGTCCGGGTCCGGCCGGGCGTGGCGCTGACGTGGGCGAGCTGCCGGCGGCCCAGCAGCCGGTTGATCATGGAGGACTTGCCGACGTTGGACCGGCCGGCGAAGGCCACCTCGGGCCAGGCCCCCCGGGGAAACTGGTCCGAACGGCCGGCACTCACCAGAAACTCGGTCGTGTGGACGCGCATCCGTCCGCCCTCCGGTCCACGCCCGGGGACCCGGGTCCCCTCCCCCCGGGATGACGGCGTGTCCCGCGTTCCCCGCTACCACGAATCGTCGAGCGCGTCAACCTCGCCCGGGG
>CAZNWB010000045.1:20144-25236 GCA_964576535.1 uncultured bacterium | reverse complement strand
TCGTGGACAAGAGCGGCGTGGTCCAATTCACGGAGGTGTACGAGCCGGGGCAGCTTCCCGATCCGGACCGCCTGCTAGCGACAATACAGGCCTTGGATCGATAACCGTCTCCGGGGATACGTGGCCGAGGCTGCAGTGCGTTGGATGGATCGCCTTCGCACTCGCGAGGCTGCAAATGCTGGGGCTAGCACTCCGAGGACTACGGCCTCGATCCAGGTCGTGAACTCGTAGGTATTCAGGTGGCGCCAGCGCCGGGACCGCGGGTCGTACCCCGTCACCGGCGCCTGGTATTCTGGACAGGGGAGGGGAGCCCCCCGGCGTTCACTGTGACCCTCAGCCGCAGCCTCTTCACATCAAGGTCCACATTCACCATGGTCCAGGGTCGGGTGAGGCCCGAGATGGCCCGATAGAGGTCCGTATCCCTTCTGGCTCTAACCCTCCTTCTTCGGGCTGGAGCGTAGCGCAAGTGGGATGAGTTACCGAGACGATTTCTAGGAGGGCCGAGTTTGTAGGCGGCCCGTTTCTTGTCCCTTTAACCGGCTGCAGCGAACATCTGTGTCGAACATTAAATCAGGGAGATTGACGGGGTCAAGGAGAGGGCAGAAATGAGACCCAAAACGCTGACCATGTGCCTCACCGTCTCGGTGTTGTTCGGTGTGGCAGTTATCATGGGCTGTGCCGCTGATTTGGCAACGGTTCAGAAGAGACTAGAGCCTCATTACTTTGTGCATCGTCCAACAGGTCCGGGCCCCTTTCCGGCTATTATGCTGGTGCCTGGTTGCTCAGGTGTTAGACCAGGCGGATCGACGGCGCGAATCCGCACGGCTGAGGAACTTAGAGACCAAGGATTTTTTGTGATCTTCGTGGATTATGTTTCAGCGCGTGGGCTCCAAAGCGCGTGCCGGGACGAGGTAAGTCTGGATGAGGTAGCTCAGGATGTTATGGCATCTGCTTCCTACCTGAACTCTCAGTCATCTACACCAATCTCATCGGTAGGGGTCATCGGCTGGTCTTTGGGTGGGGGCGCGGTTCTAAGCGCTCTGGCCTCGCTTCGACAGGACAAATCACCACCCCTTCAAGCTGCTGCTGTCTACTACCCGATCTGTCAGTGGCTTCGGCCCTGGAGGGTGAGAATCCCGGCTTTATTGCTCTTGGGTGAGCTGGACGAGATCACTCCTCCCGGGCCTTGCAAAGACCTAGTGAACCGCGTCCCCGGGGAAAGTCCCACCAAGCTTCGGATATATCCGAGCGCGCACCATTCCTTCGACATACCTGGATTGGCAGTTGGCCGATCTGCCCGATTAGGGGGCCGAACAGTCGGATACAACCAACAAGCGGCTGTGGAAGCATGGAGGGAGGTCACCGAGTTTTTTAGACAGTACCTCCCCAGAAACTGAGTATCCCCCTGGAGGGGGCGCGCCTGTTTTTTCTGTTTCAAGGTGAAGTTTTCCTCTCGACTTCAGCGCGTCATGCGCTAAGTTGGAATAAGGCCGTTCTCCAGCGAGCTCCACCCAAGTCGCTTTCTCGCCCCATCGGGGCGGTGCTGTGCGGCGTCCTTGCCCAATTCGCCCAGGCGGCCGAGTCCGGACATATGAAGTGCGAGATGCGCCCCTCTGTTTCCCAACCTGAGGCAATTGACACTGGAATGGGATCCTCTTCAAGTGGTTGGTCCCAGATCTGTGAGGACTTCCAAGAATTATCCAGGGCTCACGATGGGAATGCCTTGAAATATCTTGAGCTGCCGCAGGTGCATTTCCCCGGTGATCAACGGCTACTGCGGTCTTTCCAACGCCAAGATTTCCTTGGCGGCTCAAGCGAATCTGAGGGCAGAAATATGGACATTGGTGTTAGCTACCCCCCCGATCATCGGCGTTTGTGATAAGCGGCGGTGCTGCTCGATGTCCTGCTGGGTGTCCTGGCGGCATACCTCCTGGCGCGGCTCGAAGCGACCGGCTCGGGCGCCATGGAGATGACGGTGGACGTGCTCGTATTCCATCGGTACAAGAAGCGGGGAATGAGCTGGCGGCGAGCCGCCGCCACGCCATTGCCCGGCAGGCCGCCTGAAGGGGAGCCCGTCGCCGCGAGCAGCGTGCCTACCGGTGTGGCGCAGCGAGTGCGGCGGGCGGGGCCATCACAGACTTTTGGATGCATCCGGGCACGACTCGAGGGCTTGCTTTTTCAGGGTCCATGTAGTAGGCGTAAGTCCGGTTGACAACGGCAAGCAGCCGAAGAGGAGGTAGGTCATGCGACAACCATGTGGATGGCTCTCACGAATTGGTCTCATCGTGTGCGTCCTGGCGGTCCTGGCGGGTGCGGCCTGGGCCCAGGGGAAGCCGGAAGACTCAGTGGTGGTGTATTCCGCGGCTGACTCCGACATGGTAAATGCCGTGGCGGCCGCCTTCGAGAAGAAGTATCCGGGCATCAAGGTGTCCACGGTCGTCGCCGGGACGGGGGAGATCATCAAGCGGATGGAGGCGGAAAAGGATCGGCCGCTGGGGGATGTGGGCTGGAGCTTTGGCCCGGAGGCGATCGGCGATAAGAAGGGCCTGTTCGAGCCGTACCTGTCCAAGGAGGCGCGGAATTTCTTCCCGCGCCAGGTCCCGGCGGACCGGGTGTGGACGCCTTTCACCACCATGCCCTACGTGATCATGTACAACAAGAAATTGGTGAGCGAGGCGGACAAGCCCAAGGCCTGGAAAGACGTCCTGGACGACAGGTGGAAGGGCAAGGTGGCCTACGCCGATGCCACCAAGTCCGGGTCCTCCTACACGCTGTTAGTCACCTGGTTGACCATCTACGGGAAGAACGAGGCCGGGTGGAAGTTCGTGGAGGATCTCCTCCGCCAGTGCAAGGTCCTGCCCAAGTCCAGCATGACCTACCAGGGTGTGGGCAATGGGGAGTACCCCATCGGCCTGACCTTCGAGCAGGCGGCCTTCGATTACCTCAAGGGTGGGGCCCCCATCGGCCTGATCTATCCGTCGGAGGGCACGGCAGTCACCCTGGACGGCAGCGCCATCATCAAGAACGCCCCGCATCCGAACGCGGCCAAGTTGTTTCTGGACTTCACCGTGTCCAAGGAGATGCAGGAGCTCATGGTGGACCGCTTCGGCCGTCGCTCAGTGCGCAAGGATGTGAAATCCCCGGCTGGCCTTCCGACATTGCGCAAGATCAAAGCCATTAAGTACGACCTGGAATATGCGGCCGGCAACCGCACGGAATTGTTGAAGCGATTCCAGGATGTGCTCATTAGAACCCAATAGGAGATAGCGGATAAAGACGTTCGGACGGTGGAAATATGGGAGAGTCGCGGTGCAAGCATGCATGGTGCGATTTCTCGTTACTGCCTTCTGCCTTGGGCTTCCCAGTTCTGTCATGGCGGGAGAGGTCGGCCCTCCTCCTCAAGTCTCCGCCGAGTTGGTCAAGCAGCTACTGGGACCCTGGAAAGGCCAATGGGGTGACAGTTTCGTTTCGTTCACGCTGACCATCAAGTCCATCGAGGGCGATAAGGCCGAGGCACTCTACGAGTGGTCTCCCTCAGGGTTCTCCCGAACAAGGGAAGCGGGGAGTTCTCTCCTTTCAGGAACGTTTGACGGAAGGGTGCTGTACTTTCAGATTGAGCGGAAAGATGCCCGAACGGGCGCTCCAGCTGGGAGGGGTGAGTTCTGGTTCAGCATGAAGCCTGACGGCACCCTCGAATGCAAGTACAGGAGTCCGAGCTCGTTGAGCTCGGCAATCGCGAAGAAGGCGGAGTAGCGAGAGATACTCCAGGTTTCGTTACCCTACCCTCCCGATGATTCGGACGGCTGCGAATGTCCTTATCAAGACCCAATTCGTGTTAGCGCAAACACCGCTAATGAAGTCTCGAGCAGCAAGCCGAGTCTCTTGTCTCGATTCCGTCTTTCCGCGACTAGGATAGCGGCCCATGACCCGGGTCCGCGTGGAGGGCATCGTCAAGCGATTCGGGGACACGCTGGCCATTGACGGCGTCAGCCTGGATGTCTCCCCGGGCGAACTCTTCACGCTGGTCGGCCCCAGCGGGTGCGGCAAGACCACCCTCCTCCGGATCATCGCCGGCCTCTTGGAACAGGATGGGGGACGGGTCCTCTTCAACGAGGACCGCATGGACGACGTCCCCCCCTACCTCCGCAACATCGGCGTGGTGTTCCAGAACTACGCCATCTTCCCCCACCTCACCGTGGGCGAGAATATCGCCTACGGCCTGAAGGCGCGGCGCCTGCCTGCGGACCGGATCGCCACCAAGGTCGCCGAGGCCGCGAAACTGGTCCAGCTCGAAGGCCTGGTGGGCCGAATGCCGGCGCAACTGTCCGGGGGACAGCAGCAGCGCGTGGTCCTGGCCCGGGCCCTCACCATCGAACCGCGTCTCCTGCTGATGGACGAGCCGCTCTCCAACCTGGACGCCAAGCTGCGCGTCCAGATCCGCGCCCTCATCCGGACACTTCAGCGGGAGCTCCGGATCACCACCGTCTATGTGACCCACGACCAGGAGGAGGCGCTGGCCATCTCCGATACCATCGCGGTGATGGATCGCGGCCGGATCCTGCAGGTGGGCAAGCCGTGGGAGCTGTACCTGCGGCCGGGCAACCGCTTCGTGGCGGATTTCATCGGGACCATGAACGTCCTGCTGGGCCGGGTCGAGGGACCCGGGCAGGCTCCGGGCCGTCTGAGTGTCGTGATGGATTTTGGGGAACGGTGGCAGGTGCAGGCCACGGGCACGCCGGGACAGCCGATCAGCATCGGGATCCGCCCCGAGTCCCTCCAGCTTCTGCCCGGCGGCAACGGGACCGAGGCCTGGAATTCCCTGCAAGGGACCGTTACGGAGGTGGTGTACCTGGGGCCGGTCGTCCGGTATCAGCTCCGTGTGGCAGAGGAGCTTGACGTGACGGCGGAGATCCACAATCCGGACTTCTCCGCCATCCATGCCGTGGGGGACCGCCTGACCCTCTGGTTCGCAGCCAGCCGGGCGGTTGGCCTGCCCGGCGAGCCGGGGCGTGCCTGAGATGGCCGGGCGACGGCGGGACTTCTGGTGGTCCGTCACGGTCCTGGCCTTCCTTACGGTCCTTGCCTTCCTGGT
>CAZNWB010000045.1:0-20044 GCA_964576535.1 uncultured bacterium | reverse complement strand
CTGGCGCTCCTGTCACCCCCGTTCATCGGGGCCTACTCTTGGGTGGTCCTGTTCGGGCGGATGGGGTTGGTCAACCGGATCCTGGGCACCTTCGGGTGGGAGCTGCCCACCATCTACGGCTGGCGCGGGATTCTCCTGGTCTTCATCGTCCAGTACTTCCCCTTTGTCTTTCTGCTGGTGTCCGCGGCGCTGCGCTCCGTGGATCAATCCATTGAGGACGCCGCCCTCAGCCTGGGCTCGCCTCCCCGCCGGACGTTCCGCACGGCCATCCTACCGGTCATCGCGCCCTCTCTCACGGCCGGGGCGCTGCTCGTCTTCATGGCCACCATGGCCGATTTCGGGACCCCCATGATCATTGGGGAGGGTCTCCGCACGCTGCCGACCTTGATGTACGGGGAGTTCATCAACGAGCTGGGGGGCAATCCGGCCATGGCCAGTACCCTGGGGAGCATTCTGATCCTGGTGAACACCACGGCCCTGATGGCCCAGCGATACTACGCCTTCCGGAAGGCCTACAACGTCGTCTGCATCCAGCCGCTCACGGTGCAGCGGATCTCGCCGGGCAATCGGGCAGTCCTGACCGTCTTCACCTACGCCGTGGTGGCCGTGGCCCTCATCCCCTCCACGACTATCATCATCTCCGCCTTCATGCCCACCCGCGGCCCGGTCATGTACGCCGGCGTCAGCCTCCAGAGTTACCAGACCATCTTCCACGTGGTGCCGCGGGCCATTGCCAATACCTTCATGCTCACCGCCCTGGCGGTGCTGCTGGATGTCCTGCTGGGGGTGCTGGTGGCGTACCTCCTGGCGCGGCGGCGATCCAACGCCCACGCGCTCCTGGATGCCTTGATCATGCTCGCCTATGCCATTCCCGGCACGGTGGTAGGCGTGGGTCTGATTGTGGTCTTCAACCGGCCGCCGGTCCTTCTCACCGGGACCTGGATCATTTTGCTGGTCTCCTACTTCATCCGCCACCTGCCCTATCCGGTCCGCTCCTGCACGGCCATGCTCCAGCAGATCGACGTCCGGGTGGAGGAGGCCTCGGTGAGTCTGGGGGTCCCGCCGTTTCGGACGTTCCTGAAGGTGACGATTCCCCTCATGTTCCCGGCCATCCTCTCGGGGGCAGCCCTCTCCTGGATGACCACCATCGGGGAGCTCAGCTCGTCCATCCTGCTGTACTCGGGCCCGTGGGCCACCATGTCGGTGGCGATCTTCACCGAGGTGTTCAGCAATCATTTCGGGACCGCTTCGGCCCTGGCCTCGATCCTGATCGCGGCTGCCTTCGTCCCCTTGTTTCTGACCTACCGCGTCCTGGGTGAGCGTGCGGCGCTCAGCATGTGAGGAGGGAATATGGCTCACGGGTTCCGCCAGACGCTGGTTCGGCTCCTGGGGAAGATACCGGCCCGTTCCGCGCTCCAACCGAAGATCCTGGAGCGCATCGCGCTGCAGGGGTTCGCGCGCGAGAAGGTCAGCTACCAGGTCGAACCCGGCCAACGGGTGAGCGCGTTTCTGTTCCTGCCCGAGGGGGGGGCCCGGCGTCCGGCCGTCCTGTGCATCCACCAGCACAATCGCGAGTTCCATCTGGGGAAGAGCGAGCCGGCCGGCCTGAGCGGGAACCCGGAGCAATA
The DNA here is from genome assembly GCA_964576535.1 of uncultured bacterium. Classification (GTDB taxonomy): domain Bacteria; phylum Methylomirabilota; class Methylomirabilia; order Methylomirabilales; family 2-02-FULL-66-22; genus 2-02-FULL-66-22. The sequence goes on along the minus strand of CAZNWB010000045.1, from coordinate 18,416 downwards.
CTACGCGCTGGAGCTGGCCAAGCGCGGGTATGTCACGCTGGCCCCCGATGCCCTCTGTTTCGAGGAGCGGCAGCACCCGAGCCTCCGCGGTGCCGACTACGAGCGATTCGAGGCGACCCGGCGCCTCACGGAGGGCTCGTGCCTGCAGGCCAAGATGCTGGGGGACCTGCAGCGGGCCTTGGATTATCTGGTGACGCGGCGCGAGGTGGATTCGCGCCGGCTCGGGTGTCTGGGGCATTCGCTGGGGGGGCAGGAAGCCCTCTTCCTCAGTGCCGTGGACCGGCGGATCGCCGTCGGGGTGTCGAGTTGCGGCTTCAGCAGTTACCGGGCGATCTTCGATGCCGCCATCCTCCACAACTTCGCTGCCTACGTGCCAGGGATCTTGCGGTACGGCGACCTCGCCCGGGTCCTGGGCCTGGTGGCTCCCCGCCCGTTTCTGATCCTGGCAGGGGCCGAGGATCCCCTCTTGCCCCTTGAGGGGGTCCAGACCACGCTGAAGGGGGCGCGGCGCACCTATGGCACCCGGGCTAGGGATCGTCTGCGGCTGGAGGTGTTCCCGACCGGCCACGGCTTTCCGACACCCATGCGAGAGGCAGCCTACGCCTGGATTGACCGATGGCTGAAGCCGCAACGCTGACGGCTGGAAATGGTGCCCCGGAGATCCGGCTCCTCATTAGCGACTTCGGGGGCGTCATCTGCACCTTCGACTACCGGATCTTCTGCGAGCGGCTGGCCAGGCGGACGGACCGCACGACCGACCAGGTCTTCGCCGCCGCGTTCGGCGACGACCTCCAGCGAGAGTTTGAGACCGGCAAGCTCTCTGGCCGCGAGTATCACCGGGCGATCATGGACCGCCTCCGAGTGGATGTCCCCTACGAGGAGTTCTTTCCCATGTACGGGGATATCTTCACCGAGATTCCCGCCACCTGTGATCTCCTCCACCGACTGCACACCCGCTATCCCCTGTACCTCCTCTCGGACACCAACGAGATCCACTTTGGGTATGTGCGGGAGAGGGTGGGGATCCTTGGCGTCTTCCAGGAGTTCATCGTCTCCTACCAGGTCGGCGCGATGAAGCCGGACCCTCGCATCTACCAAGAGGCCCTCCGCCGATCGGGCCTGCCTGCCACGGCCTGCGTCTTCGTAGATGATCGGCCCGCCAACGTTGAAGGCGCGGCACGCGTCGGGATGCACGCCCTGCTCTTCCAGTCGCCGGAGCAGTGCGCGGCCGAGCTGACCCGCCTGGGAGTCGCCGTCCCATGACCGCCACGCGAGCCGGCATCAATGTCCTGGGCGGAAACATGGCGCGCCTCCTCAAGATCCGCTGGTGAGTTCTTGAACCGCCAAGGCGCCAAGGGCGCCAACGGATTTTCCATTTTGGTGGACGCCGGGCAAACGTTTGCGAGGCGCTGACCGTTAGGAGTCCCGGCGCAGCGGAGACTTCGGGAACCGCGGCGAGGTCCATGCGTTCATCCGATCGCGCGCGGGGAGCTGGACCGGATGCGTGGTGAGCGAACGTTGCAGGAGATCCTGGAGCAGGCGGCGGCCTGGGCAGCCGCCATCCGCAGTTTCGACGGGGCCACCCCGGCTCTCGACCGCCTGTTCCGAGAGAGCGATCCGGACGAGGTCCTCTTCACGGGATGCGGCTCGTCCTATTACCTGTCCCTGACGGCCGCCGCGGCCTTCCAGCAGGTGAGCGGCCTCCGTGCCAGGGCGGTTCCTGCTTCTGAGATCCTGCAGTTCCCCCGGGGCGTCTTTGTCCCAGGGGCCCGTCCTCTGCTGGTCGCCTCGTCCCGATCCGGGACGACGACGGAGACCGTGTGGGCGCTCGAGGCGGCCCGCCGCCGGGGAATCGCCACCCTGAGTCTCACCTGCGCGAGCCGAAGCCCCCTGGCCCGACGGGCGGACCTCTGCATTCCGTCGCCCAGGGGTCGGGAAGCCAGCGTGGTGATGACCAAGTCGTTCAGTAGCCTCCTCCTGTTGGGCCTGCTCCTGGCGGCCCATCGAGACGCGGGTCATGGCCTTCGCGCCGAGCTTCGCCGTCTGCCGACCCTGGGGAGACGCGTGGTCAAGGTCGCGCTGTCCCTCGCCGTGGATATCGGTGCAGCGGCCCCCCGATTCGTCTTTCTCGGGGGAGGCCCGGCCCACGGGATCGCGTGGGAGGCCATGCTGAAGATGACCGAGATGGCCCAGCGCGCCGCGGTGGCGTACCATCCACTGGAATTCCGGCACGGCCCCATCGCGGTGGCGGGGCCGGGAACGGTCGCGGTCCTGTTCGGGACGCGGGCCGGCGCCCGGCTGGAGGCGGATCTCGTCCGGGACCTTCGGCAGCATGGGGCCACGGTGGTGCGCATCCGGGACGGGTGGCGGGGTGGAGGTGAGGCCGATGTGGATGTGAACTTGAACGTCCACCTCTCCGACGAGGCCCGCTGCCTGCTCTATGTGCCATTCGCCCAGGCCCTGGCCTACCACCGGTCGGTGGGCGCAGGGCTCGACCCCGACCGCCCCCAGCATCTCACCCCCGTCGTCCACCTGTAGGAGTTTCGGTGAGACGATTGCAGTCACCGCGGAAGTCTGCCTATTCCGAATTTCCGCCAAAAAGGGTAGACTGAACAGCTTCTTGGAAGTTGGGACGGAGTAGTGCGGGTCCCCGGGTGAACATCCCCATAGGGTGCTGCGCGTGATCTTTCCTGTGACCTCCTTGGCGAACCGCCAGCTTGGGCCGGAGCTGGGTTCGGCCGCGGCGGGCCGTGGGCTGTCGCGGGAGGCGGCGATCCGCCTGCTGGAGCCGTCGGCGCCGCTGGAGCCGCTGCTGGCGGCGGCGTCGGAGCTGCGGGACCGCGGGAAGGGGAAGACCATCACCTATTCCCGCAAGGTCTTCCTGCCCCTGACCAACCTGTGCCGGGACCGGTGCGGGTACTGCACGTTCCGGCGGGACCCGGCCGATCCGGATGGATGGATCATGCGCCCGGAGCAGGTGCTCTCCGTGGTGGAGGAGGGCGCCCGGCTCGGCTGCACCGAGGCCCTCTTCAGCCTGGGGGACGCGCCCGAGGCGGTCTTCCCCGAGGCGCGGACGATCCTGCAGGAGCTGGGCTACCGGCGGACCTTGGAATACCTTCGCGCCGTCTGCGCGCTTGTCCTGGAACGCTCGCCCCTCTTCCCCCACGCGAACGCAGGCGTGATGGGTGAGCCGGATCTGCGGGCGCTGAAGCCGGTGAACGCCAGCATGGGGCTGATGCTGGAGTCGGCCAGTCCCCGCCTGCTGGAACCGGGCGGGCCGCACCACGGGGCCGTGACCAAGCATCCACGGGTTCGCCTGCGGGTCATCGAGCTGGCGGGGCAGCTCAAGATCCCCTTCACCACCGGCCTCCTGGTCGGGATCGGCGAGACGGCCGAGGAGCGTGTGGACTCTCTGTTCGCCATCCGGGCGATGCACGAACGATACGGCCACATCCAAGAGGTCATCATCCAGAACTTCCGGGCGAAACCCACCATCCCGATGCGCGACCACCCCGAGCCCACGCTGGAGGAGATGCTGCGGACGACCGCCGTGACTCGCCTGATCCTGGGGCCCTCCATGAACCTTCAGGCGCCGCCCAATTTGACCCAGGAGTACGGCCGGCTGCTGGATGCGGGGATCAACGACTGGGGTGGGGTGTCGCCCCTCACCCGGGATTTCATCAATCCGGAAGCTCCCTGGCCGCGCCTCGAGAACCTGCGGCGAGAGACCGAGAGCCGGGGATTCGTGTTGCGGCAGCGCTTGCCGGTGTATCCGGAGTACATCCTGGATCGGCACGAGTACTTGCCGTCCGAATTGGCTGAGAGGATCCGCGGAGCGGTGGATGGGGACGGTCTGGTTCCTGAGTCTGGAAATCCAAAACCGACAACCGACAACTGACAACCGGACGATTTTCCGTTGTCGGTTTTCCGTTTTCCATTGAAGGGAGTTCCCATGGGAACGACGGTTATGCCATGCGATGCGGATACTGCCGTTCGAAGCGCTCCCACGGCGATCGCGCGGATGCTGGATCGGGCCCTGGAGGGGCGGGAGCTTACCCACGGGGAGGGACTGGTCCTGGCCGAGGCGGGACCGGAGGCGCTCCCCGCCCTCACGGCGGTCGCGGATGAAATCCGCCGCCGCCGCGTGGGGGACATCATCACCTACGTGGTGAACCGGAACATCAACTTTACGAACATCTGCATCATCGGGTGCAAGTTCTGTGCGTTCAGCACCGGTCCCAATGCCGCCGATGCCTACGACCTCTCCTTCGACGAGATCGCGCGCCGGGCGGCGGAGGCGTGGGAGCGCGGCGCCACGGAAGTCTGCGTGCAGGGGGGCCTTCCCCGCGAGCTTGAGGGGACCCACTACCGCGACATCCTGCGGGCGGTCAAGCGGGCCACGCCGGAGATGCACGTCCACGCCTTCTCTCCCATGGAGGTGGTGTACGGCGTGGAGAAGACGGGAATGCCCCTCGCCGACTACCTCGGCATGTTGAAGGCCGAGGGGCTGGGAAGCCTTCCGGGGACGGCCGCCGAGATCCTGGACGATGACGTTCGCCAGCTCCTCTCCCGGAAGAAAGTCACCGTCAAGCAGTGGGTGGACGTCATCACCACGGCCCACCGCCTGGGCATCCCGACCACCTCGACCATGATGTACGGTCACGTGGAGCAGCCGGTGCACTGGGTCAACCAACTCTGCCTGCTGCGCGACATCCAGAAGGATACCGGTGGCTTCACGGAGTTCGTGCCCCTGGGGTTCATCCACTTGAACACCGACCTCTTCCAGCAGGGGAAATCCCGGCCCGGCCCCACGGTCGAGGAGCACCTGAAGGTCCACGCCCTGGCCCGGCTGATGCTCCAGGGCGTGATTGACAACCTCCAGGTCTCGTGGGTGAAGCTGGGACGGGACTTGTCCCAGCGATGTCTCCAGGCGGGCGCCAATGACTACAGCGGCACCCTGATGGAGGAGAACATCTCCCGACTGGCGGGGGCCACGGCCGGGCAGTATCTGCCCCCCGAAGAGTTCCACGCCCGGATCCGAGAGCTCGGCCGGATTCCGGCCGAACGGAGCACGACGTACAAGCTGCTCAAGATCTTCCCGCGGGAGGCATCCCCCTCACTCAATCCCTCTCCCGCACCCAGAGGGTACCCGGGGAGAGGAATAGGTGAGGGGCACTGAGAGCCTCGGGGACATCGCGATGCGGATCGCCATCGTCGGGGGAAGCGGCAAGGAGGGGCAGGGCCTGGCAGTGGGGTGGGCTCGGGCGGGTCAAGACATCGTCATCGGCTCGCGGGCGCTGGAGCGCGCCATCCGGGCCGCGGAGCAGGTCAACCAGGCGGCGGGGCGTGCGGCGGCAACGGGGATGCTGAATCGCGAGGCCGCGGGCGCGGGAGAGATCGTGGTTCTGACCGTCCCCTACGATGCCCACCAGGCCACGCTCCGGGAGATCCAGCCCGGAGTCCGCGGGAAGATCCTGGTGGATGTCACGGTCCCCATCGATCCGGAGAAACCGCGCCGCCTGCGGGTCCCTTCCGGGGGCTCGGCGACGGAAGAGGCGCAGGCGCTGCTGGGACCCGAGACCCGGGTGGTGGCCGCCTTTCAGAACATCTCCCATACCCACCTGGGACAGGGCGATGGGGTTGACTGTGATGTGCTGGTCTGCGGCGATGATGCCGATGCGCGCCAGGAGGTCATCAGGCTCGCCGGCCTGCTGGGCCTCCGGGGCCTGGACGTGGGGCCGGCACGAAATGCCAGGGTCGTGGAGGGCCTCACCGTCGTCCTGATGGAGATCAATCGGCGCTACAAGTCGCGGGGCGCCGGAATCCGGATCACCGGGATCCCCGGCGCGTCGCCGGGCTGAGGGAGCGTTCGGTCGTTCGGGTGTTCGGTGGTTCGGGCGTTCACCCGGAGACCGGAGCCAAGAACCACCGAACCACCGAACCATCGAACAGTCGAACGGTTTCAGTTATGCGCATCGTAGTGCTGGCCGGCGGAGTCGGAGGATCGAAGTTCCTGTGGGGATTAGCCCAAGAGGTGGACGAGGCTGACCTCACGGCCATTGTCAACACGGCGGACGACATCGAACTGCACGGCCTCAAGATCAGTCCGGACCTCGACATTGTGACATATACCCTCGCCGGCGTCGTGGATGCCGGCAAGGGCTGGGGGTTTGCCGGGGATACCTTTGAGTGCCTGAAGGTCATGGAGAGATATGGCCAGCCCACCTGGTTCCGTCTGGGAGATCGGGATCTCGCGACCCACGTCTTCCGCACCCAGGCTCTCCGAGAGGGACGACGACCCACCCAGGTGGCGGACGCGATTCGCCGGGCCCTGGGCGTCCGGACGCGCATCCTGCCCATGAGTGACGATCCGGTCGAGACCTACGTCCTGGTCGGTGACGGCCTGCCCCACCACGTGCATTTCCAGCAGTTCCTGGTGCAGCGAGGCGCCGTGGACGAGATCCGGGGCATCGAGTACCGGGGGAGCGCCCGCGCCCGCGCGACGCCAGAGGTTCTGGCGGCTCTGGGTGAGGCCGAGGCGATCTTTCTCGCGCCCAGCAACCCCGTGGCCAGCATCGGCCCGATCCTGGCGGTCCCGGCAATCCGGGAATGCCTGCGCGGCAGCCGGGCGCCCATCGTCGCAGTGAGTCCGGTGATCGGAGGCGCGTCCCTGAAAGGGCCGACGGACAAGTTCCTGCGCTGGGCGAAGGTCGAGGTCTCACCTGTGGGCGTGGCGCGACTGTATGATCCCGCGCTGGGTGGCCTGGATGGAATAGTGATTGACAGTACGGACGCGCACGAGAAGCCACGCATCGAGGCGCTGGGGGTCCGCGTCTGCGTGGGAGAGATCCTCATGCAGAGGTCCGAGCAGAAGCGATTGGTGGCTCGAACGGCATTGAAATTCCTGGAGGAGTTGTGAGGCCGCGCATCGCGATCCTCATCCCGGTCAAATCCACCACCCGGGCGAAGGGGCGGCTGGCCCCGGTCCTGGATCCCGGGGCGCGGCAGCGCCTCTCGCTGACCATGCTGGAGGATGTCCTGGCCGCCGTCATGCCTGCGGTCGGGAGGCTGGTGGAGGCGGTGGTTGTGGCCACGTCGGATCCCGGGGCGATCGGCATCGCCCGGACTCACGGGGCGACGGTCCTAGAGGAGCAGGAGCAGCGATCCGAGAGCCACTCGGTGGACGCCGCCTCCCGGACCTGCGCGGAACAAGGCGTCGAGGCCGTCCTCACCATCCCGGCCGACATCCCGGCCATTCGGACGGGGGACATCGCGACGGTCTTGTCCGCCGCAGGCGGACCGGACCGCGCTGTTATGCTCGTTCCATCCAGGGACGGCCGGGGAACCAACGCCATCTGGCGCAGACCACCTCTGGCGATCCCGTCGCGGTTCGGATACGACAGCTTTCGCAAGCATCAGGCGGACGCCCAGGCGCGGGGGCTCACCTGGGCGGCGCTTGAGGTCCCGCGCCTGGCCGTGGATATTGACGAGCCAGAGGATCTGCTCGCCTTCCTCGCGCTTCCCGGGGAAACGAGAACGCGCGCCTTCCTGGATGCCTTGGGGGTGACCGGCGCCTCGGCGGCTCCTGGCCGTCGGGGCCTATCCGTAGTGGGGCTGCCGGGAATCCCGGAGGTGATCGAGGGAGATGACCTGCCTCGCCTCATCACCCAGGCAGCCGAGCGAGGCGGAATCGGCCTGCAGACCGGCGACGTTCTGGTCGTTGCGCAGAAAATCGTCTCCAAGGCCGAGGGGCGCGTGGTTTCCCTCAAGGACCTTGCGCCGTCGGGGCTGGCCCGGGAGTTCGCAGATACCTGGGGCAAGGATCCGCGCTTCGTCGAGGTCGTCCTGCGGGAGTCTCGGCGGATCGTCCGGATGGATCGGGGAATGATCATCGCCGAGACCACCCACGGATTCATCTGCGCCAACGCCGGGGTGGATGCGTCGAACGTTCCCGGGGAAGGCCGCGTGTCCCTGTTGCCGGTGGACCCGGACGGATCAGCGGCGCGCCTCTGCAAGGGCCTGGAGGAACGCTGCGGCGCCGGAGTCGCTGTGATCGTGTCGGACACCTTCGGCCGCCCCTGGCGCGAGGGATTGACGAACGTGGCCATCGGCGTCGCCGGCCTCAGCCCCCTGGTGAGTTACATCGGCGAGAAGGACCCGCATGGCCACACGCTGCGGGTGACGGAGCTCGCCGTCGCCGACGAGCTGGCCGCCGCCGCCGGCCTGCTCATGGGCAAGCTCGAGCGCATCCCGGCCGTGCTGATCCGTGGGTACCCGTTTCCCGCGGCCGAGGGGTACGCCCGATCCCTGGTCCGCCCCGCCGAGCGCGACCTGTTCAGATAACGTAATGTCCCCACGGAACCCATGGGGAACCCACTCCTGACGTCACGTGCGCTGGAGGAGGCTCGGATGCGCTTCGGTTTTCCCATTCCCACGCGTGGGGTCCTGGGAACGTTGGAGACCATCGCCAGGCTGGCGCGGGCGGCGGATGAATACCAGTACGATTCGATCTGGATCACGGATCATATCGTCCTGCCAAAAACCACGCTGTCCCAGTACCCCTATGCTGCGGATGGGAAGCTTGACCTGGAGGCGGCCCAGCACTACCTGGAGCCGCTCACGGTGATGAGCTACCTGGCGGGTGTGACGCAACGGCCGGCCATCGGCTCCAGCGTCCTGATCTTGCCGTATCGGAACCCCATGCTGGTAGCGAAGATGATCGCCACGCTGGACGTCCTGAGCCGGGGCCGGGTAATCCTGGGGGTAGGCGTGGGATGGATGGAAGAGGAGTTCCGGGCGCTGAATCTTCCCACCTTCCAGGACCGGGGCGCTGTGACCGACGAATACATCAGGATCCTGCGGGAAGTCTGGACGAAGGAGTGGCCCAGCTACAAGGGACGGTTCTTTTCTTTCGAGGAGGTTCGGTTCTATCCCAAGCCCGTCCAGAAGCCGCACCCACCCATCTGGATTGCCGGGCATTCCACCGCGGCCATCCGCCGGGCGGCCCGACTCGGCGACGGGTGGCATCCCATCGGCCTCCGCCCCCCGGCAGGGCTGTATCCGGATGAGTTTGCCAAGGCGGCAGCCGACCTCCGCGACCAGGCCGAAGCAGCGGGTCGGGACCCCAAGGGAATCACCCTGTCTTTCCGGGCGCCCATCCAGTTCACGAACGGCGCCACCGCGGGAGGCCGGACGCCGTTCATCGGATCGCGGGAGCAGATTGTCGAAGACATCCGCACCTACCAGCGCCTGGGTGTCAGCCACCTGATCTTCGACTTTGCCGGGCCCAGCGTGGATGCCATCGTGGAGCAGCTGCACCGCTTCGCGGAGGACGTGCGGCCTGCGGTGCGGGGACGGCCCTAGCCCGCAGCAATTGAAAATGGAAAACCGACAACCGACAACCGGTCAACTCCGGAATGGCGGCTGATCGGTTGTCAGTTGTCCGTTGTCAGTTGTGCATTGGCCCGGTCGTCACGGGCCGGGAACCACCGAACCACCGGGACCCACGGCACCGCGGTGGATGCCCACCGCCATGGCGTGGGTGCCTCGAACCACCGAACGCTTTCTGGATCCAGGCATGGTAAGCCTATCTCCCGAGGATCGGGCGTTCCTGCATCAGGCCCGGGTGGCCCGGCTGGCCACGGCCTCGGCCACCGGGGAACCGCACGTTGTTCCGGTCTGCTTCATCTTCGACGGAACGTATTTCTACTCTGCCATTGACAGCAAACCGAAGCGGGTGGCGGCCGCGCGGCTCCGCCGCCTGCAGAACCTGTGGGAGAACCCCCGGGCAAGCCTGGTGATAGACCACTATGAAGAGGACTGGGCCCGCCTGCGGTATGTCCTGGTGATGGGCAGCAGTGAGATCCTCGAGACCGGGCAGGATCGGGAGCGGGCTCTGGATATGCTTCGCGAGAAATACCCGCAGTATCACGCCATGCGCGACTTCGGCCAGGGGCCGGTGATCCGTTTGACCCCGAAACGCGTGGTGAGCTGGCGAGGCAGCCCGCCCGCATCCGCCCGCAAAACCTGACCGCCGCCCCCCCTCCCGGCTTGGTGCGAGATGGGGCCATGCTCAGGCCTCTCACACTGCCACGTTGTCGCGTGCCGGCCTGCCCTAGTGATGCCTGCCGGATCGGGTCGGGCAGGAAGTACGAATGCGTGGGGGGGGTGGAAATCGCTTGACACCAGGCCTTCCATCGCCTACCGTTCCTCGATCGGAATGGCTCACCTCCGATACCCATACGGCTTTTGTGCAGCGTAAGACCCCCACAGACTCTCTAGGGTCTTTGGGGGTCTTAGCTTCCTGGGGGACGAGGACGCCGGGGACGCTCCAGATGAAGGTTGGGCCGGGGACGATCGTCACGATGGACTACACGGTGCGGTTGGACTCGGGGCAGATCGTGGACTCCCCAGAGGGACGCGACCCCCTGGTCGTCCATTTCGGTCAGGGCCAGATCATCCCGGGCCTGGAACGCGAACTGGCAGGACTGCAGAGCGGATTTCAACCATCCCCTGGCCGGAGAGACCCTGACTTTTTCAGTGACCGTACGGAATGTGCAGTCCACCGGAAACGACCGGTGATCCCGCCGGATAGAGCGCCATGTCCGTCCGCATAGAAATGGAAGCAGAGAAGAGCGCCAGCGCGAGCCTTGATTCTCAGGTCGATGACTTTCCCGGTCTCTGCCGGATCTGTGGGGGTGTCGTCCCACGGCCCGGCGACCCGGTAAGCTGCACCCCCAGCCTGTGCAGCGAACGGTGCCTGGCCCAGGCGATCGTGGAGTACTGGAAGGCCCTGGGGTTGGAGGCACAGGTAGGCCTCCGGGACGGGTTCGCGCGCCTCGAAAGCATCCGCGGCATCCTTCGCCCCGCCTGATCCTGAACATCTCACCGCCAATCCCGCCAGTCCGCAGGACTCCGGACTCCTTCGGAGCGGCGGGACAAGACCGCCAAGGTACGCCAGCTCTGAAAGATTCCGAGTCAGCACGGAATCAGGGGGTCCTGGCCTCCTCGGAGTGCCTCTCTGCATCATGGCTTGAATATGGGCGATTTCTTGGCGCACTTGGCGCACCAACGGCGGCGCCGTTGGTACCGGCGGTTAAATGGTCGGGCTCAGCGAGCGGTCACGCCGCCGTCTATCACTAGCTCGCTGCCGGTAACGTACCCGGACTCGTCCGAGGCCAAGTAGAGGATACCCCAGGCGATGTCCTCGGGTACCGCCAGACGTCCGAGCGGCGTCAGGGCCGTGCGCTCTTCCCGGACGCCGGGCTGCGCGTGGAGGTCGCGCGTCATCGGCGTGTCGACGAATCCGGGGAACACCGAGTTGACGCGGACGCCCTCTGAAGCGTACTGCACGGCGGCCGTCCGCGTGAAGGCGCGGGCCGCGCCCTTGGAGGCGGAGTAGGCGGTGCCGAGAGGGCTTCCCACCAGCGCATACACCGAGATCACATTGATGATTGAGCCGCCGCCGGCGCGCCGCATGGCCGGGATCGCGTGCTTCGTCCCGAGGAAGACCCCTTTGGCGTTGGTGGCGAACATGAGGTCCCAGGCCTCCTCCGTCGTTTGCTCGACGGTCGGGCGTGCTATCGGCCCGCCGCGACCGGCGTTGTTGACCAGGACGTCGAGCCGGCCATACTGAGCGACGACCGCACCCATCGTCTCGATCCACTGATCCTCCTGCGTCACATCCAGCCGCCGGACCAGAACCCTGGTGCCGGACTGCGCCAGCTCGGCTTCCAGCGCCTTGGCGGCCGTCTCGTTGACGTCGGCGATCACGACGCCGCGGGCGCCCTCCCTCACGAACAATCGGCACGTGGCGGCGCCGATGCCGGATGCCCCGCCCGTGACGATGGCCACCTTGCCGTGGAGTCTCGTGCCCATCGGCCTCCTCCACAGGGTCAGAACAATCCCGAGATGCGACCCTGCTCGTCCACGTCGATCTGCTCTGCGGCCGGGCGCTTGGGCAGGCCGGGCATCGTCATGATGTCCCCGGTGATGGGCACCAGGAATCCGGCGCCGGCCGAGATGCGCACTTCGCTCACCGTGACGACGAAATCCCGGGGCCGGCCCAGGAGGGTCGGGTCGTCCGACAGGGAGCGCTGGGTCTTGGCCATGCAGATGGGGAGCTGGCCATACCCCAGCTTCTCGGCCCGCTCGACCTGGCGCTCCGCCGGCTTCGTGTAGTAGACCCCGGCAGCCCCGTACATCTTCCGGGTGATGAGGTCGATCTTGGCCTTGATGGGCAGCTTCCAGTCATAGAGCGGCATGAACTGGGACGGCACCGTCTCCAGAACCTTGAGCAGCCGCTCTGCCAGCGGGATCGCCCCTTCGCCCCCCTTGGCCCAGCCATCGGTCACGGCCGCCTCGACGCCCAGGCCCTTGCAGCGCTCCAGGACATACTTGAGTTCGGCTTCGGTGTCGTAGGTGAAGCGGTTGACGGCCACGGCCAGGGGCACGTGGAAGAGCCGGATATCTTCGATGTGCTTCTCCAGGTTCCCCATGCCCCGCTCCAGGGCCACGATGTCCTCGCGACCCAGGTCCTTCACGGGGAGGCCGCCGTGGTACTTGAGGGCTCGCACCGTGGCCACCAGGACCACGGCATCCGGTTTGAGACCGGCATAGGGGCACTTGATGTCGAAGAACTTCTCGGCCCCCAGGTCGAAGCCGAAGCCGGCCTCGGTGATGCAGATCTCGCCCAGCTTCAGGGCGAGCTTGGTGGCGATGACGCTGTTGCATCCGTGGGCGATGTTGGCGAAGGGGCCGCCGTGAATGAGGGTGGGGGTCCCCTCGATAGTCTGGACCAGGTTCGGGTGGATGGCGTCGCGCAGCAAGGCGGCCAGGGCCCCCTGGACCTTGAGCTCCGAGGCCAGGACCGGCGTCCCGTCGTACTTGAACCCGACCAGGATCCTCCCCACCCGCGCCTTGAGGTCCTGGAGGTCCTCGGAGAGACAGAGGAGCGCCATCACCTCGGAGGCCGCGGTGATCAGGAATCCATCCTCGCGCGGGACCCCCTGGGTCCTGCCTCCCAAGCCCAGGACGACCTGCCGCAGGGCCCGGTCGTTCATGTCCACGACGCGGCGCCACAGCACCTGGCGGGAATCGATGCCGATCTCGTTCCCCTGATAGATGTGGTTGTCGATGGCGGCGGCCAGCAGGTTGTGGGCGGTTCCCACCGCGTGGATGTCGCCGGTGAAGTGGAGGTTGATCTCGTCCATGGGCAGAACCTGGGAGTACCCGCCCCCGGTCCCGCCCCCCTTGATCCCCAGGCACGGGCCGATGGAGGGTTCCCGCAGGGCCAGCACCACCCGCTTCTTCAGGCGATCCAGGGCCTGGCCGAGGCCGATCGTCACCGTCGTCTTTCCCTCGCCGGCCGGCGTGGGCGTGATCGAGGAGACCACCACGAGCTTGCCGTTCGGCCGGTCGCGCCGGGCCATGAGGGCGGAGATGCGCACCTTGGCCTTGTGGCGGCCGTAGGGGATCAGCTCCTCGTCGGGGATGTCCACCCGGGCCGCGATCTCCTGGATAGGGCGAAGCGTCGCCCGATTGGCGATCTCGATGTCACTGGGAGTTCCCATGCCTCACCCCTCTGTGGTGTCGATGTGTCGAGTGGTCGATGCGTCAATTGGGTAGAACGCGAATGGCCACCGCTCCGACACCACCACTTGACTTCTTGACAAATTGACCACTTGACCCGCCTTCAGGCGCGTCCGGTGCGTCGAGCCACGATCTCCTGGTAGAGGGCCTCATACTCCCGGGCGGACCGCTCCCAGGAGAAATCGCAGGCCATCCCGTTCTGGATCAGGCGGCGCCACTGGTCCGTCCGCCGGTAGAGGGCCACGGCCGCCCGGACCGTCTCCAGGAGCGCCTGGCTGGTCTCCCCGGCGAACTTGAACCCGGTCCCCTCGCCCGTGGTCGGATCGAAGGGCTGGATGGTGTCGTCCAGCCCTCCCGTGGCCCGGACGACCGGGACCGTTCCGTAGGCCAGGCTGTACATCTGGTTCAGACCGCAGGGCTCGTACCGGGAGGGCATCAGGAACATGTCGGCCCCCGCCTCGATCTTGTGGGAGAGGGCCACATCGAAGCCCAGCTTCAACCCGATGCGAGAACGGTGGCGCGCCTTGGCGGCCTCGAAGGCCTTGTGAAGCGCCGCATCGCCCGTCCCGAGGAGAACGAACTGGGTGTCCAGGGCCAGCATCGCGCCCAAGGCCTCGGCCACGAGGTCCATGCCCTTCTGCGGTGCCAGGCGCGAGATCACCGCCAGCAGGGGAACACCGGGCCGCTCGGCCAGTCCGAAGGTGCGCTGGAGGTCCGCCTTGCACGCGGACTTCCCGGCAAGATCATCCTGCGAGAACTTTGCCGCGATGAAGGGATCGCGGCCGGGATGCCACTCGTCGTAGTCGATGCCATTCAGGATGCCGTGGACGTCCCTGGCCCGGGCACGCAGGACACCCTCGAGGCCGTGGCCGAACGCTTCCGTCTGGATCTCCTGGCTGTACTTCCGGCTGACGGTGTTGATCAGGTCGGAGAAGACCAGGCCCGCCTTCAGGAGGTTCACCTTGCCGTAGAACTCGATCCCGAAGGGGCTGAAGAGTTCCTGCCCCAGATTGGCGACGGCCAGGGCCTCGGGTCCGAAGAGGCCCTGATAGCCAAGATTGTGGACCGTGAAGAGCACGCCACACGCCTGGAATTCTCGGGCGCTCTGGAGCGTCGTGCGCAGGTAGGTTGGGATCAGTCCGGTCTGCCAATCGTTGCAGTGGAAAATGTCCGGGACGAAATCCAGGGCCCGCGCCATCTCGATGACCGCGCGAGAGAAAAACGCGAAGCGTTCGGCGTTGTCCGGGTAGTCGCCGTCCTTGGTCTGGTACAGGGCCTCCCGGTCGAAGTATCCGTCGTGCCCGACGACATACACCGGGACGGGACCGATGCGGCCCTGCCAGATGCTGGCGTTCTCCGTTCGGCCCGCCACGGGGACGGGCAGGGAGGCCAGGATCTGCTGCAGTCCGTACTTGGCGGCATCTACCATCCGGTGCTTTGGCAGGACGACCCGAACATCATGCCCCCGCTTGGCCACGGCCTTGGGCAAAGCCCCCGCCACATCGGCCAGGCCGCCGGTCTTCGCGAAGGGGACGACTTCCGGGGAGGCCAGCAGGATGCGCATCGTGTCACCTCGATGGACGCTGTGATTGGGAGGGAGTTCCAAGGATCCGGGGACCGTATACCCGGGCAGCGGTGCGCCAGCAGACGTCTCGTCGCTGCCACCATGGGAGCTGCCGGATCGTCTCCAGCCGGCGGGGATAGTCCGGGTCCATGCCCCGCCAGCCGCTGCCGAACATCAGCCGGTGGCTCCCCACCGTCCGCGCGAGGGACCGGACGTCTCCCGCCGCTTGATTTCCACCCGGTTCGGCTCTTCCCAGGCCATCCACCTGGAAGAAGAGATTGGAGAACGGCCGGAGGATCTCGGGCATCTGGTATGGCCCTCGGCCGAGGAAACGGCACACAAGCCTCAAGCCTGGATAGGTCCTCGCCAAAACACCCACGGCTGTCGGCCGGATACCGTCTTCCGAAGCCGGATCGGTCCCCAGGTGGATCTGGACCGGCAGGCCCCGCTCGATGCAGTACTCGTAGAGCGGGGCGAACTCTTTCAGGCGCGGGTCCTGCCGGAAGTGGCCGTAGGCTGTGGTCACACCCACGACGAGTGCGGGGGATCCGTCGCACAGCGCCCGGACCCGTTGCAGTCCCGCCCCCGGATCGAGGGAGTCATAGTAGGCCAGGCCGAAGAGTCGCCCCGGGTGTTCCGAGGCCAGACGAAAAAACTCGTCCGTTTCCTCGTGCAGCACCACCAGGCTGGCCGCCACCCCGGCCCGGTCCATGTCCTGGATCAGGTCGGGGAGCCGTGCGGCCTCCATCCGCTGCAGGTCCGGACCGGCCGCCGGAAAGGTTCCTGCCGGGCGCTTGAAAAGCGCTGGCAGCTTCCGCGAGAGCGGGACATCATGCGTGTGGCTGTCTATGACCCCGAAAGACCGCGTGCCCGGTCCGGCCATGGGGCAGCTTACCCGATAGCCCATCCCACAGCAACACCTCTTCTCATTCCTTGAACCTGGGCGGCCGTTTCTCATAGAACGCCGCCACGCCGCCCGCCACGGTCCACCTGACGAATTGACGCGCCTGACGCTTCGGCATTCCGTTTCCTCCGGGAAATGGGACTCAGAGCTCCTCAGGAAGTCTGTCGGCGGAGGCATCCTTTCCCGGGTGCAGCGCCGAGAGCAAGCCCGGTGCATCAGGTCGAGGACCGCTGGGGTCGTATTTCATATAACGGACATGCAACGCGCCTGGCTTGACCCCGATCCGAAACTCCGAAGATCGCCAGCGGGATTTCAATGAGCGGATGGAGCGGACGCGAGCATCGCCCTGCGTCCCCTGCCACAGGCCTTTGAGACGCCTGGAGAACCTGGTTAGTTGGAATTGAAGCCTCCGATGTCACGCAGACCCTGAGGCTTTCGGTGTCTCCGCTATTTTCGGATCGGGGTTGACATTGCCCATCGGGGAAAGGTATAGACGCCTCATTCATCGAGATGCATCTAGCCGTATGACCCGCTGGATTTATCGCAGATAGGAGGGACCAGGGTGAAACTCGGGGAAAAGGTAGCGCTCGTCACCGGCGGATCCAGAAGCATCGGCCGGGCCATCGCGGTAGGTCTGGCACGCGAGGGGGCGTCCGTGGCGGTCAACTACGTCAGCCACGCTGAGGCGGCCGAGAGCGCGGTCCGGGAGATCGAGGGGCTGGGACGCCGGGCCCTGTCAGTCCGGGCCGATTGCTCGCAGCGATCCCAGGTGCAGGCCATGGTGGAGGAGATCGAGACGCGGCTGGGCCCCATTGATGTCCTGGTCAACAACGCCGGGGTGCAGAAACGCGTCTATTTTCTGGACTTGGGCGAGGAGGACTGGGATTGGATGCTGGGCGTGAACTTGAAGGGATACTTCCTGGTTGGACAGGCGGTGGCCATCCGGATGAAGGTGCGCGGCCGAGGGAAGATCATCAACGTCTCGTCGGAGGCCGCAGGCTTTCCGGCCCAGCGGATGACGGCCTACTGTGTCTCCAAGGCCGGGGTGGCCATGCTGACGAAGTGCATGGCACTGGAGCTGGCCCCCCACGGGATCCGGGTCAACGCCCTGGCGCCGGGCCTCACGCGGACGGACATCAATCGCAAGGACCTGGAGGACGAGAGCTTCTTGAAGCTGCGCGTGGCCCGGATTCCCCTCGGGCGGGTCATGGGTCCAGAGGATCTCGTAGGGGCGGCTGTCTTCCTGGCATCGTCCGACTCGGACTCGATGACGGGAACGACCCTGCAGGTTGACGGCGGCCGAGCCATCGCGTGAGGGGCGGAAGGGGATCGTGGCCGCAAGAGGAGCTTGCGAGGTCAGAGGAGATCCAGGAGTTGAGCTGGGGTGACAATCTTGGTGCGCCGGTATGAACGGAAGGGAAGGAGATCCTCCTTGCCTCCAGTGACCTTATCGCAGCGAATCACCTGCGGACTGAATGAACGAGGCGATCCACATCCTTTTCCGTCTTGATCCCGAGCGCCTGCGCTTTGTTAGCAGTTTCGCGTTGGAGTTTCCGCCAGCGCCGTTCCTCGATGTACATGCGTAAGGCCTCCCGAACCAGCTCACTCTTGGTTCGGTCTTCTTCCTTGGCGACGCGCTCGGCCTCTTTGATTAGCCTTGGGGGAAGCGAAACTGTCCACGTTTGGGTTGTGCGCATTGCGAAACCTCCCTCTGGATTTGATCTTACATAGTAAGGTAATCACATACCCGAGGTATCTCAAGGAAAAGGACTTCAGCTTCTCGTTGGGTTCCAAGCATAGGAAAGCCTGTCTTAGTCTACCGGACTGAGGTTGGCCCCTCTTGAAAGGGCCTAAGTGCGTGCCCTCCTTGAAAAGAAAGGGGATCAATCAGGGAATTGCCTCGCGGGTTCTGAGGATGACGGAGCCGATCGAAGAGCAGCGGAGATCCCGCGCAGCGGGACGGGACTCGAACCCGCGACCTGTCCGCGCGAGCGGCGCGGACCGGTCTAACTGACCTGCCTAGAGGCGCAAAGTCTCTCGATGAACCGGCGGCTCTTTTGGCGCTTGATGGCCCGTTCGCGGGCGACTGCAGCCTGCCGCGTTGGGAACCCCTCCTGGTAGAGGAGCTGCCAGGGACCGCGGCCTTTATTGACCTCCGTGCGTCCCTCGTTGTGCCGGCGGAGGCGATCATCGAGGTCGTTAGTATGGCCGACATAGTACTGGCCTGTAGATTCGCTTCGGAGAATATAGACCCAGTACGCCATAAACTCGAAAGCCACCCGTATGGGTGGCTTCAAGGGATTGGATGGCGGGGCCGACGGGACTCGAACCCGCGACCTCCGGCGTGACAGGCCGGCG
>CAZNWB010000044.1:0-26961 GCA_964576535.1 uncultured bacterium | reverse complement strand
CTGTTCGTCGTCTGCGCCCTCCTCCCCATCGTCGCCCTGGCGATCCTCTCCTTCAGCCAGGTGACGGATCAACTGTACCGGCAGAGCCGGGGCCGCTTGCGCCAGGCGACCAAGGCCGTCGGACAGTCCATCTACGAGCGGCTGCTGTTCCTGGAAGGCGAAATGCGGCTGGTCGCGTCCAAGACGGTCGTGGGCACCCGGGCCCCGTCCGAACGCTTCGCCGAAGATCTGGCGACGCGATTCCAGGGTCTGACGCTTGTCACGGATGCCGGCCGGCAGCGTCCGGTCTTTGGTCGCGCGCCCGGTGTGGCCGAGTTCGGCGCAGCGGAGCGGCAGCACCTCGCGTCCGGGAAGACCCTGATCTCCAGCCAATCGCGCGCTGGGACTCCGGTGCGCGTCTTCATGAGCCTGCTCGTCGAACCCCAGGATCCCCGGCGAGGGGTCCTGGTGGCGGAGATCAATACCCCATACCTCTGGGGCACGGTGGATGAAGGCGCCCTGCCCTCCTTGACGGAATTGTGCATCCTGGATCAGTCGAGCCGACCACTGTTCTGTTCGCCGGCCCTCCCGGCGTCCTTTGCCGCCCACGTTGGGCAAAAGACCGCTGACTCCGCCGTGGGCCAGTTCGAATGGTCGCAGGGGGGGGACGACTACCTGGTCAGCTACTGGTCGCTCTTCCTCCGGCCGAGGTTTCACATCCCGAAGTGGACCGTGGTGCTGAGCGAATCCAAGGCCGCCGTGCTGGCCCCCGTCGACGAGTTCAAGAAGATCTTCGCCCTGGTCATTCTCCTGGCCTTGTGGGTGGTCTTGCTCCTGAGCGTGAGCCAGATCCGGCGAAGCCTCGTCCCCCTCGAGAAGCTCCAGGAGGGGACCACCCGCGTAGCCCAGCGGGACTTCGAGACCCGGGTGACGGTGAACAGCGGCGATGAATTCGAGGACCTCGCGAAATCCTTCAATGTCATGGCCGGCCAGTTGGGGCGGCAATTTCACGCGCTCAGCACCATCGCGGAGATCGACCAAGCCATCCTCGGGACGCTGGATACCGGGAAGATCGTGGATACCTTGCTCAGCCGGATGCGGGACGTTTTCCGGTGCGATGGGGTGGCCGTGACTCTCCTGGATGCCAAGGCCCCATCCGCGGGCCGGACGTACATCGGCGACGGCGGACCCAGGGGGACAAGCGTGATCGAGGCCGTCCGGCTGTCTCCAGAAGAGATCGCTAGGCTCCAGGCAAACCCCGAGAGCCTGATGGTGCCCGACGGGGCCCTCCCAGGCTATCTGGGCCCCTTGGCGGCCCGCGGGATGACATCTTTCCTGGTCCTGCCCATCTTCCTGAAAGAACAGCTCTCCGGGATCATCGCCCTGGGGCACCGGACGGGAACAGTGCCCAGTGGGGACGACCTGGAACAGGCCCGCCAGCTGGGTGACCAGGTGGCGGTGGCCCTCTCCAACGCGCGGTTGGTCGAGGAGCTGGCAGAGCTCAACTGGGGGACGCTCACCGCCCTGGCCCGCGCCATTGACGCCAAGTCTCCCTGGACGTCAGGGCACTCCGAGCGGGTGACGAATCTGGCCCTTCGGATCGCTCGCGTCCTCGGACTCTCCCAGAAAGAACTGGACAGCCTGCATCGGGGGGGTCTGCTCCACGATATCGGGAAGATCGGCACGCCCCCAGAAATCCTCGACAAGCCGGGGCGACTGACGCCGGACGAGGCCAAACAGATGCGCCTGCACGTCCGCATCGGTGCGCGCATCCTGGAGCCCATCGCCCCCTACGCCGATGTCATCCCCATCGTGCTGCAGCATCACGAGTGGTTTGACGGAACCGGGTACCCCGACGGGCTCGCCGGCGAGGCCATCAGCCTGGGTGCCCGGATCTTTGCCGTGGCCGACTGCTATGATGCTTTGGTCTCGAATCGGCCGTACCGTCCCGGGATGGATCCGGAACGGGTAATCGACGTCATCAAGCAAGGTTCCGGCCGGCAGTTCGACCCCAACGTGGTGCAGGCGTTCCTCAGGGTCATGTCCCGAGAGGAGCCGGAGTCCCCACGGCGATCGGTGGACGCACGGTCCCTGGTTCCGGCCAGCCAGGATTCGTGATCGGGACGGGTCAAAGCAAAAGTTGCGTGGCGATACGGTTCTCCCACAGCAGGCAAGCCCTTGGGGCGGTCTCCGCGAGCACCACTATTCCTTGTGTCGTACGTACCCGAAAGTATTTTTTACTTGACAAATCAATGGGTTGTCGTTAAGAGCCAGCGCATGCACGTGAGCCAGCGCATGTAAGTTTCACACAAAAAAGGATTCTGCCATGTTTCGGTTGGGAAAAAAGCGGGAAACGGTTGGACTCGACATCGGGGCAAGTTCGGTTAAGGCTGTTCAGCTGAAGGGGGGGCGAGGGGGGTATGAGCTTCTCCGCCTCGGGATTGCGCCTCTCCACCCTGAGACCATCGTGGACGGCGTCATCATGGACTCGGGGACGGTGATCTCGGCCATCCAGCAGATCGTTACCGAGAATCAAATCAAGACCAAGGACGTCGTCGTGGCGGTGTCCGGGCACTCCGTCATTGTCAAGAAAATCAAGGTGCAGCGGATGAAGCCCGAGGAGCTGGAGGAAAACATCCCCTTCGAGGCGGAGCAGTACGTCCCCTACGCCATCGAAGACGTCAACCTGGATTTCCAGATCCTGGAGAGCGCGACTCCCGGCTCCAACGAGATGGACGTGCTGCTGGTGGCGGTGAAGAAGGACATCATCAACGACTACCTGTCCATCATCTCAACCGCCGGGCTGACTGCGGTGGTGGTGGACGTGGACGCCTTTGCCCTGCAGAACGCCTTCGAGATCGCCTACGAGGCGGACCGGGAGCAGGTGGTGGGCCTGGTCAATCTGGGTGGCGCCGTGATGAATATCAACATCCTGCAGGGCGGGATGTCGGAATTCACACGGGACTCCGCCCTGGGGGGCAACCGGTACACGGAATCCATCCAGAAGATGCTCGGGCTCAGCTACGAGCAGGCGGAGGCCCTGAAGCTGGGCGGGGAGGTGGACGGCCGAACCTTCGAGGACGCCCGCCCGGCCATTGACATGGTCAACACCGAGGTGGCGGGCGAGATCCGCCGGTCCTTCGACTTCTTCCGCTCGTCCTCCCACAGCGACACGATCCACCGGGTCGTGCTGAGCGGCGGGTGCGCGCGGCTGCCGGGCCTGGTGGAGTACCTCTCGGAGAACCTCGAGATCCCCTGCGACGTGGCCAACCCCCTCCGGCACGTGAAGGCCGATCCCAAGCAGTACGACCCGGAGTACTTGAAGGTCATCGCCCCGCAACTGGCCGTCTGCGTGGGCCTGGCCCTGCGGCACGCGGGAGACAAGTAACATGATCAAGATCAATTTGCTGCCGAGGGAAGAGCGCGCCAAGGGCGCTCCCATGAACACCCAGGTCATGCTCGGGGCGGTCTGCGGCGTGGTGGTCCTCCTGGCCATGGCCTTCGGGTGGTACTGGCTGAGCGGCGAGGTGTCACACCTGGAAACCTCCATCAAACAGACACAGGCAGATCTCCGCCGCTTCGACGAGCTGGCCAAGCAGGTGGATCGATTCCGGCTCGAAAAGAAGCGGCTGGAGGATAAGATCCAGATTATCGAGACCCTGGTGGCGGCGCAAGCGGGGCCCGTCCAGCTCCTGGACGAGGTGAGCAAGGCCCTGCCCACGGAGGTGTGGCTCACGACCCTCAACCGGACGGGCAAGCGCCTGGAGATCTCCGGCGTCGCGTTCTCCAACTTCAACGTGGCCACCCTCATGACCAACCTGGGCAAGGCCGGCAACCTGCTGACCAACGTTGACCTCGTGATCTCGGAGAAGACCACGATCGAGGAAGTCCCGATGGAGCGGTTCACGATCACGGCCGAAGTCATTGAAGGCAAACTGTAGGCGGGGGACGCGCCATGGCACTGGATCTGAAGGGCTACTTCGCCAATATCCCCAAGCGGCAGCGGTACATGCTGATTGGCCTGCTCGGCGGCGGCATCATCGTGGGGTATGTGTACCTGCTGATGATGCCCCTGTGGGCGGAGAAGGGGAAGCTGGAAGGGGACCTGCAGAAGCTCCAGGCGGACCTGGACCAGAAGAAGGTCATCGCGGCCGACCGCCCGAGGCTGGAGGAGGCGATCAAGGGCCTGGAGAAACAGCTGGCGGTGGCCCTGGTCAAGCTGCCGGAGGAAAAGGAGATCCCCCAGCTCCTGACCCAGGTGAACACGCTGGGGCAGCAGAGCGGCCTGGAGTTCCAGCTGTTCCGCCCTGCGACCCCCGTCAAGAAGGGCTTCTACGCGGAAGTCCCCATCGACATCCGGGTGCAGGGGGAGTACCACACCCTCGGGGGCTTCCTGGATCGGGTGAGCAAGCTCGAGCGGATCGTGAATGTGGCCGACCTCCGGATCAGCCCGCTGGCAGAGCAGCAGCAGCGCGCAGGCCGGACAATCACCGCGGACTTCAAGGCCACGACCTTCACATTTCTCGAAAAGGGAGGATCGGCCGGTGCGCCCGCCAAATAGCCGGGGACCGGGCACCCGCCAGTGGTGGGTCGCCGCGCAGCGCGGGGTCAACCGCCTAGGCCCAGGACTCGGCCTCGGGTGGATGTGGACCCTTGTCCTGTTCGTGGTTGTGCCCCTCGGCCTGACCGGTTGCTCGGGAGGGGGGAGCCCGACCCCGTCCCCAGCTCCTCTGCCCCGGCCGGCTCAGCCAGCCCAGGCCAACCCGGCCGCCCCTGTTGCCGCAGCGCCGGCGCGCCCGACCTACGTGTATGAGATCAGGGGGCGCCGGGACCCATTCCGGCCGCTCATCGAGCCCAGGGTGAAGGCGATCAAGACCGGGCCGAAGGTCGGCCTGGCAGCGCTGGAGGTCAACGAGATCAAGCTCTCGGGAATCATTTGGGAGCAGCGCGGGTTCCTGGCCCTGGTAGAAGCCCCCGACGGCAAAGGCTATGTTCTGCGTGTCAACGATACCATCGGCCGGGACGCCCGGGTGAGCAAGATCACCCCGGAAAGCGTGACCTTCGAGGTGAAGGGGCCGAGCCCCTTGCCGCAGGTCCGGACCCGCCTGGTGGAGCTCCGCCTCAGGAAGGAGGAATAGCGCATGGAAACGCGGGTCTCCGCTGGTTTCCCCTGGCGCGGGCCGCTCCTGGGCGCCGCGGCGCTCGTCCTGGCCGCTTGCGCCGCCCAGAGGGCGGGGGTGCAGCCGGTGCCGTCATCGGCGCCACCGCCCACTCCGGCTACGCCCTCCGTCGCCGCGCCGGCACCGGCTCCGGTGCCGACCCCGCCGGCGGTTCCTGAGCCGCCACGCCCCACCGAGGCACCGGCGCCCCCGCCGGCGCCACCGGCCGTGGCGGCCGCGCCATCCCCCGCGCCTCCTCTCCCAGCTCCCAGCAGGCCGATCCAGGTGACGGCGGTGGAGGCGCAGGAGGCCGGAACGGGTGGGTTGATCCTGGCGGTGGCTGCGGACGGCCCAATCGCCACCTACGAATCGTTCACCCTGTCCGATCCGCCCCGGCTGATCGTGGATATTCCCAACGCGACGCATGCGATCCCCCAGCCGATCGCCGCGCGACCGCCCATGGTGACCGCCATCCGCTCGTCCCAGTATCGCGAACGGCCCGTCAAGATGGTGCGGGTCGTACTGGACCTGCAGGCGACGGTGCCTTATCAGATCACCACAGTTGACAACCAGCTCCGGGTCCAACTGGGGACCACGGCGGGCGCGGCCCCCGGCGCGGCACCGGGTGCCCCCGGCGCGGCGGCCGTCCCCACCGGCAAGGTCACGCGGTTTGACCTGCAGAGCGTTCGGGGCCGGCAACGGATTGTGATCGGGACCAGCGGCAAACTCACCTACAAGGTCACGGAATCCACCGACCCCCTGCAACTTGTGGTGGACATCGCAGGCGCGGAAATCGCGCCGGCGGACGCCCGAACCCTGGACCTCCGCCAGGTGGCCTCACCGCTCAACCGGCTCCAGGCGAGTCAGCTTAGCCCGGCGCCCAATCCAGTCGTGCGGGTAACGGCCGATCTCCGAGGCCCCACGCGGTACGATGCGCAGCAGACCGCGTCGGCCATCCTGGTGGAGCTCCTCTCGCCGCTGGTAGCCGCGGCGCCCCCTGGGGCGGCGCCCCCGCAAGGCGCGCCCCCGGTCGCACCGGGACCCACGCCGGGTGCGGCACCTGGAGCCGCTCCCCCGGCTGCCGGCACGCAAGGGACAGGTCGGCTGTCCATGGACTTCAAGGACGCCGACATCAATAACCTCCTCCGGACCATTGCCGAGGTCAGCGGCATGAACGTGGTCTCCGGCGATGATGTCAAGGGGCGGGTGACGGTCCGTCTGGTGAACGTCGAGTGGCAGCAGGCCCTGGACGTGATCCTCAAGATCAACAACATGGGGTACGAGATTGACGGGAACATCATCCGGGTGGCGCCCCAGAGCAAGCTTGCAGCGGAGCGTGACGCCCGGGAGAAGGCAAAGCAGGAGGCAGCCAAGACAATCGTCCAGGAAAAACTGGTCGAGCTCCTGGTGACGAAGGTGGTCGCGGTCAACTACGCCAAGGCCGCAGAGGTCGTGAAGAACCTGGATCGCCTCAAGACCCTCGGCCGGACCGATGCCAGCGTGGTGGTGGATGACCGGACGAATACCCTGATTATCAATGAGACCACAGCCACCATCGCCAAGATGGAAACCCTCCTGAAGCGTCTGGATATCCCCACGCCGCAGGTGTTGATCGAGGCTCGGCTCGTCGAGGCGACCCGGACCTTCTCCCAGAGCCTCGGCATCGAGTGGGGCTTGGCATTTAACACCAACATTGCCAGCGGGGCGGCGGGGAAGGCTTTGACGCCCACCAGTGTCTTCACCTCCAGCAGCGGGACGGTCCTGGACGCTCCCGCCTCTATCGCCGGCGTCCCCCTCGCCATCGCCTTCCCAGCCTCGGGCACCAACGTGGCGGGTCTGGGCATCGTTGCTGGGAACCTAGCCAACGGGCTCCTGAAGGTCCGCCTCACGGCCGCGGAGAACGAGGGCAGGGTCAGAACCCTCTCGGCGCCCAAGGTGGCCACGCTGGATAACCTGGAGGCGGAGATCCGGCAGGGGACCCAGGTCCCCTACACCACCGTGGACAGCTCGGGCCGGACGGTGGTGGCGTTCCAGGACGCCTTCATCCGGATGAAGGTCACCCCCCACATCACCAATGACCGGCGCGTCTCCATGAAGATCGAGGCGGAACGGACCTTCCCCGGGGACCGGATTGATTTCCAGGGCGGCTTCGCCTTCGTGCTGAACCAGCGCAAGGCGACCACCAACGTGCTGGTTTCCAACGGCTCCACGATCGTCATCGGCGGCCTGATGCAGACGACGGACACCGTGACCGAGTCCGGACTCCCGTGGATGAAGAACATCCCGGGGTTGGGGTGGCTGTTCAAGAGCCACTCGGTTGGACCGAACGACAAGACGGAACTCTTGATCTTCCTGACCCCGACGATTCTGGAGGAGCCGAGGTTGAGCTGAGCCAAGAGCCCCCCGAGCCCATCGAACGCACCCCGCCCACCCAAAGGGTCCCCGGCGGGGTGCGTTTTTTCTTTTGATGGGGGGCACGGTAGCAGGGTATGATCTCTCGCCGGGGACGGCGACGCCGGCCCGGACGAACCGCCAGCTAGGAGGTCCGAAGTGCTTCGCTACCTCACGGCCGGGGAATCGCACGGGCCAGCCCTGGTGGCCATCCTGGAAGGCATGCCCGCCAACGTCCCCGTGACCGCGGCCGAGATCAACGCCGAGCTGCGCCGGCGCATGGGCGGCTACGGTCGTGGGGGCCGGATGCAGATCGAGCAGGACGAGGTCCAGATCCTCGGGGGCATCCGGCACGGGAAAACCCTCGGCAGCCCGATCAGCCTCCAGATCCGGAACCGCGACTGGGAGAACTGGAAGCACGTCATGGCCCCGGAACCGGAGGCCGCCCATGCCGACCAGGAGAAACCCCCCATGACCCGCCCCCGGCCGGGGCATGCCGATCTCACCGGGGGCCTCAAGTACGACCACCGGGACCTCCGGAATGTCCTCGAGCGTGCCTCTGCGCGGGAGACGGCCGCGCGCGTCGCGGTCGGCGCGGTCTGCAAGTGCCTCCTCAAGGCGTTCGGAATCCAGGTGCTGAGCCACGTGGTGGAGATGGGTGGAATCCGGGCCAAGACCGAGGAGCTGACCCCGGGCGAGATCCTGACTCGGGCCGAGGAGTCGCCGGTCCGGTGCGCCGATCCCGAGGCCACCCGGGCGATCATGGCCAGGGTGGACGAAGCCCGCGCCAAGGGCACCTCGCTGGGGGGCGTCTTCGAAGTGGTGGTCGTGAACCCACCGGTCGGCCTCGGGAGTTACGCGCACTGGGATCGGCGTCTCGACGGGCGACTGGCCCAGGCGCTCATGAGCATCCAGGCCATCAAGGGCGTGGAGATCGGCCTGGGGTTTGAGACCGCGCGGCGTTTCGGCTTCGAGGTGATGGATGAGATCTTCTATCGGGGGCCCGCGGAGCAGGTCCCCGGCCAGGCGGATGTGGATAGGGAGGGCTTCCACCGGCAGACGAACTTCGGGGGCGGACTGGAAGGCGGGATGACCACCGGCCAGCCCATTGTGATCCGGGCGGCCATGAAGCCGCTCTCCACGCAGTACAAGCCTCTGGCCTCCGTGGACGTCGTGACCAAGGAGGCCAGCAAGGCCGGGGTGGAGCGTACGGACATCACGGCCGTCCCGGCGGCCGGCGTGGTCGGGGAGGCGGTGGTGGCCTTCGAGATCACGCGGGTGCTGTGTGAGAAGTTCGGCGGGGACAGCCTAGCCGAAATGCAGCGGAATCACGCCGCGTACGTGACCTACCTCAAAACAGTCTGATCCTGCCTCTCCCGACGGTGCAATCCCACCACCAAGTGGTCATGACCGCTCACGGTCACCACAACGGATGAAAATCCCATTCCCCGGATGCCGGTAGGGAGGGGGCTCGTCCCCCTCCGAGGGCGGAGGGCCACAAGGGCCCTCCCTACGACACACCGCGTCAGGGATTTTCCTCGCAGGCACCAAGAATACCTGGCGACCTGGCAATCCGGCAATCTGGCAACTTGGAACACCTGATTGCCGGGTACCGGGTACCCTCTGGGTGAGGTGCGCCGAGTCGCCTGATTCCCTTCACCTGGTGTCTTGGTGTCTTCGTGGTGAAAATTCGGGACTCATGCGTCCTCCTCGCGGCCGATCTCCGCGTCCAGGATGTCTTGCGCGCGGGGCTCATCGGCCGCCCGGACGAACACTCGCCAGAAGTTTGCCGGCCCGATGCCGAAGTGGGTCGAGTCGTGGGTCCCCCGCACCAGGCAGGGAACGCCGTGCGCCTCCAGCAGGGAGACGACCACATCCACCGACGGGCGGTTCCACGTCTCGAAGATGAGCCTGGTGGGCCGTTCGCCAGACCCGCCGCCCGCCAGGTCCAAGCCCACGTGACAGGCCGGGCAGACCGTCGTTCCCCACGGATAGGTGACGGCACAGCGCGGACATCGCGCGGCCCGGTGGAGCATCAGCGATCCTCGGGGGGCCAGATATCGGCGTTGGCCAGCTCCAGGAGGTTCCCGTCGGGGTCCCGAAAATAGAAAGACCGGCCCTGCGCCCACTCGGTCTCCTGCAGGAGAGCGATGCCGTGCTCCTGGATGCGCGGCTTCCACCGCTCGTACTCGGCGGGGGAGGTGGTGAAGCACACGTGGATCTCTCCGTCCGCCCCGTGCGGGGGAAGGCTCCCGGCCTGCCGCGTCGTCTGGGCCCGGAACAGCAGGAGCACCCCGGAACCCACCCGGAAGAAGACGTGGCGCCCCGGTTCCTTGCCGATCTGGGTCAGTCCCATCACGTCGCGGTAAAACCGCTCTGCGCGGTCCACGTCGGCCACATACAGAACGGTCTCCAGGATCCCGATGATACGCGGGGATTGGTTCGCCGGATCCACAGTGTCCTCCCTCGGGTCAGTCGCGCGTGCGGAAGCCGCACTCGTCACGGGGCGCCTCCCACGTGAGCTCCACACCCGTCACGCACGAAGCGGGCGATCCGTGCTGACACCAGCCGTTTTCCCGTTCAGCCCGCCGGGCTCGGTGCCGGGCCGACCCGGCCGCGCAGCGCCCGATGATACCGGTTGAGGCCAGCGTCAGACCAAACGGTTGCGACCGACCGAAGCAGAATGGCGTACACCGCCGGCCGCGAGATTTTCACGGTCACCCTGGGGTCCAGGAGGTCGGGGGTCGTCTGGAGCCGCTCGAGGGTGCGGAGGCCGATGAAGAGCGGCCAGGCGCACGCCAACCGCAGCCGGATCTCCGAGGGGGGGATCGCCAGGACGTAGGCCCAGCCCTCGGCGTAGTGGTCCAGGGTGAGCCCCAAGTGCTCTCGAAGCAGAGGGCGCAAGCGCGCGAGGGCCGCGGGATCACGAAGGTCCTCAGGGGCGAGAGATACCCGTGCGAGGTCCTGGCGCGGGAGGTAACAGCGGCCGATCCGGAGGTCATGGGCCAGATCCCGGAGTACATTCGTCATCTGGAGTCCCTGGCCAAAGCGCATCCCCCGACCCCGCATGACCGCCGCATCCCATCCGCGGAGGGCCGGACAATGGGCCAACGCCATGTCCGTCCAGAACTCGCCCACGCACCCGGCCGCGTAGTACGTATAGTGGTCCAGGTCCGCGGAGGATTCAAGAGCGACAATCCGGTTGTCGTCTTCAGCGGGAAACCGCCGCAGGTCGGTCTGCATGCCGTGGGTGAGCGTGCGCAGGAGGTCCCGAATCCGCCGACGGTCCTCTTCGGGAAGGCGGGTAAACGCGCCGAAGCACTCGGGAAGGCGCGCCAGGAGTTCCCGCTCGGTCGGAATGCGCTGCGGGCCGGTCAGGGCGTGCGAAATCTCGTGGAGTCGGGAGGCCACGGGAAGGTCGATCGCCTGCCGGAACAGGTCCAAGTAGCGGAGCCGGTCCTCCGGCGGGATGAGGCGTGTATCGGTGATCGTATCCGCCGCCCGCGCCAGGAGGTACGCCAGACCCAGCGGGCCCCGCAGCGCCGGCGGCAGGACGGCCAGGGTCAGGGAAAACGAACGGCTGACGTGCTTCAGAAGTGGCCGGAGCGCATCGGAGATGTCGCCCACGATCCTCCTCGTGTCCTCGTTTTCACCCCAGCGACACCATACCATATCACGGACCAAAACCGGACGGGAAATGAGGCCCATCGCGCCTCCCCGGTTGCCTTCCAGGGTCTCGCCCCATAGAATGAGGAACCATGCAGCAAGCGAGCGCGAATGGAGAGGAGCGCGGCGTGAGCGTCGAGACATTCAGCAGTGCGGGAATCCGGTGGGATCTGGGCGACCTGTTTGCCTCTCACGACGACCCGCGAATCCAGGCTGGCCTGGCGGACTGTCGGGGGCGGGCCGAGGCGTTTGCCCAGCGGTACCGGGAGACGATCCGCGTCGCCGGCGGGCCGGCGCCGGAGCGCCTCCTGGCGGCCATCCTGGAACTCGAGGCGCTCGAAGAGGACCTGAAACGCGTTGGCACCTTCGCCGATCTCCTGTATGCGGCGGACACCTCCCGGCCGGAGCATCGGGACCTGCGGGAGCGGGTGGAGCTGGCTGCCACCGAGATCGGCAATCTCGTGCTGTTCTTCGAGCTCGAATGGATGGATCTCGCTGACGAGGTGGCCGCGTCCCTGCTGGGGCATCCTGTCCTGGCAGGCTACCGGCACTACCTGGAGCAGTTGCGGCGGCAGCGGCCGCATATCCTTTCGGAGGCGGAAGAGCGTCTCCTGAACGAACGCGACAACACGGGTCGGCGGGCCTTCGGGCGGCTCTTCACGGAACTCACCACCAGCCTCCGCTTCCCGCTCGAGCGGGATGGCAGGACGGACACGCTGATCATGAGTGAGGTCCTGGCTCTGGTCCACCACAAGGATCGGACAGTTCGACAGCGCGCCTACGAGACCCTGTTCGATGTCCTGTCGAAACACGACCTGGTGCTGACTGCTGTGTACGAGACCTTGATCCAGGATCACCTGACTATGGACCGCCTGCGGCGTTTCCCCCACCCCATGGCGGAACGCCACCTCGACAATGAGATCGACGAGAAAGCCGTCGAGCGGATGATGGCCGTGGCCGAGGAGAATTACGGCATCGCCCAGCAGTACTTTCGGCTGAAAGCCCGCCTGCTCGGCCTGCCGAAGCTGGGCCTCTACGATCAGTACGCGCCGGTAGGCGAGGCGCTGCCCGCGTGCTCCCTGGACCGTGCCCGGGATATCGTGCTGGAGGCCTTCGGCGACTTCTCACCCACGTTCCGGGAGATCGCCCAGCAGTTCTTCGACCGCCGCTGGATTGATGCCGAAGTCCGCCCGGGGAAGCGGGGAGGGGCGTTTTGCGCCTCGCCCGCGCCGAGCCTCCATCCCTTTGTCCTGTGCAACTACACCGACAACCTGCGGGATGTGATGACGGTCGCCCACGAGTTGGGGCATGGTCTGCACGGGTGGCTGGCCCGGAAACAGACGCTTCTGAACTACGATCCGCCCCTGACGACGGCCGAGACGGCCTCGGTCTTCGGAGAGTTCCTGGTCTTCGATCACCTGCTGCGCGTGCAGGCAGAGCCGCGAGTCCAGCTCGCCCTCCTCTGCGGGAAGATCGAGGACACCTGCGCCACGGTGTTCCGGCAGAATGTCCTGACGCGCTTCGAGCAAGCGGCTTTCGAGCGCCGGAAGGGTGGGCGCCTCACCCCGGACGCCATCTGCCAGACCTGGATCGAGGCGAATGGCCCCTACTATGGGGACGCCGTGGAGATGACGGAGGGGTACCGGTGGGGATGGTCCTACATCCCGCACTTCATCCACAGCCGGTTCTACTGCTATAGCTACGTGTTCGGACAGCTCCTGGTGCTGTCGCTGTACCGGCGATACAAGGAAGAGGGTGCCGCTTTCGTTCCCCGATACCTCCAGTTGCTCGAGGCAGGGGGCTCGGAGGCGCCCGAGGCCCTCCTCAAACCGCTGGGGGTGGACTTCCACGACCCGTCCTTCTGGCAGAAGGGCTTCGACGAGATCCGGGGCATGGTGGAGCGCGCCGAACGACTGGCTGGGACGCTGGGACGCTAGAAGGCTGGATCGCTCTCGACCCAAGACGAGCGTACGAGGGTACGAAGGTACGAAAGTACGGCAGCGAGAAGGGCCGAATTTCGATTCCGCTCGTACATTCGTACTGTCGTACCTGCGTACGCCCTTCAGATATTGATCCTCCAAGCCTCCCAGCACCCGGGCGTTTCAGCTTCCTGCGGGAGTCGACCGTGGAGCTTTTTGACGCGCATGCCCACCTGACATCCGTGGACTTTGCGGGGGACCTCACCGCGGTCCTGGAGAGGGCCGAGGCGGCTGGCGTGCGCGGCATCGTGGCCGTGGGGGAGACGCTGGAGGAGGCCGAGCGGATTCTCGACCTCTCGACGCGACACCCCATGGTGAAACCGGCCGCAGGCCTCTATCCGACGATCCTGGATCTGGAGGCGGCCGAGGCCGTCGCGACGTTCGTCCGGCGGCATGCCGCGCGACTCGTCGCCGTGGGTGAAGTGGGGCTGGATCACTGGGTGGTGAAAGCGGAGAGAGACTGGAAGATCCAGGAAGAGATCCTGGCGAAATTCGTCGCCGTATCCAGCGAGCTGGACCTGCCGCTGAACGTTCACTCCCGGTCGGCGGGGCGTCACACCATCGCGTTCCTGCGGGAGCGGGGCGCGCGCCGCGTCCTCATGCACGCCTTCGACGGGAAGGCCTCGACGGCGCTGGAAGGCGTCCGGGCCGGCTACTTCTTCTCAATCCCTCCCTCGGTGGTGCGCTCGGCGCAAAAGCAGAAACTGGTCCGGCAGGTGCCCCTGGAATGCCTGCTCCTCGAGACGGACTCACCCGTGCTGGGACCGGACCCCGCCGTCCGGAATGAGCCGCAGAACGTGCGGATCGCCTGCCAAGCGGTAGCCGACCTGAAGGGCCTCTCGCCTGAGGAGGTCGCCCGGGTGACCACGCAGAACGCCCGCCGACTCTTCCCCCGCGCCTTCGCCTGAGGGCGGTCGCCGCCAGCTCCAAATATTTCACCGCCAAGATCGCCAAGAACGCCACGCTGCGCCAGCCATGCACGATTCAGAGCCAGGATAGACCAACCTCCTCCAACGCACCGCTGTGCACTTCCCTTTTGAGAAATCCCGCAGGAAGTTCTTGGCGCCCATGGCGCCTTGGCGGTTCACATCGGTTGTTTGGGTTCGGGTCAGGTTTTCGCCCCAGCGGGCGGTCCCACCAGGAGGGAGCTCACGCATCCGACCACGGACACGCCGCTGGCCAGGAGGAACGCCCCGGAGAAGGAGAGGGTCCAGTCGGCCAGCCAGCCTGCCGTGGGTGGGCCGATGGCCTGGCCCACGCCGAAGATGATGGTGATGAATCCGAGGGCTGCGGGGACCAGCGGGGTCCGGGTGTAGTCGCCGACGGCGGCCGCCATGATGGCAGGGATACTCCAGGCGGTCAGGCCGAAGAGCAACGCCGATGCGACGAAGGCCGGCGTGGCCCGAGCGAGAGCGAAAGTCAGGAAGGACGTCGCGTGCAACCCGAAGACGATGGCCAGGCCGAATTTCTTTCCAATCCGGTCGGCCAGGCTTCCCCAGAGGAGACCGCTCCCAAGGCTCAGGACGCCCACCATGCTCCACAGCTGGCCGGCCGCGGCCGGGGAGAGCCCGCCCTCCTTGGTGAGATAGGCGGCGAAGAAGGTGGCGTAGATGACGTAGGAGAAGCCGAAGCACGCATAGATCGCCCCCATGGCCCACAACGCCCGGCTGGCGAAGACCTCCCGCCATCGGGGTGTGGCAGCGAGGGGCGGGGGCGGCGCCTGGCTCGTGCCGTACGGGGAGAGGCCCACATCCTCCGGCCGGTTCCGTAGGAAGCCCGCGGTCAGGATCCACACCACCCCGGCGAGCCCTGCGAGGAAGAGCCACGACTGGCGCCACCCCTCCGGTCCAAACTGTCGGATGATCACCGGGATGAACAGCCCACTCAGGATGAGCCCCAGGCCCGAGCCGCCGGTCTGGATGCCGGCCGCCATCCCCCGCCGGTGAGGGGCGAACCAGAGCGTGGGAAGGACCATGGCCGGGATGTTGACGGCGCCGCTGGCCAGTCCGGTGAAGGTGCGGGCCGCAAGAGCGGCCCCGAACCCGGTGGCCAGGGCGGTAACACCCAGGCCGCTCACCAGGCACAACAGGCCGATGGGAATCAAGCGGCGCGGCGGCCAGCGGGTGGCAAGGAGCCCGGCGAGGAAAGAGGAGAGGAGGTACCCGATGAAATTTCCCGTGGCCAGCCACCCGGTCTCCGCGTAGGTGAGGCGCAGCCCCTCCTTCATGCTCGGCAGGATCATGGTGTATCCGAACCGGGCGAGACCCAGGGCGGAAAGCACGTGCAGGTGGCCCAGGGCGACGATAACCCAGGCGTAGTGGATTCGGGACGGAGAGCCGGTCCCTGGACCCCAGAGGCCACCCATCCGGGTCTAGGACTTCTTGGGCAGGTTGTTGGTGGTCTGGATCAGGATCTCACCGGCGGTCGCGGCGTCCTTGACGAGATACTTCTTGGTGGCGTCCACGACGACGCGAGTGGCCTTGTCGGTGACGCGGTCGATGGTGATGCGGATGGTGAGGTCACGGGCAAAGGCCTCGATCTCCGTCACGACGACCTGGTTATTTTCCTCCGTCTTCTTGATGTTTCCGGTCTTGATGTCCAGGGTCGCCAGGGCCTGCTGGAGTGCGGCGACCACCGTGTCGTACTCCTCGTTGTAGGTCTTTTCCGCCGTCCCCAGAATCGTGTACGTTACCCCGGCGGCCGCGGCTGCGACTGCCCCCACTGCCACCACCGCGCAGCCTTGGGTCAACAGGGCCGCTACCAGCGCCAGCCCTTGCAATTCACGCATGCTTCTTCTCCTCCAGTGGGTGATTTCATCGTGCCAGAATCTTGGCGTCCACGATCACGCACCCCCGCTCGTACGCGAGGACGGGGTTCAAGTCCATTTCCTGGATCTCGGGGTGTTCCGCGGCGATCCGGGCCACGACGGAGGCGCACGTGGCCAGGGCATCCAGGTCGCGGGGGGGCTGGCCCCGGTATCCGGTGAGCAGCGGGGCGGCCTTCAGCTCCATCAGCATGGCCCGGGCCTCCGGCGGGGTGAGGGGCGGGAGTCGGAACACCACGTCCTGGTACAACTCGACGAAGACCCCGCCCAGACCGGCCATCACCGCGGGCCCGAACTGGGGATCGCGGAGCATGCCCAAGATGACCTCGGTGCCCGGGGCCGCCATCCGGGCCACCATGACGCCGTCCATTACGGCATTCGGCATGTGCCGCGTGGCGCTTTCCCGGATGCGCGTGAAAGCCGTCCGGGCCTCGCCCGGGGTCGGGACATTGAGCACGACCCCGCCCACATCACTCTTGTGGATGATGTCGGGCGAGACGATCTTCAAGACGACGGGGAATCCCAGCTCCTGGGCCGCCGCCGCCGCTTCGTCCGGGCTGGCGGCCAGACGATGGGGGATGACGGGAAGTTCGTAGGTGGCCAGCAGGCGAAATACCTCGGGCTCGGGCAGCCAGCGGCCGGGTGTGGCGGGGGAAGGTGCGGTCACGGTGCGACCCCGTCAAAGGCGTACAGGCGGGCCAGGGCGCGGACGCCGCGTTCGGGCGTGGGGAAGACCGGCACCTTCTTCTGGTGCATCCGAAGCCGCTCCTGCCGCTCCACCTCGGCCCCACCCAGGAAGATCACGAGTTGGGGCGAGCCGGGGGTGATGACGTCGGCGGCCTGCAGGATGGGATCTCCGAAGATGATGATCTGGTAGTCGAAGTGCGGCGCGGTGGCATCCGCCACCTGACGATACAGCACGGCGTTGGCGTCACCCGTGAGATCCAGAGGATTGGCCACGATACAATGGGGCGGTAGAATGCCACGAAGCGAGGCGGCGACGGGGCCGGGGAGCGGCGCGATCGTGAGACCCGACCACTCGGCCCAATCGGTGGCCAGGATGCCGGAGCCGCCCGAGCTGGTGATCGTCACGACGCGGCGGCCCCGCGGCCTGGGGAGATAGGCCAACGCCTTGGTGGCGTCGTACAGGTCCTCCAGGGTATCCGCCCGGTGGATGCCGAGCTGGCGAAACAGGGCGGTGTAGAGCTCGTCCCGGCCGGCCAGCGACCGGGTGTGGGATTCGGCGGCGCGCCGGCCCTCCACCGTGCGTCCCGATTTCAGGATCACGATGGGCTTGCCGCAGCGCGCGGCCACCTCGCGGAAGCGCGCGAGGTCCTTGACCCCCTCCAGGTAGGCGGCGATGGCGCGGGTGTGGGAATCCTGGGCGAAGTAATCGATCAGGTCCGTCTCGTCCACGTCGGAGCGGTTGCCCATGCTCACGAAGCTGGAGCAGCCCAATTGCTCCTGGGAGGCCCAGTCCATCAGCGCGGCACCCACCGTCCCGCTCTGAGAGATGACGGCGATGTCCCCCTTGAGGGTGAGGAGCGGCCAGGAGGCGCAGAGGGCGTGGTGGGGGTTGTTGACCCCCTGGCAATTCGGGCCGACGACCCGGACGCCGAAGCGCCGGGCGGCCTCCACGACCTCGCGCTGGAGGGCGGCGCCCTCCTCACCGGATTCGGCGAAGCCGCCGCTGATGATGATGGCGGCCTGGATCCCCCGCTGGCCGCAGTCCGCCACGGCCTGGGGCACCGCCTTGGCCGGGATGATGATGACCGCCAGGTCCACGCCGGTTGGCAGCTCGGCGATGCTCCGGGTGCATGGACGGCCGAGGATCTCGGTCGCCTTGGGATTCACGGGATAGACGGCGCCGGCGAAGCCCGCGTCCAGGATGTTCTTCAGGATGATGTAGCCGTACTTCTCGGGCGCGTTGGACGCGCCGACGACGGCCACGCTCTTGGGGTGGAAGATGGCGTCGAGTGGATGGCTCATGGTTTGGGTGGATGACACTGCACAAGAAACATCCGCGCACTGTGTAGCATGCACCTTTGACGATTGTCAAGGTGAGGTTGGCCCCCATCCGACGAGGAGACGTCCTGTCCATCCGACCCATGTCAGGAAATCGACGAGACGGCTTTTCGCTTGACGGGCCGCGCGGCCGTCTGCGATAAAGGCGCAGATTTGTACCCGTGTGAAATTAGAAGTCGGGACCAGAGACAGCGCTCAACACGGGCAAGCAGTGATGAAAAAAGGCGGTGGCCGCGCGCAGAGGAAGCCGGAACTGGGCAGGGAGGGGGGCATGACCAGGGCGCACGTGCTGGTGCGGTTGGCCCCGGGACTAGAGGCCAACGCCGTCGGGCAGATCCGGAGCATCCCGGGAGTGGCGGACAGCATCATGATGTTTGGCCGGTGGGACGCGATCGTGACGGTGAACCGGGGAGCCGGAGCGGCGGAGACCCCTCTCACCCCAGGTCCTGGAGCGCCCGGGTGTACTCCTCGATCATGGGTTGATGGCGATGCCGCGTCGCCGCCGCCAATCCATCCTGATACGCCTGCCGCGCCTCGTCAACCCTTCCCAGCCTCTCCAGCGCCTGCGCCAGCATCCGATACACCGCGCCTTCATCGTCCACCAGGGTCAGGTACTGGCGAAACGCCGCGACGGCCTCTTCGTCCATTTGCCCCTTGAAGTATTCGTTGCCCAGCATATAATGAAGCGTTCCGTCCGCGGGGTCCCGCGTCAGCATCGCCTTCAGGGCCTCAATGCGGGAAGCCGTCATCGTCCTGACTCCTCTCAGGGCACCTGCCCCATCCTGCGGCATGATAGGGGAGGACGAGGCGAAGATCAAGGCATGGACCAGGACGTGGAGAATGTGCGACTCCGGGAACGGGTCGCCGAGCTGGAGAAGGGCAACGCCGAGCTGGCCGCCGTCCTGCAAGGGCTGCGCGCGTACTATGATGACCTGCTCTCCAGCCTCCAGGATGGCGTCATCATCCTGGACCCGGGCGGTCGCGTCGTGTCGCTGAACCAGGCGGCGGAGGAACTCACCAAGGTTTCGGGATCGCAGATCGCGGGGCGACCCATCGGAGAGGTGTTTCCCAGGCCGCTCGCGAATCTGGTGGCCAGGACGGTCGAGGTCGGGCGGAGCCACGCGGACTTCGACGCCAGCCTGAGCCGGGCGGATGGGACACACCTGTCGGTGAGCGCCGTGGCCTCGCTGGTCAGCGACCCGCACGGGGAGACGCGGGGCGTCGTCCTGGTTCTGCGCGATCTGTCCCGGGTGCGGGACCTGGAGCAGCAGGTGCGCCGGTCCGACCGCCTGGGCGCGCTGGGTGTGCTGGCGGCCGGCGTCGCCCACGAGGTGCGGAACCCCTTGGTCGGCGTCCGGGCGGCCGCCCAGCTGATGCAGAAGGAACCGAACTTCCCGCCCAGCCTGTCCGAGTTCACGGGGGTCATCATCCGACAGGTGGACCGCTTGAACCGGCTCGTGGATGGCCTCCTGGATTTCGCCGGGCAGCGTCCGCTCCGGATCCAGTCCTGCAACGTGCATCAGATCGTGGACGAGGCATTGCGCCTGGAGGATTCCAGGATACAGGCAGGAGGGATGAGCCTGGTGCGGAGGTATGATCCCGGGTTGCCCGCGGTGGCGGGGGATCCGGAGCGCCTCTTGCAGGTGTTCCTCAACTTGGTCCGGAACGGGATCGAGGCCATGCGAGGCGTGGGAGGAAAGCTGACGGTGCGGACCCGGTTCGAGCGCGTTGCCCCGCAGTGCGGGGGTCGCCCCGCCGCCGTGGTGGAGATCGGGGACCGGGGCCCCGGCATGTCTCCCGAGGTGCAGGCGCAGCTCTTCACCCCGTTCTTCACGACCAAGGACGGTGGGACCGGCCTGGGGCTCTCCATCTCGCTGCGCATATTGGAAGAACACGGCGGGGCCATCGAGGTGCAGAGCCAGGCGGGCGAGGAGACCACCTTCCGGGTCCTCCTCCCGATCCAGACGGATGAGGCGGGGGGCCGCACATGACGGACAAGCACATCCTGGTCGTGGACGACGAGGAGAGCGTCCGCTGGGCCCTCCGGAAGGCGATGGAGCAAGCCGGCTACGGGGTGGATCTGGCGGCCGATGGTCCCGCTGGCCTCACGGCGGCCAGCGACCCCGCCGTGGATCTCGTCCTCCTGGATGTCCGCCTGCCGGGACAGGACGGCCTGGAACTCCTGCGGGAGATCCGGAAGCGCCGGCCGGACCTCCCCGTGATCATGATGACGGCCTACGGGACTCTCCAGGTGGCGGTGGAGGCCATGAAGCACGGGGCCTACGATTACATCGGGAAACCCTTCGACACCGACGAGGTCCTGCTGCTGGTGCAGAAGGCGCTCGAGGCGCAGGCCCTGGTCCAGGAAGTCGCCCGCCTCCGCCAGACCGTGGAGGGGAGGGTCGACCTTGGGAGCATTGTGGGCGGCAGCCCCGCCATGCAGCAAGTCTTCAAGGCGGTGGGCAAGGTGGCCGGGACCGATCTCACCATCCTGCTCCGGGGGGAGAGCGGCACGGGGAAGGAGCTGGTCGCCTGGGCCATTCACGAAAACAGCCGGCGGAAGGGGCGTCCCTTCGTACCGGTCAACTGCGCGGCCATCCCGCGCGAGCTCCTGGAAAGCGAGCTGTTCGGCCACGAGAAGGGCGCCTTCACGGGGGCCCTGGCGGCAAGGCGCGGCCGCTTCGAGCAGGCGGAGGGCGGCACGATCTTCCTCGACGAGATCGGGGATATGGACCCCAGCCTCCAGACTAAGCTGCTCCGCGTGCTGCAGGAGCGATACATCGAGCGATTGGGGGGAGAGGGCTTGATCCCGGTGGACGTGCGGATCATTGCGGCCACCAATCAGGATCTGGAGGCCGCCGTGGTCTCGCGGGCCTTCCGCGAGGACCTGTTTTACCGGTTGAACGTGGTGGCGATCCATCTTCCCCCCCTGCGGGATCGGCGCGAGGACATCCCCACCCTCGTGGCGCACTTCCTCACGGCGTTCGCCCAGGAGCAGCGCACCGCGCCCAAGGTGGTTTCACCTGAGGCCAGGGAGTTGCTCCTGGCCTATGGGTGGCCGGGCAATGTCCGGGAGCTGGAAAACGTCGTGAATCGGGCGTCAGCCCTGGCCACCACGAGCCTCATCCTTCCCGATCACATTCCAGAGACAATTCGCCATGCGGTCGGCGTGCCGGAGGCGGCCAGGCCCCCGAATCCCTTCCCGGCGGAGTGGATTCGGGCCGAACTGGCGCTCCTCCAGGGCAGCCTGGACGGTCGCCTGCACGACCATTTCGTCTCCTGCGTCGAGCGGCCGCTCCTGGAACTGGTCCTCCGGCGCACAGGGGGCAACCAGGTCAAGGCTGCCGAACTGCTGGGGATCAACCGCAATACGCTGCGCAAGCGGATCAAAGCGCTGGGCGTCTCCGTGCCCGGGAAACCTCCTGGGGAGGGCTCACGCCCTGAGTAGCATACGCTCCGGGGGGCTGGACGACCGATCCAACCCGGCCGGACCGGGTGAACCTGCCGGAACGCTTGACCAGCCCTGAGCCGTCTGGTAAGAGGCTAGAAGGGATTTGGGCCCAGCCAGCGGAGGTCGGGTGGGAGCACGCAGGACGCCGAGAGGAGGGAACATGGCCCTGAAGCGGGAGCGGCCCAGCGGAGCGAGTCTGAAGGAGTTGCTTTCGCTCGAGTCAGCGGTCCTGAAGACCCTCTGCCTCACCATCAATTCCCCCGGATCCGGTCACAAGGACAAGATCCTGGACGTTGTCACGAGGGACGATTTCTACTTCCCGATCCACAAGGCCCTCTTCAGCATCCTCCTCGAGATGCACCACCGGGGCGACTACATCGTCCTGCCCAGCATCAAGGAGGAGCTGTTCAACCGCTCGGTGGAGCTCCCGGAGGGCTTCTTCCTGGAGGACCTTTTCCGCGGGGACTTGCCTGCGCTGTCCGACTTGGGCCAGTGGGTCATCCGGTTGAAGGAGCGGGCCGGCGGCGCGTCGCCAGGCGTTACGGAGGCAGCGGCCGAGGCCCCCGCGCCAGCTTCGCTGGCACCGCCCGTGCCGGCACCCGCTCCGGTGGCTCCGGCTGCTCCGGCTGCACCGGCCTCCGAGACCTCCCCGGGGTCGTCCGGAAGGCTCGAGGCTGCTGCGCTTGCGGCTGCGCGGAGGGGCGAGGTGGGAGCGCCCGGCGGGGAAGCGGTTGCTGCGACCAAGGCGGCACCCGAGGGCCGGAGGCTGGCGCCCGAAGCGGAAAGGCCCACCAGGCCTCGCCCGGCCCCCAGGAGCGCGCTGGCGTCCGAAGGAGACGAATGGTCCTCCTACCTGCAAGAGGTGGCGGCCAAACAGGGGCGCATCTTCGAGACAGGCTTCGCCGGACTGGATGATTCCATGGGCGGCCTGTCTCCGGGCCTCATGCTCCTGGTCGACCAGGAGCATGACCGCCTCAGCGGGTTCCTGAAGCAGCTCACCGATCAGATCGCCATCCGGTCGAAACTGCCCTGCCTCTATCTCTCCTTCGGACTCTCGAAGGCCGCGTTGCGCGTCCGGACCCTCGCCCGCCTGTCGGGGGTCCCGACCAGGGAAATCGAGAAAGGGCGGATCAAGAAGGGCTCACCGGAATGGGAGCGGGTGGAACGGAACGGGCGGGAAGCCGCGGACTGGCTGAAGAGGGTCTTTGTCGTGGAGGCCGATGCAGAAACGGACCTAGAGGTGGTCAAGGACATGGGGCGGCAACTGCTGGAATCCGGCGGCACGTCCACCTGCCTGGTCGCCGTGGATGGGATCGAAAAGATGGCCCGGGACAGGAAGTCCCTCCAGGCTGTGGTGACTGGCCTCCGAGAGCTTTCCGACAATCTGGATGCGTTGGTGATCGCCGGAACGATCAACCGGGCTATCTCGTCCGAGCCGCCGGTGGATTATTTTGCCACCGTTGGTGAGGCCCACGGTGCGGTGCAGCTCGACGTGCGCCGGATCGAGGATTCCCGCGTGGCCACCCTCCGTTTCGACTATCAGTCCGATATCCATCGCTTCACAGAGAAGTCCGGCGCCTGATCCGGTTGTCCATGCCCGCCTGCCTCCGGGGGCGGTACCGCCGGCCGGACAGCACCGGGCTGCGGATTGAACATCAGCCGGGACTCGAGATTGACCTCCAGGTCGCTACCTCGTGGGGGCGCCTCGCCCGCCAGAATCACCCCCTCCCAGGATCGATCCGCGAGCCACAGCCACAACCGTCCGCATCGCGGCGGACACCGGTTCTACACGCCGGCCTAAGATCCTCAGCGTGACGCCCCGGCCGCAAGGGAGTTCGCTCGCCCCGGCCAGGATCTCTCCCTGCTCCTGCAGGAGGCTGTGAAGGCGGTCGCTGAACTCGCGTGCGGGTACCTTCCCCGTCAAAAGATGAAGGGCGCCCAGGATGCCGAACCCCCCAAGAAGCCCGGGCCGCTGTGGGGCGATGGTGGCCGGCGTCAGGTACGTGGCGTCGAGGAATTCCAGGCCGCCGCCCTCTCCCTCCGCTGTGACCCGCGAGGAGTAGAGGTCGTAGGCGTGGGATTCGCCCATGGCCACCCGGCCGGGGCTGAGGATGCTCCCGTACACCAACGTGGCCGTCGGATGGGCGACCAGGGTCACCTCCTCGAGGAACCGGGCGCCACGAAAAGGGATGACCGGCTCCGGGAGGTATTCGACGTAGGTCCCCGCCCCGGCCCGGATGGTCAGGCGATGCGAGGAGGGACCCGCCGGCGAGCGGTAGATCTTGGTGGCGGCCGGCGTGGTCAGGTGGATCTGCGCGCCATTCCTGGCGATGATCTCGGTCCGCAGCCGGTCCCCCTGAACGATCCCTCCGGTCACGGTGACGATATAGACCCAGGCCATCCCCGGAAAAGCCGCGTCCGGATGGAGGACCTTTTGGACCTGCAGCGGGGCTTGCTGGTACCGGTCCGCGATCTCGGTGACGCCATCCCGGGAGGCGAATTCGAGCCTGAGGGATCCCTCCATGCTCACCGGGCACTACTCCCGACCCGCCGGCGCCACCTCCTCGAATAGGACCTCGCGTTTGATGAGGGCCACCACCGCGTCAATGCCGGCGTTGGTCATGCAGTTGGTGAACAGGAACGGCTTGGCGCCCCGCATCTTCTGGGAATCCCGCGCCATCACCTCCAGGCTGGCTCCCACATGCGGTGCCAGGTCCACCTTGTTGATCACCAAAAGATCGGATTGGGTGATGCCGGGGCCGTTCTTCCGGGGGATCTTGTCCCCGGCCGCCACGTCGATGACGTAAATAAAGTAGTCCACCAGGGCCGGGCTGAATGTGAGGGTCAGGTTATCCCCGCCGCTCTCCAGGAAGAGGAGATCCGAATCCGGGAAGCGGGTCTCCAGCTCCTCGACGAAGGCGAGGTTCATCGTCGGGTCTTCCCGCACGGCGGTGTGGGGACATGCCCCCGTCTCCACCCCCAGCACCCGCTCCGGGTCGAGGATCCCGGCGAGGGTCCGCTTCACGTGCAGCGCGTCTTCCACGGTCACGATGTCGTTGGTCACCACGAGGACCTTGTGCTTGTCGGCGATCAAGCGGGGGACGACGCTCTCGATGAGGGCCGTCTTCCCTGAGCCGACAGGGCCACCGACACCAATGCGTGGAATGCGTTTCGCCATTGCCGTCCTCCTCACCACCGATTTTCGCAGCCCGCCCGGATGCCCATCCGCCGCCGCAAATGACCGCTGGCGGGCT
This sequence comes from uncultured bacterium, assembly GCA_964576535.1. Lineage (GTDB taxonomy): Bacteria > Methylomirabilota > Methylomirabilia > Methylomirabilales > 2-02-FULL-66-22 > 2-02-FULL-66-22. Next base: position 2,233 of record CAZNWB010000044.1, on the reverse strand, counting down.
GCGAAAATCGGAGATCAACTGATGAACAACCGGATGCGAGCTCGCTCGTGCGCCATCCCCATGATGTCGATGAGGGGGGCGAAGGCGCGCATCTCCTCCAGGCACTTGTCAATATTCACTTGAACCACCCGGACCATGAGTGGCTGCAGCCGGGCCAGGATGCGCTGGGCCTCTTCGTGGTCGAGGCGGATCAGGCGCATGGCGGCCCCCAGGAGGCTCGTACTGAAGGTGTAGAGCTCGATCAGCAGGGCCTCCCGCCGCGCGATGCCGAGGGCGGCCGCCACCGCCCCGAGGACGACCGCCGCATTTCCCGGGCAGGCGCCCGCATCTACAGCGAGCCGATACTCCACCAGCAGGCTATCGGGGTTGAGCGCGATCGCCGTGGTCAGGATGCGCCTGCCAACCCTCCGCGAGGCCTCGCGGGTCTCCCGGATCAGCTTCATGGCGAGGAGGCGGCGGTCGACCTCCAAGAGGCGTCCGAGGTCGCGTCCCTCGGCGGCGCGGTGCGCGTGGGAGAGGGCCACACCGTCGGCCGGGCCCAGGACGTTCTCCAGGTAGTCCCGGAGAAGGGCCTCCAGATCCTCCTTGGAGGTCAGCCCGGCCTGGACGAAGGCCTCGAAGCCATGGGACAGCGTGTACCGGCCCGTGGGGAAGAAGGAATCGGACACCTGCAGGGCGTTCAGGAACTCCACAGCGGAAGCGCGGGCCGATGGCCCCTCTGCCCCGGACGGGATGTCGCCCTCAGTGGTGAGGTTCATGGGGGTGGGGGTGTGCGTGCGGGACCACCCGCGAGATGACCCCGATGCTGCCCTGTTCAAATCGATACTCGATGCCCTGCAGGTCGTAGGTCTTCAGGACCGTCTCCATCACCTTCTTATCCACGGAGACCGGGACATACACCGACGTCCCTTCGATTTTCACGGGCCAGTGCTGGTTGCCCAGGACGTGGCCGAGTTGGACGGCGACCCGGAGAAGTTCCGCCGGGGAGGCGGCGGGCTTCAGGGTGATGATCAGCACCTCCTCCGGCTTGAGCCGCGCCACGATCATCCGTTCCTCCGCCTCGTCCAGGAAGAGGACATCCCCGTCCCGCAGGACCGTGCCGCGGCCGAGGCTCAACCCGAGGGGAGTGCCCTTGTCGGTGACGGTCCGGAGCCGACCCTTTTGCGCCTCCAGCGGCGTGAGCTCCACTGCTTCCGCGCGGCCCGCCGCCTGGCACCGCTGGTGCAGATCACGCAGGCGCGCGTCCTCGCCCAGGTTCCCTGCGATGGCCTCGACGACGATCATCGCCACTGGTCCGGCTTCGTCAGTCTCAGGATCACTGGATGCAGCCCTCGAAGAGCCCCGCCCCTAGAACAGGAAATACCGCTGCGCCATGGGCAGCACGCTGGCTGGCTCGCAGGTGAGGAGCTCGCCGTCGGCGCGGACCTCGTAGGTCTCGGGGTCCACCTCCACCTTGGGCAGGGCGGTATTGTGGATCATGTCCTTCTTGCCCAGCGTGCGGCAGTTCCGCACGGGGATCACCTGCTTTTGCAACCCCAGCTTCTTGTGGACGCCGGCCTGGTAGGCCGCCTGGGAGACGAACGAGATAGACACGGACTGCTTGGCCCGCCCCATCCCCCCCCACATGTACCGGCCGATGATCGGCTGCGGCGTCGGGATCGTGGAGCCGGGATCTCCCATGGCGGTGTAGGCGATGAAGCCTCCTTTGATGACCATCTCGGGCTTCACCCCGAAGAACTTCGGCTTCCACAGCACGATGTCGGCCAGCTTGCCCACCTCCAGGGAGCCGACGTGCTCCGCGATCCCGTGGGCGATGGCCACGTTGATCGTGTACTTGGCGACGTACCGCTTCACGCGGACGTTGTCGTTGTCCCCCCGCTCCTCGGGGAATCGGCCCCGCTGCCGCTTCATCTTGTCGGCCGTCTGCCAGGTGCGGATGATGGTCTCGCTCACCCGGCCCATGGCCTGGGAATCCGACCCGATCATGCTCACGGCGCCTAGGTCGTGGAGGATGTCCTCGGCGGCGATGGTCTCGGCGCGGATCCGGGCCTCGGCCTGGGCGATATCTTCGGGGATCCGAGGCGAGAGGTGGTGACACACCATCAGCATGTCCAGGTGCTCTTCCACGGTGTTGACGGTGTAGGGCATCGTGGGGTTGGTGGAGGAGGTGAGGACGTGCGGGTAGGAGACGATCTTGATGATGTCGGGGGCGTGGCCGCCGCCGGCGCCCTCC
>CAZNWB010000043.1:2493-27015 GCA_964576535.1 uncultured bacterium | reverse complement strand
TTTGCGTTCATTTGCGTTCCCCTCGGCCTGAGCTCGGGGCGAAGGCATCTGCGGTTCCGTCTCCCGCGAGGATCTCGGCGAGGTGAAGGGTCCGTACCGGGTGGCCCCCTCGACGCAGGCCGCCACCCACCTGCATGAGGCACCCACAGTCATTGGCCACCAGCACCTCGGCACCCGTGGCCCGGATGTTGCGGATCTTCTCCTGCAGGATGGCGTTGGAGACCTCCGCGAACTTCACCGCGAAGCTTCCGCCGAACCCGCAGCAGTTCTCTGCGGCCGGCAGCTCCCGCAGGGTCAGGCCCCGGACGTGCCGGAGCAGCCGGCCCGGCGCATCTGTGACCCCGAGCCCGCGCAGCAGGTGGCACGAGGGGTGGTAGCTCGCGGTCCCGGGGAAGGACGCCCCCACGTCCTCCCGGCCCAGCACCCGCACCAGGAAATCCGACAGCTCATAGGTCCTGCGCCCCAGGCTCGCCGCCCGCTCCAGCATCTCGGGGTCGTCGTGGAAGAGGTGCAGGTACTCGTTCTTCAGCATGCAGGCGCACGAGCCCGAAGGAACGACGATGCACTCGGCCGGCTCCAGCAGGGCAATGGTCTGCCGGGCGATCCGCGCCGCCTCTCGATGGAAGCCATTGTTGAAGAGCGGCTGTCCACAGCAGGTCTGGCCTTCGGGATAGCTGACGCGAAGACCCAGACGACGAAGGAGGCGGACTGTGGCCTCCCCCACCTGGGGATGAAACAGGTCCACCAGGCAGGTCGTGAACAAGGCCACGCGGGTCGGCGTCATGACGCCGCCTCCTCAAATGCGGAATGCGGAATTTGGAATGAATAGGCGCGGGCTGAGGCAACCCGATTCAACTGATTTGGGCTGCCGAACGATTCCGCATTCCCCATTCGGGTACCCTTTGGGTGTTCCGCATTCGGTCAGACCATGAGGTACCGGCGCAACGCTTCGGGGGTGGCCATGAGATCCGGCGTGCGTCCCTCGAACTGGATGCGGCCCTTCTCCAGGATATAGGCCCGATCGCTCACCCGGCTGGCGAAGCGCAGGTTCTGCTCCGACAGCAGGATGGTCATGCCCTCATGCTTGAGCCGCAGGATGTGCTCCGCCATCCGCTGGAGGACGAGCGGGGCCAGGCCTTCCGACGGCTGGCCCGCAGGGGGGGCCGCGGAATTCCCCACAGGGGTCCGGGCGATGGCCAGCATCTGTTGTTCGCCGCCGGACAGATTGTCGCCCCGGCGACGCTCCAGCTCTCTCAGGGCAGGGAACAGGCTGAACACGCGCTCTGCGGTCCAGGCTGGCCCCCCGTTCGCGCCGGGGTGCCGCCCCACCTCCAGGTTCTCCCGCACGGTGAGATCGGGGAAGATCCGCCGATCCTCGGGCACGAACCCGATTCCCTTCCGGCAGATGACGTGGGCCGGCTGCCCTGCGATGTCTTCCCCGCGGAAGATCACCCGGCCGGCCGACGGGGGGAGGAGACCCATGATGGCCTTGAAGGTGGTGGACTTGCCGGCGCCGTTCCGGCCCAAGAGGGCTACCACCTCGCCCGAGCCCGCCCGCAGGCTCACCCCGTACAGCACGCGGCTTGGACCGTAGGCGGCGTGCAAGTCGAGGACTTCCAACATAGGACGCTCTCCGGCGTCTCTGCGGGCCTGGACCCGCTGCGCGCCCGGTTCAGCGGAGTCCGCCGAGATAGATCTCCTGCACCTCAGGGTTGTCCCGCACCGCCTGAGGGCTGCCCTCGGCGATGACCTGGCCCTGGTGCAGGACTACGATCCGCTCGGCGGCGGCGAAGACCACGTCCATGTCGTGCTCGGTGAAGAGCACGGTGAGACGGCGATCCCGCACGATGCCCACGACCAGGGCGATCAGCTCCATCCGCTCCTGGGGGGCCATGCCCGCCGTCGGTTCGTCCAAGAGGAGAAGTTCGGGCCGGTTCGCCAGGGCAATGGCCAGCTCCAGACGCTTCAGATCGCCGAGGGCCAGCGTCGCGCTGCGCTTGTCCGCCTGGTCGGCCAGCCCGACCTGCGTGAGCAGGTCCCGGGCCTCCTCTCGCAAGAGCGGTGCCGCCCGGGAGTAGAGGTCCCGGCTCCGCCCGCGGCAGGCCAGGAGGGCCACCTGGACGTTCTCCAGAGCCGTCAGGCTGCCGAAGGTGGCCGTGATCTGGAAGGTACGGCTGATCCCTCGTCGGCAGATCCGATGGGGTGGCAGCCCGTTGATCCGCTCTCCCCGGCACAGCACGACGCCTTGGTCGCAGGCGACCTGGCCCGTCACCAGGTTGAGGAGCGTGGTCTTTCCCGCCCCGTTTGGCCCGATGAGGGCGCGCAGCTCCCCGCGGGGAAGATGCAGGCTCACGCCGGCCACCGCGGCAACCCGGCCGTAGCGCTTCCACGCGTCACGGATCTCGAGCATGGGCGCCTCAGCCACGGCCCGCCCGCCTCCACGCCGGCCGATCATGCAGGACACCGACCAGGCCATGCGGAAAGACGATCACCAGAAGAACCAGGATCCCGCCCAGCACCGCCTGCCAGTAGTCCGTGTACTTGGTGATGACAGTGTCCAGGGCGATGTAGACGGCCGCGCCCACGGGCCCCCCGGCCAGGGTGTGGATTCCGCCCAACAGTACCATGACCAGAGACTCCACCGACACCGGCAGCGAGAGGTAATCGGGGAACGCGCTCCCCTTGAGGAAGACGAAGATGGCCCCGCCCAGCCCCGCGAAAAGGCCGGCGACGCCGAAGGCGAGCAGCTGGTGGCTGCGCACGTTGACCCCGACGGCCTCACAGCGGCCCGCGTGGTCCCGGGCCGCCCGTAGCAAATAGCCGAAGGGCGATCCCGCCACCCGGTGCAGCAGGAACAGGCCGACGGCCGCCGCCATCAGGGCCAGGTAGTAGTAGCGGAGCGGCGTCGCCAGGCTGGCCGGCGGCCACACGCCGAGGATGCCGTTGTCACCTCCCGTGACCCCGTACCACTGGTGGACCACGGCGAAGGCGATCTGCGCGAAGGCCAGCGTCAGCATGGCGAAGTACACACCCGTCAGGCGCACGCAGAAGAACCCGAAGAGCAACGCGGCGACGCCCGCCACGAACGGCGCCAGCACAAAGGCCGCCGGCATGGGGAAGGCCGCTTGCTTCAACAGGAGGGCCGCCCCGTATGCCCCCAGGCCAAAGTAGGCCGCATGGCCGAAGCACATCAGGCCCCCGGTTCCGACCAGGAGCTGCAGGCTCCCGGCCAGGAGCGCAAAGGCGAGGATCTCCACCAGCACCCACACATAGAAGGGCGGCAGCAGAGGCGGCAGCGTGAGGAGGGCGAGGAGGAGGCCCACCCCCACCCAGCGCGGAAGCCCGCCTGGACCTGGAGCAGGTAGTCCAACGACCGGCTCCGGGGTCCGGAGCGCCGCCTCGGGCCTTCCGAGAAGGCCCCGGGGCCGCAACACGAGGACGGCGGCCATGACGAGGAAGCTCAGTACGAGATGGAACTCGCGAGGCAGGACCAGGATGCCGAAGGCCTGAAAGAGGCCGACCAGCACCGCGCCGAACAGCGCGCCGAAGGGGCTGCCCATCCCGCCGATGACGACGACCACGAACGCCTCGGCAATGACGGTGGCATCCATCACCGTGGTGAGGGCCACCCGGGGCGCCTGGAGCGCCCCGGCCAGCCCGGCGAGGAATGCCCCCAGGGCGAAGACGCCGGTGAACAGCCAGCGCTGGTTCACGCCCAGGGCCCCGACCATCTCCCGGTCGGAGGTGGCGGCGCGGATCAGGATGCCGAGCCGGGTCCGCTGCAGGACCCACCACAGCCCCAACGCGACGGCGGGCCCCACAACGAGGATGGCCAGATCATACGTCGGGAAGCGCTGGTCCAGGATGGGAACCGAGCCGGAGAGGCCCGGGGGACTGGGCCCCACCTTGTTCTCCGTGCCCCAGACATACCGCACCGCGTCTCCGATGACGAGGACGAGGGCAAAGGTGATGAGGAGCTGGTACAATTCCGGGGCCCGGTAGATCCGGCGAAGGAGGCAGACCTCGATGAGGCCACCCAGCAGGGCCACGCTCAGGGCGGCGAGGATCGCGCCGACGTAAAAGCCCGCGGGTCCCAGCGGCAGCACCGTGGCCAGCGTGTAGGTCAAATACGCCGCCAGCATGTACAGCGACCCGTGGGCGAAATTGACGATCCGGGTCACCCCAAAGATCAGCGAGAGGCCCGACGCGACCAGGAAGAGGAACATCGCGTTGGCCAGCCCGGTCAGCAGTTGGATGATAAACAGGGACATGAAGTGGGATCAGGGATCAAGGGTCGGGGGCGAGAGGCCCGGCGTGCGCGGGGGCCTACTTGGACGCCTCCCGCATCTTGCGCACCTCGGCCTCGGACGGGAGCACATTCTCGCCGGGGACGTACTCCCAGTTCACCATGATGCCCACGCCGCGTTTGGCATCCAGCTTCGTCATGCCCACCCAGGCGCCCATGGTGGACTGGTGGTCGAAGGGACGGTAGGTGATGGGGCCGATGGGGGTCTCCACCTTCAGGCCCTCCATGGCGGCAACCAACCTCTCGGTCTCCGTGCCCCCCGCCTTCCGGATGGCGTCGAAGATGGACAGGAACGTGATGTAGCCCACGAGGCTCCCCACCACCGGCGTCCGGTCCGTCCTGCGGATGAACTTGTTCACGAACTCCCTGTGGGCCGGCGCCTGGATGTCGTACCAGGGATAGCCGGTGACCAGCATCCCCTCGGGCGCCTCCAGCTTGAGCGGATCCATGTACTCCGGCTCCCCCAGGAGGATGCCGACGAAGAAGGCCTTTTGGAAGAGCCCGCGCTTGCCCGCCTCGCGCGCGAAGGCAATCCAGTCGCTGCCGAAGAGCGAGACGTAGATGGCCTCCGGCTGCTGGCCCAGGAGGGCGGTGACGTACCCGCTGGGCTCGATCTTCCCCAGGGTCGGCCAGTGCTCGCCCGCAAGCTGCACGTCCGGTCTCACCTCCCGCAGGCGCGCCCAGAAGGTCTCCCAGGCGCGGCGGCCGTACTCGTAGTTCGGACCGATCACCGCCCATTTTTTGTAGGGAAGCTTGGCCGCCCGTTCCGCCAGCATCCGCCCCTGGGAGTGGGTATTGGGCCTCACCCGGAAGGCGTACCGGTGACCCTGGGACCACGTCAGGGCCTCGCTGAGAGGCTCGGCGGCGACCAAGAGGACCTTGTTCTGCCGGGCAAAGTCGGAAACCGCCAGCCCCACATTGCTGAGGAAGGTCCCGGCCAGGAGGTGCACCTTCTCTGCGAGGAGGAGTTCCTGCGCGTGCTTGACGGCCTCGGCCGGGTTCCCCTTGTCGTCCCGGAACAAGACCTCGACCCGGCGGCCGAGGAGCCCCCCGGCGGCGTTGACTTCCTCGACCGCCATCTCCACCGCCTGCCGGTAGGGCAGCGTGAAGCCGGCCGCGATGCCGCTGTAGGAGTTGATCTCGCCGATGCGGATGGGTGGCTGGGCGGCGATCTGCGGCGCGGGCGCGGCAATCAGGAGAAGAAGCCCGCAGAGGAACCCCCGCCATGCGGAGACACGTCGCTCCGAATAGAGCGCCCGCCGAACTGCCCAGCGTCCCATGGAGACTCCTTTCGGCTCCCGCCCCGAGATGGCGCTCACTCTACGTCATGGAAAAATGGGGTGTCAAGGTAAATGCCCCGGACTCGTCCTTCCGCCTGGGCCGGACGGACGCTACCACGAGGGGACCTCGTGGGGTCACGCCACTCTCATGGGCTTGGGTTCAGATCCGCCACCGGAGCCACCACCGGAGGCTACACGTGGCGTCTCCAAGGGCCGCCTATCGGCTCTCGGCGGGGTGTCGAGGTGACCACTGGGCGCCTGGCTTCCCGCAGTATACCTGGAAAATATCCATAACTCATTGAAAACGCTTGACTTTATTTACTCGATGCCCCGATGGAAAAATTTCTGAAAAAGGCGCTTGACACCCTAAGCCGGTCTGCGCTACAAGAGGGTCTCATTTCCGAGATAACACATCAATCTGTTTATATTCGATAGGTTACAGGCCTGCCGATGTTCCTCCGAACGTGCATAACCTGGGGACAATCTCCCGAGATACCGAAAAAAACGAGGGTTTCAGGTTATCCACATATGTGGAGAACCGTGTGGATAACTCCAAGGCCGCTCTGGAAGCGGTCTGCCAGCACCCAGGCATCAGTCGGTCGCGATAACTCAAGCAGTTAGATCGTTGGACGAGCTGTGGATAAGTTGTCCGGAGGGCTTTAAATGAAAGCGACGGTGTCGTCCGCGAATGCACGCGAGCGTTGGGAAGAAGCACTCTCAGTGATCCGCAGTCGCGTCAGCCGGCAGAGTTTCGAGGCGTGGTTCAGGCCGCTCACCTTGGGACCTGTCGAGAACAATCGGATCCACGTCCTTCTGCCCAACCGGTTTTTCAAGGAGTGGTTCGAGGAGCATTACCTGGGCTTGTTGCGCTCGGCGCTGGAGGATCTCATGTTCACCAAGGTGGAGGTGGTCCTGCTCCTCCCAGATAAAGAGACCACGCCGGGCGCCGTGGTCCCGGAGGAGCCGGCCCAGCGTCGCGCCTCTCGCCGGGCACGCGATACCGCGTCCCAGTTCAACCCGAAGTACAGCTTCGAGTCCTTTGTCGTGGGCTCCAGCAACCAGTTCGCCCACGCCGCCTCCTTGGCCGTGGCCGAGCAACTGTCCAAGGCGTACAACCCGCTCTTCATCTACGGCGGTGTGGGCCTGGGGAAGACGCACCTGCTCCACGCCATCGGGAAGCTGGCCTTGCAGCGAGACTCCCGGATCAAGGTCTCGTACGTCTCGTCGGAGAAGTTCACCAACGACCTCATAATTCCATCCGATTCGATGCCACCGTGGAGTTCCGCAACCGGTACCGGAGCCTGGATCTCCTCCTCATCGACGACATCCAATTCATCGCGGGAAAGGAGCGGACCCAGGAAGAATTCTTCCATACCTTCAATGACCTGTATGACTCGTCGAAGCAGATCGTCATCAACTCGGACAGTCTCCCCCGGGAGATCCCGACCCTGGAAGAGCGGCTACGCTCCCGGTTCGAGTGGGGCCTGATCGCCGACATTCAGCCCCCCGATCTCGAGACCAAGGCGGCCATCCTGCGCAAGAAGGCCCAGGCCGAGGGGGTCCGCCTGCCGGACGAGGTCTCCCTCTTCATCGCCAAGCACGCCAAGTCCAACATCCGGGAGCTCGAGGGATCCCTGGTCCGCCTGGTGGCCCACGCCTCCTTCACTGGCCGGGAGGTCTCCCTGGAGCTGGCCCAGGAGGTGCTGCGGGATCTCACCAGGGAACAGCAACGGCTCCCCACGATCCCCTCCATCCAGAAGGCGGTGGCCGAATTCTACGGGGTCCGCGTGGACGATCTGCGCTCCCGGGGGCGGAACAAGTCCATCGTCCTCCCCCGCCAGGTGGCCATGTACCTGTGTCGCGAGATCGTCAAGGCCTCTCTCCCCGACATCGGTGACGGGTTCGGCGGGAAGGATCACTCCACCGTCATCCATTCCTGCGAGAAGGTCAAGCGCATGATGGCCAGCGAGGACACCTTCCGGAAGCAGATCCAGGATCTGACCGTGCACCTGTCCGCCTGACGCGCCTGCCCCTCGACGCCCGGGCCAATTCGGGAACGGCCGGGGTTCGTTACCACGAAAGCTGCCCGCGACCTCAAAGACAACAAAGACAACGCGGCGTCCGGGAACCCGGACGCCGCGTTGTCATCGCCGGAGAGGGCCGCCTAGCGGCAGCGGATGTTCTTCTCGCGCGCCAGCCTGGCCTCGCGGGTCTTCCCGTGCTTGCCGATGAGCTCGCAGAGGACCCCGGTCGCCCGCTTGGTGTCGCCCATCAGGAGCAGCGCATCTCCCTGCTTGAACAGCGCGCTGGGGACCTTGGGGTTGTCCGGGTAATCCCGGATCACCACCTCGAACTCCTCAATGGCCTGCGCGTAGTTCTTCTGGCCGTAGTAGGACTCTCCCAGCCAGTACTGGGCGTTGGGCACCAGGCTGGTCTTCGGGTAGTTCTGGATGTAGGTCCGGAAGCCTGAGATGGCCAGGTCGTAGTTCCCCTTCGTGTAGTCGTTCAGGGCGGTGCGGTACACGTCCTCGGGCGGGAGCTGCGCAGGGGCCGGTTGAGCCGGCCGCGTCGCGACCACCGGGGGCGGGGGGGAGGGCGAAGCCGCGGGTGGCTGGCCTGCGGGCGGCGCCACCACGGGCGGTGGGACCGTCGGGGGCACAGCCGCCGGGGGTGGGGCCGCAGGCGGCTGGCCAGCGCCGGGCCCGGGCACCGGGACCGGCGTTGGTGTCGGCGCCGGGACCGGACTCAGTGTCTTGACCTGCTGCTCGACCCCATCCATCCGCCGAGCCGTCTGGCGCGATGCCTGATCGATCTCATCCAGCCGGCTGTTCAGGTTGGTGAGGACGAAGGCGTTCTCCTCCAGCTTCCCCTGCACCAGGCGCGTCTCCGTCGCCAGTTCGTCGAGACGCGTGGCCAGGGCCGCCCGCGATCCTTCGGTCTCCTTGACCGTGGCCTCGAAGCGTCCCCGGAAGTCGCTCTCCAGCTTGGCCAGCCGCTCATCGGTGAAGACGCGGGCACTCTCCTGGGCCTTGGTCATGCCCGCCATTTCCTGCCGGAGGCCGGCGAGGTCCCGGCGAATCGCCACGATGTCGTCGCCGGTGGCGACACAGCCTCCCATCACCAGGGCGGCGCCCAGAAGCGCCGCGCCAGCCCGCCTGCCGTTCCGCACTGCCGTCTGCATGCGCTGAGACAATCTACTCTCCTTGCGCCATCCGGCGCGATCCTCCCGACAACCGGGAGGCAACTCAAGGGATGGTCGAGCGGGTCGTCGGTCTACGCGTCACCTGCGGTTCCACTTCGTGAGGCGACAGGATGAGACGACGAGTTCACGGCGACCAGTCCGGAAGCTCGTTGTCCCGTCCGTTGTTGGTGAGCCGCGTCTGCTCTGTCCCGTCGGCGTGCATGACATAGATGTCCCGCCGGCCTGTCCGGGTCGAGGCAAAAACGAGGTGCCGGCCGTCAGCCGACCAGGCGGGATCCTCGTTGTTCCCCTGACTCGTCAACTGCTGCTGGCCCGACCCGTCGGGATTGATCAGGCAGACCTGGTTCGCGGCGAGCCGGCACATGAAGGCGATCTTCTCCCCCCGGGGGGACCAGCGCGGGGACGAGTTGTAGGTGCCCTGGAACGTCACGCGGCGGAGGTTCGTCCCGTCCACGTCCATGATGTAGACCTGGGGGGAGCCCCCCCGATCCGAGTTGAAGACAATCTGGCGCCCGTTGGGCGAAAAAGACGGCGAGACCGAGATCGGGCTGCCCGTGGTCAGGGGCCTCGGGGTGCCGCCGCCCTTGGGGAGGAGGAAGAGATTGGTTCCGCCGCCCGCGCTCATGGCGAAGGCCAGCCACTGCCCATCCGGTGACCAGGCGGGGCTAATGTTTAGACCGAGCCGGGCCGACAGGACCTCCCGCCGGCCGCTATCCCAGTTGAGAATGACGAGATTCGGGTTCTGTTGTCCCCTCTGGTCATCCCACTGATACGACGTGTAGGCGAGGAGCCGACCGTCCGGCGACCACCGTGGCGACAGGTTGACGGATTGATTCCCGGTGATAGCCATGGGGTTGGCCCCATCGTAGTCCATGACGAACAGTTCCTTGCCGGTTCGGCTTACCCTCGAAGCGAAGGCGATCCGCGTCTGGGCCACGCCCTTCTCCCCGGTCAGGCTGAACATGACGTCATCGGCGAACCGGTGAATGATCAGGCGATAGAATTTCGAGTCCCCCACGTAGCGCTTGCCGAAGACCATGTTTCCCGTGGTGACGTCGTAGAGCCGCCCTTCCACCACCGCTTCCCTTCCCCGGCTGGACACCTGCCCCACGGCCAGGTGCTGGACCTTGAGGGAACTGAGGCCCGGGAACAGCGGGCGCTCCCGATCCAACTGGACGCTCGCGGGATCAAAGGGCAGGGTGGCCGGATCCATCACGTCGAAGACGGTGGTGAACTTGAGGTCCGCGGTCAGGATCGAGCCCCCCAGTTTCCCCAGGTCCTCACCGTTCAGGGCAAAAGAGGCGAACCCGGCAACGGCAATGGTGATCCTGGGAGCCACACGCTCCCGCAGTTCCCGTTCGATCACCTGCCCTCGTGCCCCTGAGGGCATCAGCGCCACGACCAACAGCATCATCCAGAGAGGGTTCCGCCGGACTCGTCGCATCCTCAACGCCCCATGACAAACCGGTAGCGGAGATCCAGGGACGGCTCTGTGAGCAAGTTGGGAAACGGGGGCAGGGGCAGGCTCTGCCGCACCGCGCGCAGCGCTGAGTTATCCAGGCTCGTGTTCCCCGAGCTGGTCTCCAGCTCGACGTCGCGGACCTGCCCCGACCGCAGGACCCGGAAGCGGACGAGCACCACCGTCTCCAGGGCGGCCGCCGCGCCCACGGGGACCCAGTGTTGCTGGATCTTCCAGTCCACCCGATCGAGGTAGAAAGCCAGGACAGCTTCGCCGGCCACGGTGCCGGTGCCCGCCACCTCCACACCGCTCGCCTTCGCGGCGCCGGCCACGGCACCGGTGCCTCTCGAGGCCACCGCTGGCACCTGCGCCGATTTCGGCGCCGGTCCCGGCACCGGCGACGGTCCCGGCACCGCGGGGACGACGGGAGCGATCGCCACCGGCGCTGAGGTCGCCGGGCGGAGCGTCTCACGCCCGGTCACGGAGGGCGGCCGCAAGGAAGGCTCGGACTGCGGTGCGGCCTTTCGCGTGGTCTGCCGTCCCGACAGCGTCAACTCCTCCGTCGGCGCCAAAAGTGGCGCCGGTGCCGGCCGCGGGGCCGCCGCGGGAGGAACCGGCGTCGGGGCCGGGGCGACGGTCGGCGAGGGACCGCCGGCCCGCTCGCCCGGGGGCACATCCACGAGGCTCACCGTGTAGCTCACGGGAACCTGAATGTAGGTGCCGACCTGGAAACGGGGCACCAGGACGATCCCGGCGCTGAGCAGTCCGTGGAACAGGACCGAGAGGCCAACGGTGAGCCAGAGCTCCCGGGGCTTCGGCCCTGACATGAAGAGCCGGTCGGGCGCCGCCACCATGGCTCAGCTCCCCTCCGGCCGGACCGGCTCGGTCACCATGCCCACGCGGTCTACGCCGGCCTTCTTGATCACGTCCATCACCTTCATCACGACGCCATAAGCGACTGTCTCGTCGGCCTTGAGGAAGACCGCCGCCCTGGGATTGCGCTTCGCCATGCCCGACAGCACCCTGGAGAGGCGATCCAGACTGATCGGCTGGTTGTCCAGGAAGACGCCCCGATCCTTCGTCACGGTGAGGACCAGCCGCTCTTCGGGCTGGATGTTCCGGGTTTCCGTCTTGGGCACCCGGACGTCAATTCCACCCAGCATCATCGGCGCCGTGATCAGAAAGATCACGAGCAGAACCAAGACCACGTCCACGAAGGGCGTGACGTTGATGTCCGCCAGGGCGGGCCCCAGTCGCGTCTCGTTGCCGACATCCAGGCTCTTCATTGCCACCGTGGGCCGCCCGTATCCCCGGGCAGCCGTGACCCGTGCGCGCCCCTCACGGGCGGGCCGCTCGGGCCAGCACCCGCTCCGCCATCCCGAGAAACTCCAGCGCGAAGAGATCCATCCGGGTGGCCGCCCCCTTGACCCGGTTGAGGAAGTAGTTGTACGCGATGACCCCGGGAATCGCAGTGGCCAGGCCCGCGGCCGTGGTGATGAGGGCTTCGGCGATGCCGGGCGCGACCGCTCCCAGGTTGGCGGATCCCGTCAGTCCGATGCTGTGGAAGGCATCCATGATCCCCCACACCGTTCCGAACAGCCCGATGAACGGGGTCACGTTCCCCGTCGTGGCGAGGAAGATCAGCAGGCGCTCCGATCCGGAGATCTCCCGCAGGCTGGCATGGCGAAGGGCACGAGAGAGCCGCGCCAGCAGGTCCTCGGGCGGGGTCTCCCCGCTCCGGGTCGGGGCCTCCAAGGAGGCGGCACTCCCCCGGGGCGCGGGGTTGTCCTTCACGGCATAGCTGAGTTCCCGGTGGCCCTCCCGGAACAGGGCGGCCAGGGGGCTCTGCGGAAGACGCCGGGACTCCTCGTAGGTTGCCTGGAAACCCTTCCCCTCCCGGAAGAGCCGGAGAAACCGCTCATCCTGTTTGTCGGCGCGTCGAAAGGCACGCAGTTTCAGGAAGATGATCGTCCAACTCGCCAGGGAGAAGAACAGCAGGAGGATGAGGACGGCCTTGGCGACGACCCCGGCCTGCAGGATCAGATTGACGGCATTCATCGAGCCAAACCCATGTCTGTCTTATAGCAAAGGCTGGAAACCGGCGTCAAGCGAAACGCACGGAAGCGAAAGAAACTTTGCCCCCGCGGGACCGCCCGTTGGGCCCTCCTCGCCCTCCCAGACCTAGTCATGTGTGTCGTAAGTCTGCCGACCTTCGCCCCGAGTCCACTCCGCGACGCCTGGGGCCTCGTCGAGAACCGGCCGGCCTTGCTCCGGGTCGTCGCGCCGGTGGCGCTCCTCCGCGCCGCCGTCACGCCACGGCCGTGACACGGCGACCGAACCCGGCCGGCCCGCGGGCCCGGCGTCTTGGAGCGCCCCCGGGGCTCGGCTTATGCGGGCGGATTTCGGACACACATGACTAGCGACTCATTGGTCCTTGGCCCTTCGTCGGATGAGACCGTGCCTCGATGCGGAAGTTCCCACCCGAGCAAGGATGAGGTCTCCCGCCCAGGCCTGAGAAAGCCTGCGGGTCACTCGGAACTCGTTCCGGAGAGCCCCCGGGATCACGGAGGGGGATGGTCCCATTGGAGTGGAGGGTGCGGCTGGAGGGGGATTACCTGCCCTGGTTGTCAAGGTAGGCCGTCAGCATCGTCCGGGTGTCCTGGGCCATGGAGCCGAACTGTACGCCGCTGTGGTAGAGGAGGCCGGTCTGCCCCGTCTCACCTTCTGTCCGGCTAATCGCCTTGGACCAGACAATGCGACAGTTGACGGTGAGGAAGCTCTGGCTGATGGGCACGCGGATGTAACAACTGCTTCCGGGACGCAGGATGATGGTGTGCTCCACGCGCGCGCCGCCCAGGCTCAGATCCAGGAAGTGGACGGCGTGGCTCGAGGTGACGGCGCCGGACACCGGCTCGCTGAACGTCAGACGGGCGTGTTCGCGTCGGGTGGAATATTCAGAGGACATGTCCGTGCCTCTCAACGATCGTGGCGGGACACTATCGAACACATGGACGGGTGTCAACCAGAAAGCCGCTCCCCACCCGGGGCTGGGCGCGTCTCGTTGCGCAGGCCCCCGTTCCTTGGTACAGTAGAGCATGGCTCCGGGGTCCGCCCCGGCCGGCGGGCAGGCCGGAAGCGGCGGTGGGACCCACGGGTGGCCAGGGGAAGAATGATGCGCGTGTCCAGGATCGCCGCGTCCCTGGGTGTTCTGTTGCTGACGCTGTTTGGCCCCGTGACCGGGTCACCCGCGGGCACGCCAGCAGAGGTCATTGCCCGGGACGTGGAATTCGCATTCCGGGACGCGATGGAACTGTGGGCCTACAGGGCATTCTGGCGACTGTGGGATGTGTCCACGAGCAAGAGTCGCTTTTACATGAGCCAGCGGGAATTTGCGGACCTGATGGAGAGGGGAAATGCCAGGCCGGCGGCCGGAAGGCGGATCGAGGATCTGCAAATCTCCGCCACCTCACCCGAGACCGCCGTGGTGCTCGCCCGAATCGGCCTGGAGGATCCGGGGACCAGCACGCCGCGGTCCCTCGTCCGCTCCTTCCTGTTCTACTATGAAGACGGCCGCTGGCGTCCCGAGCTCTCGGATTTCCTCGGTCTATCCTCGTATTCCTTCCCCCTGCAGCCGGTTGTCGCACCGGGTATCCTGAGCGTGCCCTGTTGTCTGGTCCCGGTGGTTCCGCCCAAAGCACCACCCTTCAAGCCGGTTCCTCCCAAAAGCTCCAACCTGGCGCCATCCGCGGGCATCCAGATGATCTCGCCTCGGCGCTGATTCCTCTCATCCACCCGCGCGTGCCGTTGTCTCCCTGCCCTGCCAAAAAAATCGGCAGGCATCAGCGAGAGCCGATGCCTGCCTCATGGAGCAGGATCAGGTGTCATGGTTACGCAGCCTTCTTGAGTTCCTGTACGGTGGGTGTCTCCTCTTTCCTGGCTTCACATTCCGGACAGAAGTACATGTTCTTGCCGCCGTCGTAGGCCAGGATGTTGCCGCAACCGAGGCACTTCGCAGGGATGCCCGCCATCTCCATCACCCCCCCTCATCCGGCCGCCTTCGAACTCTTCACCTCCTTCCTTCACGGCGTTGGACGTGACGACCACTTGACTAACAAGATATGCCGTAAGCGGACGGCGTCAAGTGCACAGCCTGGAGGGATCGGCCAGCAGCACACGGCTGCCCGAGTTCCAGGCAATACGCTCCCACGGCGCGAAGGCCAGCAGTCGGCAGACGGTGATCCCGGCATGTTTTATTCCGGGTCGAGGCCGGGTCGCTTGAACTCCTGGAAGCCGGGGAAGGTCTCTTCGATCTGCCTGCGCATCCGATCCAGATCGGCGAGCAGCGGGATCACCTGGTCTTCCAGCCCTTGGTCCCAGGTGTAGACGCGGCGCAGGGCAGCCATGGACCGCACCACCGACTCGTAGGCCACCTTGGCGCTCCCCAGGGCGTCTCCCATCGCGTGCTCCCGTCCCCCGTCCTCCTCCTGGTCCGCCTCCATCTTGGAGGAGAGCGCCCGATGGACCTTGGCGGGGATCAGCGTGTGATACCAGGAGATGACCTCCTGGGCATCCTGGATGTCCCGGTACTCCCCCGCGACCCGCTCCGGCCCGAGGACCATGGCCCGTTGCTCCAGGGTCGCGTGTTCTCCCGCCAGCCGCCGGTGGAGGTCCTCGACAAAGGCGTGGGCCGTTTCGAGGTAGGCCTCGGCTCGCTGGTGCAGCGGATGGGCGCTGGGGTCCGGGGAGGTGTCCTCCACCTCGGGGAGATGATCGAGGTCAATCCCATGCCCCTCGGCCGCCTCCCGCAGCATCTCGATGGCCTGCTGGAAGCTCTGCCTCACGTCCTCCATGACGACGTCCCAGTCGTGCGGATCCCGTCCCGCGGCCCGGTGCGCTGCCGTTCTCCCTCGCTCCTGCCAGTAGAGGAAGCACTTGGCCGTCATGGGGCAGCGCTCGCACCAGCGATCGCAGTAATTGTAGATCCCGGGGATGAACTGGCTCAGATCCACCTCGGGCTTGGATCGCCGGCGGGCACGTCTCGGCTTGGCCTCCGGCGCCGCACGCTTCGGTCCGGGCCTCCGCGACGCGGCGACCCGCTTCACCGGCTGGGGGCGTTTGGCTGGCCGGGACGGGCTCACCGTACTCCTCCTTGAGAGATCACCGTGCGTCGTTTCGCACCGGGTTCCGCAGGGCACCGATGCCCTGGATCTCGATCACCACCACGTCTCCGTCCTTGAGGAAGCGGGGCGGCTTGCGGGCAAATCCCACCCCCCCGGGCGTTCCGGTGGCGATCACGTCTCCGGGTTCCAGGGTGAAGATGTGGGAGCAGTACACCACGATGTCCGGGATGGGGAAGATCAGGTGCTTGGTATTCGAGGACTGCAGCCGCTCCCCGCTCACCGTGCAGGCAATGTCCAGGACGTGCGGGTCCGGGATGTCCTCTTTCGTAACCAGGGCGGGCCCCAGGGGGGCGAAGGTATCGAAGGTCTTGCCGGACATCCACTGGCCCCCTGGCTTTCGCATCTGGTAGTCCCGGGCGCTCACGTCGTGCATGATGGTGTACCCGGCCACGTAGTCCAGCGCCTGCGCCTTCGGGATGTGGCGCCCCCGACGCGCGATGAGGAAGGTCAGCTCCGCCTCGTAGTCCACCTCTTTCGAAACGCCCGGCAGGAGGATCGGCTCCTCCGGGCCGATGATGGCCGTGGGGTACTTGGAGAACAGGATGGGGTCCGAGGGAATCGCCGCGTTGGTCTCCTGCGCGTGGTCCCGGTAGTTCAGGCCCAGGCAGATGATCTTGCGTGGGTTCAGGATGGGCGCGCGCACCCGCACCGCCTGGAGCGGGTGCAGCACCGCCTGGGCCAACGGTCCGCCCGTCCCTGGCAGCCCCCGGGCAAGCGCCAGGGCCTCCTTGGCTCGGGGCAGACTCTGATCCCACAGGTCCAGGAAGCCGCGCATGTCCGCCGGCAGCTCGCGATCCGCCTGCGCCTGAAAGTCTGCCACGCCCCGCGTCGCCAGCAGCAGCGCGTACCCCCGGTTGAGGTCCACCACGTGCCCGTCCTGCTCCGCTCCGAGACGGGTCCTCCCCTGGAACTCAAAGGTCACAAGGCGCATTCCCAGTCTCCTTTCGCATAAATCAAGGGCTCAATTGACAACCGACAACCGACAACTGACAACCGGTCAATGGTCGGTTGTCGGTTGTCCGTTGTCGGTTTTGCATTTCCTGCTCAGTCCACCCGATAGCCTTCCAGCACCTCTGGCCGGACCAGAAGCGAGCTGCGGTCGCGAATCCAGCCCTTGGATGAGGCGCCGTATCGGTACGGGTCCACGGGAAACCGCAAGAGGAAGGTCTCGACCGAGGTAATCTTCACGCACAGCCTCCGCGGCAGGCAGCGGCCGCGGGTGTAACGCTCGCCCAGGCGCGGGAATTTGTCAAGAGCCTTGTCGGCGACCGTCGGCGACAGAACCGTAGGGAGCCTGACGGCTGGTGAGCCGAGGGACTGACGAAGCGAGATAACAGAGTTGGGTTTGGGGGGACCCTGCCGGCCCCGCCTTGAGGCGGGGCCGGCAGCTCGTGTGAGGAAAGGTGAAGGATCAGTGGGTCCCGCCGCGCGCACCCGGCGGGCTCGCCGCGGGCGAGGCGCCGGGGGCGAAAGCCGGGGTCGAGGGCACCACCAGCCAGGCGGGTGCCTCACCCGGTCGCGGCTGGCGCACGCCCTCGGGAAAGATGGGCAGGTACCGGACCGCCAGGCCGAAGATCGCGAACCCGCCAGCCACCAGGGCCAGCGAGAGCGCGATCTCCATCCACGACGGGAAGTAGGCGACGCCGGCGGCCCGCTCCATGCCGGTGACACTGACATTCAGCCGGTTCATGACAAAGCCCAGGACGACCAGGAAGGCACCTGTCACCAAGCCCGGCTGCTTCGCCCGGACCCGGGGGATGGCCAGGAGGAGGATGGGAAGGAGGACGCCCAGCGCCATCTCCAGCAGGAACATGGTCCCCTCATAGTCGGGCCGGGAAAGCCCCGCAAGCGCCCCGCGCCGCGCCAGGTCCTGGAGGCGCAGGATCCCATAGACGCTCAGCACGACCACCATGGCGCGCCCCAGGGGCTCCAGCAGGTCCATCTCCAGGTGATGGTTGAAGGCCCGCTGGCACAAGTAGGACTCGACGATCACCATGGCCAGCCCGGCGGCGATGGCCGAGGTGAAGAAGAAGACCGGCAGGAGCGGGGAGTACCAGAGCGGGTGCAGCTTCATCGGAACGATCAGGTAGAGCGACCCCAGCGAGGACTGGTGCAGCGTGGAGAGGATGACCCCGACGATCACCAGCGGCACGCTGATCGCCCGCATGACCCGCCGGGGCCGCTCCAGGTTGAGCCGCTCGAAGACGATGGGGGAGAACTCCAGGGCCAGGACGGTGGTGTAGAGCATCACGCACCAGGCCACCTCGAACATTACCGAGCGCGGATTCCACATCACCAGGGCGTGCCAGATCCGCTGCGGCTGGCCCAGGTCGAACAAGAGCGCTAGGATGACGAAGAGGTAGCCGAGGAACGCGGTGAGCACCGTCGGCCGGACGATCGGGGTGAAACGCTTGAGATTGAAGAGGTAGACGACTGCGGTAATCGTGAAGCCCCCCGCTGCGAGCCCCACCCCCGTCAGCACGTCGAACCCGATCCACAACCCCCAGGGAAATTGGTCGCTGAGGTTGGTAGTCGCCCCCAGGCCCCGGCTGTACCGCAGGATTGCTACCACGGTCCCGGTGGCGGTCAGGACCAGAAAGACCACCCGCCAGAAGGTGAATTCAAACCATCGGCTGGCGTTTGTCATTTCCATCCTCATCCTCATGGCGTCATCCTTTTCCCTGTCGGCATCCCTGTCCCTGTCGCTGTCCCTGTCGGCTCTTGATTCCCACGTTCATGACTCCATTCCTGTCGGGGCGGCCGACTTGGCCGCAGCCTCCTTGGCCGCGAGTTCTTGGACCTTGGTCCGCCGGTTGGTGATCCACCAGATGCCGTAGAGCAACGCCCCGCCCACCCCGACGACGTCGGGGATCTTGGAGAGGACCTGCCACGTCAGCATGGGCAGAGGCGCCCGCGGCAGGTCGGTCCGCAGTCCCAGGTCGGCGAAGGAGGCGCTGGAGAGGATGAGGACCGAGGTGCCGCCGACCTCCTCCAGGCCGTACACCTGAGGGACGTATTTCTTCGGCGTGGCTGCAAGCCGTGTTCGGGCCTCCCGGATCATCTGGTCGCGGTCGCCGAAGGTCGTGGCCCCGGTCGGACACACGCTGGCGCAGGCGGGCGCTTTCCCGGCCGCGATCCGGTCGGGACACATGATGCATTTCTGAACGATGGGCACCGCCCGGTCCCACTGGTATTTCGGCACCCCGAAGGGGCACGCCATGATGCAGTACCGGCAGCCGATGCAGCGGCTGGCGTCGTAGACCACGGGGCCGCTGGGCTCCTTACGAAACGCTTCCACCGGGCAGACCGAGACGCAGGTGGGCGATTCGCAGTGCATGCACATGCGCCGGACGAAGGCCTTGTCCCGCGGCTCCACCACGGTCCAGGTGTAGGCCGTCAGCTTGGGATCGATGGCCGCCGGCAGGTTGTTCTTCTCCTTGCAGGCCGCGACACAGGCCTCGCACCCGATGCACTTGGTGCTGTCGAAGAGGATTGCGCCCTTCATGACGGTTTCCCCTCACCCACGTGGCACCGGGCGCAGCCCGCCGGGTCCGCGGGACCAAAGGCCATCCGGTCGTTGTGGCAGGCGCCGCAGGATCTGCCCGCCTCCATCTCCGCGTGCGTCACGGTCCGCGTGGGGGTCAGCATGCGGAAGAGCGTGACGTGGCAAGCCGTGCACTTCTCCGACACCGGCACGTGGAACTGGTGGCTGAAGACCACCTTGCCGGGGCTCCCCTCGGCCTTGGCGTACGGGAGGTCCGGCGGCAGGCGGAGCTGCTGGGCGGCGGCGTGGCCCCCCAGGGCCAGGAGGGCAACCAGTGCCCAGGCGGCCTCCGATCTGGATGTGCGGTTCACGGTCTCCTCCTGTGGTGATGCGTTCTCGCGTCCGGCCTTCCCTGACGCGTGTCAGCCCCTCAGGAACTTCGCCTGGAAGTCCTCCCAGGTCTCGTCGTCCAGATGCTCCAGCAGGCCATCGACCAAGAGACCCCCGTCGGCCGCCGTGGCCCCCACCAGCGCATCTCGGTTGATGGTCAGGGTCACGAACAGGTACTCCCGGAAGCGGGTCAGCTCTCCCTTGAGCCATGTCAGGGCGCTCTCGCCCACGGTCATCCGGGAGAGGTTGGCGGCCAGGTTGGTCGGGCGCAGGGCCACCAGCCAGCCCCGGGTGTAGGGATCCCGCTTGATGAGGCCGGGCGCCTTCTCCAGGTCGGTGTTTACCGCGCACACCACCCCGTCCACCGGGGCGGGAAGCATGGCGGTCCGCCCGCCTTGCCGGATGGCCACGAGCGGCTCCCCCTGCTTCACCTCCACCCCCAGGGGCGGCAAGGTGACGGCGTCCACGCGTCCCAGGAGCTTCTGCAGGAAGTCATCCACGCCCACCTTGACCTGACCCGAGAACAGGAGGTTGGCCCAGGTGTGCCCCCGGTGATAGAAGATGCCAGCGGGCAGGATGAAGCGCTCCGGCTGGAGGCTGGGCACCAGCAGGTCCGCGACGCCGGGCTGGCGGGGACGGACCGGGGCCGGCTGGGCCCGGTGCGTCCGCACCCACTGCACCACCAGGTCGGCCGCGATGAACAGGATGATCGTGCTTACCACCAAGATGGCAACCATGATTCACACCCCCTTCGGCCTGCGGGTTCCTCGATCGAATCAGCCGGTCGAAGATCCCGGTTCCGCCACGCCCTTCGCCTCGCCCGGTTCGCCGGCGGGCTTGAGGCCCTCGAGCTTGGCCATGACCTCGCGAAACAGCGCGCAGTCCTCGAAGCCCTCGTGCGTGCAGACGCAGTTGGCATTCATCCGGTTACTCGGGATCATCTTCCTCACGGGGAAGGCCCGGCAGAAGGCCACCAGGACCTCCTCGAAGAACGGACACCGGATCGCCTTGAGGTCCAGCAGATGCTTGCGAAGATCCTGGAGTCCTTCGGTTTGAATTTCTTTCGCCCGCTCCATTGTGCGAACCTCCTGCGGACTGCCGCTGCCCGTTTCTGTATCAAGGCGGGTGCCAGGGCGGTCTTCGTCCCGGGGAATTGCGACATGGGCTGTAGATCCAGGGGCTTCGGGGTGACAGGGGAGATGCGGGACTCTACAGTCTTGGGGAGGACGCCGTTGACAAATTCAACAGACGCAGGAGGGGTAGAGCGGAAGACCCGGGGTTATCGGGTGGTTGCGGGGGCGTTGAGGATCTCGACACCAGCGTTGCGATACTCAACACCGCTCACTCATCCTCGCGAATCTGATACCGCTTGATCTTGTTGTAGAGGGTGACGCGGTCAATCCCCAGGGCCTTGGCCGATCGGGTGATATTCCAGTGGTGCTGCTTGAGGCTGGCAACGATGTGCCGCCGCTCCATCTCCCGGAGGGAGTCGGCCCCCTCGGCGGCCGCCCCTCCGGGCGACCCCGACACCACTGGCGGGGTCAGGTCCAGCTCGAGGGGGGTGAGGATGGGTCCCCGCGTCAGGACGGCGGCGCGTTCCAGGACGTTCCGGAGTTCCCGGACGTTCCCTGGCCATTCGTGGGCCATGAGCAGTTCCATGGCTTCCTTGGAGACGGCCTCCAAGGGCTTGTGCATCTCGGCCCGGAGCTGGGCCAGGAAGTGATCCACCAGCAGCGGGATATCCTCTTTCCGCTCCCGCAGGGGAGGCAGGGTCACCGGGATCACATTCAGGCGGTAGTACAGGTCCTCGCGGAAGGTCCCGCTCTCCACCAGCTTCTTCAGGTCGCGGTTGGTGGCCGCGATGATGCGCACGTCCGTCTTGATGAGCTGCGTGCCCCCCACGCGGCGGAACTCCTTGGCGTCCAGGACCCGCAGGAGATCCAGCTGCAGCTTGGGGCTGATGTCCCCGATCTCATCCAGGAACAGGCTCCCGCCGGCCGCGATCTCGAACTTGCCCCGGGCGCTTCCCGTGGCGCCGGTGAAGGCCCCCTTCTCGTGACCGAAGAGCTCGCTCTCCAGCAGGCTCTCGGTCAGCGCGGCGCAGGAGACACCCACGAAGGGACCTTCGCGGCGGGGGCTCTCGGCATGAATGGCCCGGGCCAGGACTTCCTTGCCCGTCCCGCTATCCCCCAGGATGAGGACGGTGGAGTTGCTCTTGGCCGCCGTCCGGGCCAGCTCGAAGACGGCCTCCATCTTGGGGCTCTTGCTCAGCATGTCCTTGAACTCGCACTGGCGCTTCAAGGCCTTCCGGAGCAGGACGTTCTCCTCTTGGAGGGCCTGGGCGTTGGTGAGCTTGCCCACCATGAGCGACAGCTCCTCCGGCTCGAAGGGCTTGACCAGATAGTCGTAGGCCCCCTGCTTCATGGCCTGCACCGCCGTGTCCACGGTGGCGTAGGCGGTCATGATGATCACGGAGGCATCCGGCTGCATGGGGCGCGCCTTGGCCAGGACCTCCAGGCCGTCCATGCCGGGCATCTTCAGGTCCACCAGCAGGATGGCGTAGGCCCGCTCCGCCAGCTTGGCCAGGGCGCTCGGCCCGTCGGGCGCGGTGTCCACCCGGTAGCCGTCCTCCTCCAGCCAGCTCGCCAGGGAATCGCGGACGATTTCCTCGTCGTCCACCACGAGAACGCTTGCCTTGGGTTTCATGATCGATTCCTTTCCTCCATCAGATTCTCCAGGCGCTGGCGGCAGTCCCGGCAAAGGGCCGCCCGCTTCTGGTCCACGTCCAGGACCGAATTGGATCGCGACATCACGCACGCCACCTCTGGACAGTGGACCAGACCGAAGGTATGTCCCAGCTCGTGGAGGCACTCCTTGACGAGCCGCCCCTCCACCAGGTCCCGCGAAGCGGGACGATCGTCATAGGTGAGACGCAGGCGCGCGGTGCTCACGACCGCGGCGGACCCGCCCACTTGGGCCTCGCCGAAGACGAAGGTCAGGACCGGGATGAACAGGTCCACGTCCGTGATCCCCAGGACCTTCTCGGCGCCGGGCGGGATCCCGGTCAGGATCCAGCGCAGGATCCTGGTGGACGAGTGCTGGCAGCGTTTCGCGTCCAGGGTGTCTCCGGGCGGTCCGTTGACCGCCGTGAGGCGCGTGGGGAGGGCAAAGGCGCCCTCCACGTGCCGCCGCACGCGTTCCAGGACTTCCTGGTCCATGGGCCCCTCACCGATCCACTCCAGCAGTATGCCGCCCGGACCGGCCATGGCGCCTCACGCCGTGCTCTGGGCTCCGGGATCCGTCGCCGGGAAGCGGAGCGTCACCGTGGTGCCCTGGCCCACCCGGCTGTCTACGGCGATCCTGCCGCCGTGTTTTTCCACGATCCCGTACACCACGGAAAGCCCCAGCCCCGTCCCCTTCTCCTTCGTGGTGAAGAACGGGTCGAAGATCTTGGACAGGTGCTCCGGCGCGATGCCCTGCCCCGTGTCGCTGATGGCCACCTCGGCGAACCGCGCCTGCGGCGCGGCGGGTGGCGCGGTCTTGCCGGTGGGGGAAAGCGTCCGTCCGGTCCCGTCTCCCGGCAGCGCGACCTCGCGGATGATCACGCGGAGCGTCCCGCCTCCTGGCATGGCCTCACACGCATTCATCAGGATGTTTAGGAACGCCTGGCGGAGCTGGCCGAAGTCCGCCCGAACCGTGGGGATCGACCCGAACTCCCGTGTCACCTCCACGTTCTGGATGCCCAGGCGGTGCGCCAGGAGGGACAGGGCCTCCTCCACGGCCGTCCGGAGGTCCACCTCTTGAAAGGACAGCTCGCGCTGCCGGGCGAAATCCAGGAGATTCCGGACGATGCTGCAGCAGCGCTGCGTCTCCCGCTCGACCAGGCTCAGTTGCTGGAGGGCGGCCTGGACCCCCTCGGCATCGGGCGGCCCGGTCCGGAATTTCCGGCTGAGGAGCTTGGCGTAGGTCAGGATCCCGGACAGCGGGTTGTTGATCTCGTGGGCGATGGAGGCTGACAGCTGGCCCAGGGATGCCAGCTTCTCCGTCTGGATGAGCTGGGCCTGGGCCTCCCGCAGCTCTTGGGTCCGCTCCTCCACCCGCTGCTCCAGGGTCGCCACCAAGCCGTCCAGCTCTGCCTGGGTCTTTCCCAGGGCCTCCGTCATGCGGTTGAAGGACGCGGCCAGCAGCCCGATCTCGTCCACGCTCCGCACGGCGATCCGGTGAGTCAGGTCCCCCTGCGCCACCCGCCGCGTCCCCTCCACCAGCTCGCGCACCGGGCGGGCGACCCCCCGGCGCATGATCCCGGCCAGGATCATGGCCAGGAGGACGATGGTGGTCCCGGCAAAGGCGGCCGTCCGCCGGGTCATGGCGGCAATGTCCTCGTCCACCTTGGCCAATGAGAGCGTGATGTCCAGGACCCCGAGGACACTCTTGTTCTTCGGATGCACGTGGCAGCCTTCGGAGCATCCCGGCTCGTTGTACACGGCCGTGATCATACCGAGCAGTCGCTGCCCGTCCACATCCTTGAAGATGCGGGTCCGATCGGGAAGCATTAACCGTTCCAGCGGGCGCTCGGCCGAATGACACGCGTAGCAGGACTCGGCACGCGTGTCCACGGCCTTGCCGATCTCGGCCCGGTCGGTCGAGAAGAGGATCACGCCCTCCTTGCTGAACACCCGCACCCGGGTCACACCCTCCTGCTTCCCGATGGTGTCCATGATGTGGAAGGCGTCCTCCCACCGGTTCTGGAGCATGGCGTAGTGGGTGCTGCGCTTGACGGTGTCGCTGAACTGGCTGGCCCCCCGGATCATGAGTTCCACCCGCTCCCCCTGCTCGTAGCGGATGTTGACCCAGGCGAAGATCCCGATGGAGACCAGGGCCACCCCGCACACGGCGGCCAGAAGCTTGGCCTCCAGACTCTCCAGCCAGCGCATCCGAGATACCCTTTGTCCTTTTACTCCGGCAGGACAGGCCATCCGGCGTTGTCTCAGCCGGGGTCGCGCCTGAGACGCTCCGCCCCAATTTGACGCCCGGAATACGGTCCAGAGGCCTCTAAGTGCATCCGGGGTGCCGAGAAATTCAACGGTGGGTATAGAGGGGTCCGGGAAAGGCGGAGGAGGGCGAGGCTTTGAAGGAGACTCTCTCCATCCGATTCATCCGACAAGGAAGATACAGCCGAACATTCTCACCATGGAGAACGAGAAGGGGACGTTGCATTACA
>CAZNWB010000043.1:0-2393 GCA_964576535.1 uncultured bacterium | reverse complement strand
AGAACGAGAAGGGGACGTTGCATTACAAGTCATATTTCCCGGTCGCACCAGCGGTCCGAGAGAAGAATTCGACATATAATGCAACGTCCCCTTCCCCTGCCGTCCCCTTCCCCTGCACAGGTCGGAATTTGCTTCAGAAAGCCCCTACGGGGCGATGCGCTTCTGCATGTGCTTCATCTTGCCGGGGGTGAAGCCCAGGGAGGTGAAGAACTGGTTGATCTCGGAATCGTCGGGGTCCACCAGGGTGAAGATCTGCTCGATCCCCCGCCGCTCCTGCGCGTTCTCGATGAAGGACTCCACCAGGGCCCGGCCGATGCGTTTGCCGCGGTACACCGGGTCCACCCCGATGATGTCGATCCACCCGACCTCGCCGCGGATGCCGAACTCCCACCCGCTGGTCCACCCGAAGATGAACCCGACCACGCGATTGTCGTACTCTGCCACGAGACAGGCCCAGGGCGGCCGGATGCCCTCGTAGGCGTCCAGGCGCTTGGCCCAGAGGTCGCGTCGGTCCTTCCCGGTGATCTTCTCGTCGATGCGGGTCACGGCTGCCAGATCGTCTGTCGTCAGCTTTCGGATGTGGATCGTCTCGCGCCCCATGTTCCCCTCTCTTTTCATCCGCGTGCTTCGACCACCCCTACATTGTCGGTTGTCGGTTTTGCATTTTTTGCTGTCGGCCGAAGGCTATTCGGAATTGCGTTGCGATTGTCGGGACCATATCGCATAATCAGGCGCTCTCGCAAGTCCCCCGTGACCTGATTCCTGCGCGCGGTATTCTTGGGAGGACATTCCTGGTGGATGCGGTAGCAGCGCCTGCCCCCCCGCGGCGGCTCGCCCAGCTCAGCCTGTTCTTCGCCGCGATCTACTTCGTTCAGGGGATCGCCGAGCCGGGCGCGGGAATCGCCAGCCAGCCGATCTTCTTCCTGCTCAAGGACGGTCTGCGCCTCTCCGCCGGGGAGACCGCCACGTTCCTGGCCATGGTCTCCGTGGCCTGGAACATCAAGCCCCTGTACGGCCTCACCTCGGACTTCTTCCCGCTCTTCGGCTACCGCCGAAAGAGCTACCTGCTCCTCACCACGGCCCTGGCCGCAACCGGCTGGTTCCTCCTGGGATCGCAGGCCGCCTTCACCTATGAGCGGACCCTGGTCATCCTGGTCGTGTGTGGCCTTGGGCTTGCGTTCTCGGATGTCCTGTGCGACGCCGTCATGGTGGAGACGGGCAAGCCGCTGGGCATGACGGGGCGGTTCCAGGCCATTCAGTGGGGCGCCATCAACAGCGCCAGCGTCCTGGCGGGGATCGGCGGCGGCTGGCTGTCCCAGAATGTTTCGTACCAGCGGACGTTCCTCCTGGTGTCGTTCTTCCCGCTCATCAGCCTGACGGCCACGGCGGTCTGCGTTCGCGAGGCGCGAGTTCGCTACGATCGCCAGGTCGTGCGGCAGACGGCCCACGCCGTGCGCTCGGCCATCGGGTCCCGGCCGCTGTGGGTCGCGGCCGGCTTTATCTTTCTGTGGAACTTCAGTCCGTCCTTTGGCGTCCCCCTGGAATACCACCTGGTGGACAAGCTGGGGTTTTCCAAGATCTTTCTCGGCACCCTCGATTCAATGGGGAGCGCCGCCGCCATCATCGGGGCCGCGATCTTCGGCAAGATCTGTCGCCGCCTGCCGATGCGCCGCCTGCTCAACCTGAGCATCGCCATCGGCGTGGTCTCGACCTTGGCCTACTGGGGTCTGGTCGGCCCCAGGTCCGCCATGGCCCTCACCATCGGGACCGGGACCATCTCCATGATCGCCGCCCTGGCGACGTTCGACCTGGCCGCCCGGTCTTGCCCGGACAAGGCAGAGGGGACCTTCTTCGCCGCCCTGATGTCCATCGCGAACCTAGGGACGGCCGGGTCGGCCTTCGTGGGCGGGCGTCTGTACGACTGGCTGGGCTTGAAACCCCTGATCCTGGTGAGCGCGCTGACGACGGCCGCCTGCTGGCTGATCGTCCCCCTGATCCGGATTGACCCCGATCCGGACGTCCCGACGCGACCAGGCAGTTCGGAGAGCCCCATCGCGACACATGATTGAGCGACGCGGTTCACTCTCAAGAGCAGGGGTCTGGGTCCGGATCCCGAAAGCCGACAGCGATAGCGACAGCCCCTCGATCCCGCCCAGGCGGGACTCGGGGCCCCGAGCAGGGCCGAGGGGGGACAGCGACAGGGATTAAATTCTCGCCCCCGGCTGCGGGGTTCCTTGGGCAGTGCTGAAGTGCAATCCGAAATCCGAAATGAGTTGCATGGCCGTGCAGGGATTCTCCAGTGGCCTGGGAACCGTTGGCCGGCGTCGGGAGTTACACTCCTATGAGTGTCGGTCCCTGTCACGCAACCGTTGAAAAGGAGGGGAAAACCATGA
>CAZNWB010000042.1:0-27274 GCA_964576535.1 uncultured bacterium | reverse complement strand
GTCAAGGCCACGGGGGGTGAGCCTTCCGTCGCGGCCGCCCCCGCGGTGCTCGTCTGCACCAGCACGTACTGGCGAAACGCATGGAAGTACCAGGCGCGCGCATACCGGCACAGCTTCTGGGACTCGGGCACCATCCTGGCCAACCTGCTGGCGGCCGCGGCCGGCATCGGTGTCCCGGCGCGAATCGTCCTCGGGTTCGCGGATGCCGCCGTGAACCAACTCCTGGAGGTGGACAGCGACCGCGAGACGAGCCTGGCGGTCGTCCCACTCGGCCGGACGACCACTCTCCCATCCGGCGATCCCCCGGCCGTTGGACCATTGCACCTCGAGACCGCTCCCCTTTCCCGGTTCGAGGTGGACTATCCGGCGATCCGGGCCATGCACGCTGCCTCGTCGCTGGCCAGCGGAGAGGAAGCAGCGCGCTGGCATGGCGCCGGTCCCTCGGGGGACCCGCCTCCGGCCACTGATCGGACTGTTCCGCTCCGGCCCCTCGGCGATGCCGGTGCCCCGCCCGACTCTGCGACCGAGGTGATCCAGCGGCGCGGGTCCACTCGAAGCTTTGCCCCGCAGCCCCTGACATTCGCCCAGCTCTCAACGATGCTGGACCGGGCGACGCGCGGAATCCCGGCCGACTTCCTGGACCCGCCAGGTGCGACCCTCATCACCCCGTACGTCATCGTTCACGCCGTAGAGGATCTCGCCCCCGGCGCCTACGTGTACCACCGGGCCGACCGGGCACTGGAACTGCTCCGGGAAGGAACCTTCCGGAAAGAGGCGGGCTATCTCGGGCTGCAGCAGGAGCTGCCGGGCGATGCCAGTGCGAATGTCTATTGCCTGGTGAACCTCGACTCGGTCCTCGCCCGGTTCGGCAACCGCGGATACCGGGCCGCGCAGATCGAGGGAGGGATCATCGGGGGCAAGCTTTACCTTGCGGCATACGCCCAGCGCGTCGGGGCCACGGGCCTCACCTTTTTCGATGACGACGTGACCGCCTTCTTCTCGCCCCATGCGGCCGGCAAGAGCGTCATGTTCCTGACCGCTGTGGGGCACCCGGCGCGCCGACGCGCCGGGTGAGGCCTCGGGATCCCCGCCCGCCGCCGGAGCAGCTGATCGCCGCAGGCCGAGGCATGGCCCCCCGTAGGATTCCCGGACCAGGGGTGGGATTTCCGGCCTTGGCGAATGGACCGTTATTGATGTAGGCTGGGCGTGTCGTAGCCGGTCCAACCCGAGGTCCCTGACCGATCCTGCTCTGAACCCTCCGGGGGGAGTTCCCCGATGAGTGATCCGAAGTCCCAGCACACCGCGGATCGACCCGCCAACCGCCTCATCCACGAGACCAGCCCGTACCTCCTCCAGCATGCCCACAATCCGGTGGATTGGCACCCGTGGGGGGACGAGGCCCTGGCCAAGGCCAAGGCCGAGAACAAGCCGATCCTGCTCAGCGTCGGCTACTCGGCCTGCCACTGGTGCCACGTGATGGAGCGGGAGTCGTTCGAGGACGAGGCGATCGCCGACCTGATGAACCGGCATTTCGTGAACATCAAGGTGGACCGGGAAGAGCGCCCGGACTTGGATGACATCTACATGGCCGCCACCGTTGCCCTGAATTACGGACAGGGGGGCTGGCCCATGACGGTCTTCCTGACGCCGGACCAGCGGCCGTTTTACGCCGGGACCTACTTCCCGCCGACGGACCGCTACGGTCGTCCCGGGTTCGCGACGCTCCTCACGCGGATCGCCGAGCTGTGGCGAGAACAGGGAGACCGGCTCCGGGAACAGGCGGGGCAGCTCACCGAGTATCTCGCCGTGCGAAGCCACGCCCTTCCGGGTGGCAGCGTGGGTGAGGCCGAGATCCGGGCCGCGGCGCGGGAGCTGGCCGCAACCTTCGACCGGACCTACGGGGGGTTCGGCCCCGCGCCGAAGTTCCCGCCGTCCGCGGCGCTCTCCCTCTTGCTGCGCGCCCACCGGCGGACCGGGGATCCGGCCGCCCTGGAGATGGTCAAGAAGACCCTGGACGGCATGGCCCAGGGGGGGATGTACGATCACATCGGCGGCGGCTTCGCACGCTACTCCACCGACGAGCGCTGGCTGGTCCCCCACTTCGAGAAGATGCTGTACGACAACGCCCTGCTGGCCAGGGTCTACCTGGAGGGATTCCAGGCGACGGGCGATCCCTTCTATGCGCGGATCAGCCGCGAGATCCTGGACTACATCCTGCGGGAGATGACGGGGCCGGAGGGGGCATTCTTCTCGGCCACGGACGCCGACTCGGAGGGCGAGGAGGGGAAGTTCTTCGTGTGGACTCCGGCCGAGGTCGAGGCGATCCTCGGTCCCGAGGAAGGCGGCTGGTTCTGCGCCTCTTACGACATCACCGAGGAGGGAAACTGGGAGGGGAAGAGCATCCCCAACACGCCCCGGCCGGCGGAGCGGGTGGCCGCGCGCCTCTCGATCAGCCCGGACCGGCTGCGGCAATGCCTCGAGGCCGGCCGGGCCAAGCTGTACGAGGCCCGCCGAAGGCGGGTGCCCCCCGGCCTGGACGACAAGGTGCTGACGGCCTGGAACGGCCTGATGATCGGCGCCATGGCCGAGGGGCACCGCGTTCTCCGCGACCCGCGGTATCTCGCCGGGGCCGTCCGGGCGGCAGACTTCCTGCTCATGACGCTCTCGCGTCCCGGCGGGGCTCTCCTCCGGACCTATCGCGGTGGGAAGGCGCATCTGGACGCCTACCTGGAGGATTACGCGTTCCTGGCCGAGGGGCTGGTGGACCTGTACGAGGCCGGCGGCGATGTCCGGTACGTGCGAGAGGCGGCACGCCTCACAGAGCGGATCCTCGCCGGGTTCGGCGATGAAGCGGGCGGAGGGTTTTACAGCACGGCCGCGGGCCACGAGGCGCTGATCATCCGCCACCGGGAAGGGTCGGACGGCGCCGTGCCCAGCGCGAATGCCGTGGCGGCGTCCGTCCTGGCCCGGCTGTCGTTTCACCTGGCCCGGACGGAATTCCGGGACGCGGCGATCACGGCCATCTCCGCCTACGGCCGGGCCATCCAGGAGCATCCGCGGGCCTTCTGCAAGAGCCTGGCGGTTGCCGATTTCGTCATCGAAAGCCCGGTGGAGCTGGCCCTGGTCGGGACGCTCGGTGAGCCAGGATACGAGGAGCTGGCGCGAGAGATCGGACGGCGGTATCTTCCGAATCGGATCGTGGCGCACCACGATCCGCTGGCGAATCGGATCGTGACCCATCACGATTCGGCGCCAGGAGAGGCGCCCGAGCTTCCGTTGCTTCGCGGGAAGGGCCTGGTGGGCGGCAAGGCCGGACTGTACGTCTGCCGGAACTTCACCTGCCGGGCGCCGGCCACGGATCCGGCGGATGTGGGACGAGCCCTGGCCGACCTCGAGACAGAGCCGAGGGGGGAGACTCGGACCGCGATCGCCATCCAGCGCCCAGGCCGGGCCACGGCCGAGGGGATGGCTGCCCGGGCGCGGCGATTCATGGAAACCGGGCTGACCCATGGGTACACTACGCTCGGCGGGACAGGCCTCACGGTGAGCCGGCTGGGGTTCGGCGGTTACCGGGTGGACGACGAAACGCCGGAGCACCGCGAGGCCCTGGTGGCGGCCCTCCTGGCGGGTTGTAGCCTGATTGATACCTCCACCAATTACACGGACGGGGGGAGCGAGGGGCTGGTGGGAGCTGTCCTGGCGGACCTCGGGCGGGACGGGCGGATTCCCCGGGACGCGGTGGTGGTCGTCTCGAAGATCGGCTACGTCCAGGGACAGAATCTGGTCCTGGCGCAGGAGCGCGAAGCGGCCGGGAAGCCGTTCCCGGAGATGGTCAAGTACGTGGAGGGCTGCTGGCACTGCCTCCACCCGGAGTTCCTGCGGGACCAGCTCGCGCGCTCCCTGGACCGGCTGCAACTCAGCACGCTGGACGTCTGCCTGCTGCACAACCCGGAATACTTCCTCTCCGATGCCATGAAACGAGAGGTCAGCCCCCTGGAGGAGATCCGCGAGGAGTTCTACCGGCGGCTTCGCGAAGCCTTTGCTTTCCTGGAGACCCAGGTGGCCGCGGGGCGGATTGCCTGGTATGGCGTCTCCTCCAACACGGCCGTCGCCCACCCGGACGACCCCGAGGCGACCTCACTGTCGCTCATGCTGGAGGCCGCGACAGCGGCCGGGGGACCCGGACACCACTTCCGCGTGCTGCAGGTACCCGTGAACCTGTTCGAGTCGAGGGCCATCCTCCAGCCCAACACGGGCCCCAACGGGGCCCGGATGGTTCTGGAGGTTGCCGCAGAGGCAGGGGTCGCGGTCCTGGTGAACCGACCGCTGAACGCCTTCGCCGGGGGAGGAATGATCCGGCTCGCGGATGTTCCCGCGGAGGAGGATGGTGGGGAATCGCCGGACGACGCGCTTCGCCGACTGTCTGCCCTCGAGGCGGAGTTCCGTGCGCAGATCGCACCTCAGCTCCGGGTGCCCCAGGGCACGACGCGCCCGGCGGAATGGTTCCGGTGGGCGGATCAGCTTCGGACGCTGCCCGCTCAGGTCCAGGGCCTGGATCACTGGCAGCAGATCGAGGGCGGGATCATCGGCCCGGCGGTGACCGAGATTGTCCGGACGCTGGACCAAGGCCTGACCGGTCAGATGGAAGGGGTCTGGCAGGGCTGGCGGAACCGCTACCTTCCGGAACTGGAAGCGACGCTGGCTGCCTTCCGGTGCAAGGCGGCCCGCCAGAGCCAGGCGGTGACCGAGGGGGTGGCCGCGGCGATCAATCCCCATCTGCCGCTTGCCCGGACCGGGGAGAGCCTCTCGCGGAAAGCGCTCTGGGTCCTGGCCAGCACGCCCGGTATCAGCTGTGTCCTCCTGGGGATGCGGCGGCCGGCATACGTAACCGACGGCATGGCCATCCTGGGTTGGCCGCCTCTCCAGGGAGTCCGGAAGATTTACGAGGCCTTTCCAAGTCAGCCGAATTTGTAGGTCGCTTTCCAGAGGAGTGACGACCATGGCGAAGCGAGTCAGCAAGAAGCGGTCCCCCCGCCAGAGTCGGCCGGCCGAGGCCAAGGCTCGACCCAAGACCACGCCAGCCGCTCCAAAGGAGTCCGTCACCCACGGCATCGCCGTGGGTACCCGACGGACCGGCGGATTCAAGCTGACTTATGCCACGATGTTCGACCCGCCGGCCTCTGTGCATGACCAGTTCGAGAAGGCCCTGGCCGCCGTGAAGGCGGACCTGGGCCGGGATCACCCCATGTGGATCGGCGGGAGGGAGCGGCAGGCCGCCGACCGGTTCGAGGATCGAAGTCCGATCAACGCGAAATGGGTTCTCGGGACGTTTCAGAAGGGGACGGCGCAGGACGTGGCGGACGCCCTGGCCGCCGCCCGCGTGGCCTTCCCCGTGTGGAGCCGGATGAAATGGCAAGAGCGGGTCCGGATCCTCCGAAAGGTCGTCGCCCAGATCGAGAAGCGGGTGTACGAGCTGTCAGCGGCCGTGGCGCTGGAGGTGGGGAAGAACCGGATGGAGGCCCTGGGCGACGTGCAGGAGGCCGCCGATCTCATCGCCTACAACTGTGATGCCCTGGAGAAGAACGACGGCTTTATCCGGCCCCAGGGGCGCGACCCCTTGAAGGGCTACCGGGCGACGAATGTCAGCGTCCTTCGGCCCCACGGCGTTTGGGTGGTGGTCTCGCCCTTCAACTTCCCCATGGCCCTCTCGGGCGGCCCCGCCGGTGCGGCCCTCGCGGCGGGCAACACCGTCGTCTTCAAGCCGGCCACCGACACGCCGTGGGCGGGGGCGCTTCTGGCCCAGTGCTTCCGCGACGCCGGCCTTCCCGACGGCGTGTTCAATTTCGTGACGGGGCCGGGGTCCGTCGTGGGCGAGGCGCTGATTACCAGTCCCCGGGTGGACGGGATCACCTTCACCGGATCCTACGACGTGGGCATGCACATCTACCGGACCTTCGCCGGGGGCGGGTACCCGCGGCCCTGCGTGGCCGAGATGGGCGGCAAGAACGCGGCGATCATCTCGCGCAACGCGGACCTGGATCGTGCGGCCATCGGGATCATGCGGTCCGCCTTCGGCCTGCAGGGGCAGAAGTGCTCGGCCTGCTCCCGCGTGTTCGTGGAGCGGCCGGTAAGGGACGCCCTGGTCCAGAAACTGGTCGACCTGACCAACAAGATCAGCATCGGGGACCCGACGCGCCGGGAGAACTGGATGGGACCGGTCATCAACCGGAAGGCCCACGACGACTACCGGGCGTACGTCGAGGAGCTCACCCGGGCCGGGACGATCCTCACCGGCGGCCAGCAACTGACCAAGGACGATCTCAAGCAGGGGTTCTTCTGCGCGCCCACCCTGGTGGACAACGTCCCGCCGGACCATCGCCTCTGGAAGCACGAGATGTTCCTGCCCATCACCATGATCGCGGCGGTGGAGTCGCTGGAGGAGGCGATGCGGCGGGCCAACGACGTGGACTATGGTCTCACGGCCGGCTTCTACGGCTCGAAGCAGGAGGCGGCCTGGTTCTTCGACAACATCCGGGTGGGTGTGGCCTACGCCAACCGGCCCCAGGGGGCGACGACCGGTGCGTGGCCAGGCTATCAGCCGTTCGGCGGGTGGAAGGGGTCCGGGTCCACCGGGAAGAATGCCGGCGGACCCTATTACCTGCAACTGTACCTGCACGAGCAGAGCCGGACCCTGATCGAATAATGTCTCTGCCGCGCTTTCCCGATCCCCTGCTTCCCCCGGACGGGAAGGTGCCGGCCGGTCGCCGCGAGCGGGGAGCCGTGCCGTCGTTCTCCCGGTCTCCCCGGGTCCTCATTCTCTCCGCCTCCGTGGGCGCCGGTCACCTGCGGGCGGCTCAGGCCCTCGAGGCCGCCTTTGCCGCCAGCGATTTCCCCGGAGAGGCCAGGCACCTGGATGTCCTTGGCTTCACCAATCCCGCGTTTCGGACGCTCTACTCCCAGGGCTACATCGAGCTGGTGAACAAGGCCCCCGACCTTCTCGGGTGGCTGTACGATCGGTTGGACGTCCCCTGGAAGAGCCACCGGCTGCAGCAGGCCTTCGAGAAGATCAACCTCAGTCCCTTCGTCCGCCTGTTGACCGATTTGCGCCCCGACTTCGCCCTGTGTACGCACTTCCTTCCCGCGGGGATCATCGCCTGGCTCCGGAGGAAGGGTCGCCTGGCCCTGCCGCAGGCCCTCGTCGTGACGGACTTCGACGTGCACGCCCTCTGGTTGCTCCGGGACGTGGAGCATTACTTCGTCGCCCGGAAAGAGGCACGGGCCTATCTGGAGGGGGCTGGTGTTCCCGGAGAGCGGATCAGCGTGACGGGCATCCCCGTGGATCCCATCTTTGCGACGCCGCGGAACAGGGCCTCTGCCCGGCGCCTCCACGGCCTCCAGGACGAGCTACCCACGATCCTGCTGTCCGTCGGGGGATTCGGCCTGGATGGCGCCACGAAGATCCTGGAGGGCCTGCTGGCCGTTCGATTTCCGTTGCAGGTGGTAGCCGTGGCCGGGGCGCGGGCCG
Organism: uncultured bacterium; assembly: GCA_964576535.1. Taxonomy (GTDB): domain Bacteria; phylum Methylomirabilota; class Methylomirabilia; order Methylomirabilales; family 2-02-FULL-66-22; genus 2-02-FULL-66-22. The sequence continues at coordinate 19,749 of CAZNWB010000042.1, read as the reverse complement.
AGGTGCAGAGGCGCTTGCAGCGCACGGCGGCCGCGGCCCCGCCCAGACACCGGGTCCACGTCCTCGGGTTCACCACCGCCATGGACGAGCTGATGGCGGCGGCGGACCTCCTGGTCGGAAAGGCGGGGGGTCTCACGAGTTCCGAGGCGCTGGCCAGGGAACTCCCGCTGCTAATCGTCAATCCGATCCCCGGCCAGGAAGAGCGCAACAGCGATCACCTGCTGGAGGTGGGCGCGGCCCTCCGCTGCAACACCCTGTCCACCCTGTCGTGGAAGGTTGAGGACCTGCTGGCGGATAGAGATCGCCTCACCCGCCTTCGCGAGCGGGCAAGGGCGGCCGCGCGTCCCCGCGCCTGCTTCGACATCGTGGACCGGATGACCACCCTCCTCCGGACGACTCCGCCCGAGGGGCTCCCCCCACTTCCCGCGCCGGACGCTGCCCCTGGGAAAGGCGCGGCTCGGCGCGGCCGCCGAGCCCAGGGTCGCTAGCCCGATCGACGGATCGGCTCCCTGCAGCACGATGGGTGCGAACGCGGAGGCATGGTTATGGCCAACCGACCATCAGGCGTCGCCAGGATCTGCCCCGCGTCCAGCGCCAGGTGAGTCCGAGGACACACAGCAGGCCCAGCCCGCCACCGGCCGCGAAGGCCACCGATACTCCGAAGACCTCGGCGATTGACCCGACGAAGAACGAACCGAACGGCGTGACCCCGGCGAAGACAAACGCGTACAGGCTCATGATACGCCCGCGCAGGGTGTCCGGGACCGTCACCTGAAGGGTCGTGTTGCAGCTCGCCATGAAGACGATCTGGGAGAAACCCGCCAGGATGAGGAGCGGGGTTGCCACCCAGAAGCGATGAACCACCGCCAGGGACACCATGGCGACTCCCAGGAAGATCGCCGCCGCGATCAGCACGGCAAGCCGCGGCCGGCCGCCACCTAGAAGCGCCAGGCCTAGGGCCCCTGCCACGGCGCCCATGCCGAGGGCGGCCATCAGCAATCCGAAGCCCTCAGCCCCCTCGTGCAGGACGTCGCGGGCGAGCAGGGGGATCAGGACGCTGTGGTTGATCAGGAAAAGGCTCACCGCCAGGAGCAGGCTCAGGATGAGTGACACCGAAGGGGTCTGGAGGGCGTACCGGATTCCCGTGGCGATCTCTTGGACCATGGAGGCGCGCGGTCGGACGTGGGGGAGACCCTCGGCGTGCATTGCCAGCAAGGCGCACAGGACCGCCAGGAAGCTCGCGCCGTTCAGGAGGAAGGCGATGGGTACCCCATACCGCGCCACCAGGATTCCGGCCGCGGCCGGGCCGACGATCCTGGCGCCGTTGAAGACGGCAGAGTTGAGGGCGATGGCGTTCATGAGATCGTCCTTGCCCACCATCTCCACTATGAAGGATTGCCGGGTCGGCATGTCGAAGGTGCTGGCCAGGCCGTAGAGGCTTGCGAGGACCGCGATGTGCCAGTACTGGACGTGACCGGTCCACGAGAGGCCTGCCAGGAGGAAGGCCTGGAGCATGAGGGCCGTCTGCGAGGCGAGGATGAGGCGGCGCTTTGGCAGCCGATCCGCGATCGCGCCGGCCGGGAACGAGAAGAGTAACATCGGCCCGAACTGCAGGGTGCCAATGAGGCCGAGCTTGAAGGGGGAGTTGGTCAGCTCGAGGACCAGCCAGGACTGGCCGACGCTCTGCATCCAGGTCCCGATCAGGGAAACGAGCTGGCCCGTCCAGAACAGTCGGAAGTCGCGATGATTGAGAGCGCGAAGGCCGGCGGGGAATGGCATCAGTTCTTGGCTGTCCCCTGGGAGTGGTCCGGGCGACACTGGGAGCGCCGAACGCCAGCGCGTCGGGGCTGGATGCGCGGCTTCGGGTATCGCCGGACGCTCTGTCCTCCGTCGGTTATGGGTGGAGCGTAGCCAGGAGCTGGATCAGCTTCGCGCCGAGCGCTTCCACGGCCGCGTGCTGCTTCGGGTCCTTGAGCGACCCATCGGGATTGAAGGCCTCGCCGGCTTTCGGCACGGCCACCTGATCCGGCAAAACCAGGACCTTGATGTTTCCCAGGATGGCGCGGACGTGCACCAGGCCGCGCAGACCCCCGAGGGCCCCCGGCGAGGCGCTTAGGATGGCGGCCACCTTCCCGTCGAAGCAGGCCAGGGGGGCCTCGCCCGGCACGGGTCGGGAGACCCAGTCAATCGTGTTCTTCCACACGCCGGTGATGGAGCTGTTGTACTCCGGGCAGGACATCAACAGGCCACGATGCGCCAGGAACAGGTCTTTGAGCTTTCGGCCATTCGGGGGGAGGCCCTCGCGAGCCTCCAGGTCTCCGTCAAAAAGCGGCAGTGGATAATCCCGCAGATCGATCAGCGTCACTTCGGCTCCTGCCGCCCGGGCGCCAGCCACCGCAATCTTGATCAATCGCTTGTTGAAGGAATCGGTGCGGGTGCTTCCGGCAAAGGCGAGGATTCGTGAAGTCCCAGCCATCCGTCCCCCCTGCGTTGGTCAGGAATCGGAATCCTGTCCGCTTGAGACGGGCTGAGCAGTGTGGCAGATCGGCCCAGCCCGGTGCCGTGTGGCGGATCCACACTTACCCGACGCGAAGGTGGCGACCGAAGTGTTCGAGGGTGCGCCGCCACGCATCGTTGGCAGCATCCCGCCGGTAGGCCTCGGGCCGATCGTTGTTGAAAAAGGCGTGTCCAGCACCCGGATAGACGATCACCTCGGCCTCGCGCCCACGCTTGCGCTGGGCCTCAGCAAAGGCCTTGGCGTCGGGAACCGAGAAGAACTCCTCCTGTTCGCCGAAAAAAATCAGTCCCGGGGCGATGATCTTGTCGAGCGGCGCCGCTCCCGCCGGCGGAAAGCCGTAGAACGACACGTAGGCATCCACGCCGGGTTGGGTGGCGGCGATGATGGTGAGTGCCCCGCCCATGCAGAACCCGACGACGCCCACATGGGTCACCCCCTCGACCTGCCGCAGATGTCGGACCGCCCCGGCGATCTCCGTCGCGGCCCTGGCCCAGTCGAGACCCTTCAAGAGATGCTCGGCCTCCGCGGCCTCCACCGTGCTCTTCCCGTGGTACAGGTCGGGGGCAAGAGCAACGTAGCCCTGGGCGCCAAAGCGGCCGGCGACATCTTTGATGTGAGGGACGAGTCCCCACCACTCCTGCAACACGATGACCCCCGGCGTTCCCTTGCCCGGCCGGGCAACGTAGCCGGTGGCCTGTCCTGCATCCGACGAAAACGTCACGCTGGCTGTGCTCGCCATGACCCCTCCCTTGACGACATTACACTGAGAGTTCCAGTTTTACTCAGGTGTACGGGGACTCGCTCGATATCATGCGTCACCCCTGTGGGTCAAGCCAAACTTCACCACAGACAGGAGAAGGACTTGGGCAGTTGGATTACGGGAAAACGCCGAGTTCCAGGTAGCTTCGCGCAATTTTGTTGATCGCGCTCAGGAAGGCTGCTGTCCTCAGGTCCGCGGTCCGGGCGTCGCGCTTCCACAGGTCGCGGATCTGGTGATAGGCGCCGATCATCGTCTCCTCCAGGCCGGAATTGACGAGATCCACCTCGTCGGCGCCGCGGGCGATCCGGCGGCGTTCCTCCCCGGAAAAAAGGCGCCCGGTCGCCTTTTCGATGGCGGTGAGCATCCGGTCGAATGCCGCCTCCTCGAAGCGCTTGCCCACTCGGCCGAAGCGGACGTGAGAGAGATTCTTCACCCACTCGAAATACGAGACAGTGACCCCGCCGGCGTTAAGAAAGATGTCGGGAATGATCACTACGCCCTTCTCCTGAAGGATTGTCTCGGCCTGGGCCGTGGTCGGTCCATTCGCGGCCTCTCCGACAATCTTTGCCTGGATGCGGGGGGCGTTCTCGGCGGTGATCTGGTTCTCCAGCGCGGCGGGGATCAAAATGTCGCAATCCAGTTCCAGCGCGGCGCTCGTCGGCAGGAGGTTCTTGGCCCCGGGGAAATTGAGGATGGAGCCCGTGTCTTTCAGGTGGCGCGCCACCGCATCCACATCCAGCCCTTCGGAGCGGACAATCGCGCCGTCACGCTCGGCCAGGGCGATAATCACGCACCCGCCCTCCTGACAGAACTTTGCCGTGTGGTAGCCGACGTTTCCCAGGCCCTGGACGACCACGCGCTTCCCTTCCAGTCCCCGCGAGAGCCCGAGGGCCTTCATGTCTTCCGCCTGATCGCACGCCTCGCGGAGCCCGAAATACACCCCGCGGCCGGTGGCTTCGATCCGGCCGCGGATGCCGCCCTGGGTCACCGGCTTGCCCGTGACGCAGGCCAGCGCATCGATCTGGCCCGGGTTGAAGGCCGCGTACGTGTCCGCGATCCAGGCCATCTCGCGCGGCCCCGTGCCGTAGTCGGGCGCCGGCACGTCCACCCCGGGACCGATGAAGTTCTTCTTGATCAGCTCGGCCGTGTAACGGCGCGTGATCTGCTCCAACTCTTCGGCCGAGCATTTCCGGGTGTCCACTTTGACGCCGCCCTTGGCCCCGCCGAACGGGACGTCCACCACCGCGCACTTGTAGGTCATCAGCGCCGCCAGGGCCTTGACCTCGTCCTCGTTGACCTCCGGGGCATAGCGGATGCCACCCTTGACGGGCAGCCGGTGCTGGCTATGCTGCACTCGCCACGCCGAGATCACTTCGTAGCCGCGCTCGGTCCGGACCGGGAACTGGATGGCGTACACGCTGTTGCAGCCCTTGATCTGATCCAGCAAGCCCCGGGGACAGTCGGTAAGGGCCGCCGCCTTCTCGAAGTGGAGGTTGACGGTCTCGAAGAACGTCGGCGCAGACTTGGTTGACGGCATGGATCACTCCTTTTTCCCCGATCATCCCCCCGGCTGACCGGGGTCGGCGCGGGCGCTGCCCCGGAGCGTAGCACAAGGGCCCCCCGCGTGCATCATCTTGTACGAAGGGAACGGTGCATTATAAGTACAATTGTTGGGTCCGAGAGCCTGCAGTCGTGCGTCGCCTGGAAGGACATGCTGGCAGCTTGGAGAGGCCGGACAGGCGGGTGCAAGACGGGTGAGAACTCTAGCCCGCATTATTCACGAAGCGTGAACAATGCGCCCTCCGGGCATCGACTCCGGCCCTTCGCCAGGCGCTCAGGGCCTGCGCTCAGGGCTAGCCTTGAGCAAGGTGCGTGAGCACCGCGTCGAAACCCGCCAGAGCGCAAAAAGCGCTCTTGCGGGCGGTCATGCGCGAAGACAAAGTCTTCGCGAATAATCCGGGCTAGGGCAACGTCCGGCTTGTGCAATGCGAAACCAGGGGAGGGAGAAAAAGTGGCATGGAAACGGGAATGCTCAGCGCTCGAATCGTGCACCGGGCTGTGATGGAAGGAGGCCAGGGTGGCGACGGGGCCGCTATCGCGAGGCCTTGTCCTCTAACTTCTTCCCGAGGTGTTGAATATCCTCTCCGAGACCGCGGAAGGTCGCACAGCCTTCGAGGCCGGAGGCCAGCAGGAGCGCCACGAGCAGAAGGATTAGCCCACGCATTCTCATCCGCGTGCTCCTCCTCTTCGCGAGGGCCGGCAACGGGTACGGGCTGTTCGGGGACGCATCGGCCATCAGACGGTCGGACCGTAACAGCCCTGACTCTCATGTCAAGTTGAAACCGCCCGGGCGGGCGCGACGAGGCCCCTGGGTGGTCGTTCCAGGGGATCTTCAACCCAAACATTCTGATTGGACCGCAAAGGACGCAAAGCCCGCAGAGCACCCCCTGATATTTCTTGTTCCAAGGAGCCGAAAGCCAAGTGGGGGCCCGAAGATTCTGGACGGTCATATGGCTTGGATCTGGTGAGGTAGGGTTGTCCTTTGCGGTCTCTGCGCCCTCTGCGGTGAAATGTTTCGGATTTAGATGAGTTCGCCGCGGAGGACGGTGACGGCTTGGCCGCCGAGATAAACGCGGTTCCCGCCCAGGCGGACGCGAACGACCCCACCGCGGGCAGAGGCCTGATAGGCGACGAATTCGTCCTTGTGGAGCCGGGTTTTCCAGAAGGGACCGAGACAGCAGTGGGCAGAGCCCGTGACGGGGTCTTCGGGGATTCCAGCTCTCGGCGCGAAGAACCGGGAGACGAAGTCATAGCCGGGGGAGGTGGCGCGACTCGTGACGATGAAGCCGCGGGTGGGGATCTCCCCAAGTAGCCCAAAGTTCGGCTTCAATTTCCGCACAGTGTCCTCTGAGTCAACCTCCACCAGGTAATCAAACCGGTTCTTGCCAACGTATCTCGCTGTGATTCCCAGGGCCCTTTCCAAGCCTGGAGGGGGTGAGGTTTTCTCTTCTGGTTCGGCCGGGAAATCCATTTCGATCCAGGCACCCTTGCGCTCACAGGTCAATAGCCCGCTGCGCGTGGAGAACCGGGCCGGCTGGTCCGGCTTCAAATATGCTGCCTCCCACAGCACATGCGCACTCGCCAGCGTCGCGTGCCCGCACAGGTCAACCTCGATCGTCGGCGTGAACCAGCGCAGGTTGAATCCGTTCTCCTGCTTGAGCAGAAAGGCCGTCTCGGCCAGGTTCATTTCCTGCGCGACCTTCTGCATCCAGTCTGCGTCCCGCATCTCGGTCAGTATGCACACCGCCGCCGGATTCCCCGCAAACGGCCTATCCGTGAACGCGTCCACCTGAAACATCTTGCAAACCATCTCTATACTCCGGCAGGGTACAGTTCAGTGCGACCCTGTTCTTGAATCTCGCCCGTGGCCTCCATGTCCCGCCTGGCTGGCGAAGCGGGCCAGGGCGGACTTCAGGATACGCGCACCATCGTCCCCCTCCGATACCTCCCCCTCCGCAGACCACCAGAATGGGTGTCAAGGACGTTGCTTCTTAATCTGAGCCATCCGGCGTTTGATAGCTCGCAGGCAGTTGTCTATCGGTTCCTTGGCCCGTTTGATGAAGAGCTGAGCGTCCGATTTCTCAGCCATTCTGGTTCTGCAAGATCTTGGTGCCCTCATCGCAAGCAACGTCTCCCCCAAGGAGTGTACAGTAGCCGTGGTCGCGGACGGTTTTCGCGGCATCCCTTTCTAACCTCCGATGGGTAGGATACCGCGGGCTCTCTATTTTTTCTCCTCGATCTTGCCCACGCGCTTGATGGCGTCGGCCAGCATCTTGGCGTCCTTGTCCCAGAACTTCTGGAACTCCGGGGCGTCGAGGTGGGCGACGGGGGCAGGAAGACCGTCGAGGCTGCCAGACGGTATCACCTACGATGTTCGTGTCAAGTTGAAAGTGCGCTGGCGGGAGGGTCGGCGGCCGGAAGGCGGACGACGAGGTCGGCCTCGTAGGCGGCCAGGTTCGGGAAGGCGGGGTGCCCGGTAGCGCCCAGGCAAGCCTCGCGGTTCGGATGGGCCTGGGCGCCCGTGGTCTTGAGGATCGTGGCCACCAGCCGCTGGAACCCGCGAAGGGGTGACGGTTCGCCCTGGAGCTGGGGGATGGCAAGATCCTCAAGGGAGAGGCGGATGCACCGGACTGTGCCGTCCACCGGCGGACTTTTCTGCGCCATCAGCAGATCCAGGATCAGGTGGCCGGGAGCCTCACCCGGGGCTCTGTAATCCCCGATGGTGGCGACGGAGATTCCCGTCACCTGTTGCCACCCCAGGTGGCCCGTCTTCCCGCCTCGATCCTGGAGGTGAAGACCGCGGGCGTCAATCCCCACGGCACGCATGGGGATCGGGACCAGTTTCCTTTCGGGCGGCGGAGCGATGGCGGGTTGCTCCGCCCCCTCCCGGACAGGCATCTCGATCACGGCAGATGCAGGCAGCCCCTCATTCCAGGATGGGCTGGATTCGGTGGCCGGGGCGGCCAGGGGCGGCCGCCCCGCGCGCCGCTGCTCGCGCTGGATGGCGGCAATCAGTTCTTCGCTGGCCCTCTGGAACTCGGGGGTCACCTTCGCGTGGGTACGGGCGCGCTCGAGAAGTTCCAGGGCGACCTCGGGGTGCTTGAAGGCCTCGTTTTGCAGCCGGCCAAAACCCACCAGGGCCTTCGGCGCGAGGGCATCCTCAGGCCACGCCGCGATGGCATCCCGGTACAGGCCTGCCGCCTCCTGGTGCTGCTGGAGTTTCTCGCGCTGCGCGGCCAGGGCCAGCATGTCCCGCATGGCCAGCGGCACCTCGGGATACCCTTGGTCGTGTTCCATGGCCGCGGAGAGGGCGCCATCCATGTCCCGGGCCTTGAGGTACGCGCCCACCAGCTTTGCCGATTCCCTGCCGGCGGCGGTGCGATCCTCCTTGCGCATGTAGGCGGTGATGAGGGAGGCTCGCGCCTCGATGTTGTCCGGCCGTGCCTTGAGCAGCCCCTCCAGATCCGTGATCGCCCCGTCGATGTTCCCCCCGTCGAGCTTCTCCAGCGCCTTTGCCAGCCGATCGGACGGAGTCCAGGTCGTTTTCTTCTGGATGCCGGGGGCGAGGACCTTTGTTTCGAGATCGGTCAGGCGGATGAGGACGGCCACGGTGGTTCCAAACAGGAAGCCTCCGATGTGGGCCCACACGGCGACGCCGCCCGTGGTGCCGGACCGCGCTATGGCGAACTGCTGGAGGAGCCAGAGGGGAAGGGCGACGTAGGCCGGCATGTAGAACGTGCCGCGGAAGATGAAGACCCAGTAGAAGAACCGGATCCGCGTCGTGGCCTGCCGGACCAGAAACGCGCCCATCACGCCGGCGATGGCACCGGAGGCCCCCACCATGGGGACAAGGCTTTGTGGGTGCATGGCGGCATGAGTCAGGGTGGCAACGACCCCGCTCACCAGATAGAGGATGGGGAAGAAGATGCGCCCCCAGCGATCCTCCAGGCTGCCCCCCGCCAGCCAGAGGAACAGCAGGTTCCCGATGAGGTGTAGCCATCCCCCGTGCATGAACATGGAGGTAAAGAGGGAAAGCAGGTGGGGTTCCGCCGGCACGTAGCCGTAGGTCCGGAACACGGCGACCATGGCCGCGGACCGGAGGTCACGCAGCAGGCGATCCAGGTGGGCCTGTTCGTCGGCAATTGTCTCGGCCGAGAGTCCGGCTGGCGGCCGCTGGACGGGGACGAAGCGGGCGAGTTCGGCAGGCAGGCGGAGGTACGGACGCTCCATGGCGTACCGCACGACCTCTTCGACCCGCTGCCGGGTTCCGGCAGCCTGTCGCTCGACCACCGGAAGGGTGAGGAGGAAGGCCGCCAGGTTGGCGACTACCAGGGCGATGGTCACCCACGGCAGGCGAGTGACCTTCTGGTCCTCGTGTCCGATCGGGATCAGCACCCTCGACTCCTCACTGTTCTTCCGGCCGCCGGAACCGCGGAGGACGACGAACCCGCGCGCCCAGGCGTAGGGTGTCGCCAGGCAGAACGTACCATCCGCGACGCGGGTGTCAAGACGAAAGTAGGCCTGCGGGCATTCGGCCGGGACGGGCCCATGGTCCGATTCGACGGAGCGCGTCGGGGATTCGCCTTGACAGCAGGAGTCGGGTTTTGATATTTGAAGATCAATTTTCGGATAGTCAAAATCCGGCCCGTCGCGAGTCTCGGGGTCTGCAAGGCTCAAACCCCATGGAAGGCCACGCCTCTCACGGCACGTCGTTGCGCCGACGTCTTGACACCGTGCCGGGCAGGAGGACCCGCACCCGACCAGTTCTCTCCGCGCTCTCGCCAGCGTTCATATTTATTCCGTGTGAGCGGTTGGGGGTGTGTCTTTTTTGTTGATGTGCGGCGATCGGAAGGAGGTGCCTGCAGAACATGGCGAATCTCAGCATCAAGGCGGCAGAGAAATGCAGGTGGGATGGGGTGGCGCTCGGGGAAGTCATGATCCGCTTCGACCCGATCGACGTGCCGTTCGAGCGGGCCCGCACCTGCCGCATCTGGCACGGCGGCGGCGAGGTCAACGTGGCGGAGGGGTTGTCCTACTGCTTCGGCCTGCGGACGACCGTGCTGACGGCCCTGGTGGACGACGGCTTCGGCCGGAACATCAGCACCCAACTCCGGGAAGCCGGCGTGCACACCGGCCACATCGTCTGGTTCAGCAACAGCGGGAAGGGGAAGTACGCCACCGACAAGAAGGGCACCCTGATGAACGGGATCAACGCCACCTTCCGCGGCAAGGGCGTGATCCCCCCCAAGACGGAGTACTACCGCGCCCACACGCCCGTCCGCGAGGTGGGCGGTGCCGACTACGACCTGGACAGGCTCTTCGGGGAGGAGGGGGTGCGCTGGGCCCATACCGGCGGGATCTACACCCTGCTCTCGCCCAAGACGGCGGAGACGGCCGTCGAGTACCTGAAGAAGGCCGGGCAGTACGGGACCCTCCGCTCCAGCGACCTGAACTACCGCGCCAACGTCGAGCCCAACAAGGACCGGGCCCGGAGCATCAACCGCCAGATCGTGCCGCACGTGGACTTCTTGGTGGGCAACCAGAGCGACTTCGACGACGCGCTGGGCTACAGCGTGGACGTGTCCAAGCCCGCCGACATGGAGGAGTGGCTCGCGGCCTACGTCAGCCTGCTGCGCAGAGTAGCCAAGGACTTCCCGAACCTGAAGCTCATCGGAACGCAGCTCCGGGGCGCCCACTCGGCCGACCGGATCGACTGGGGCGCCGTGCTGTACGACGTGGGCGAGGACAAGCTCTACCAGGGGGCCGTCCGGCGCAACGTCGAGATCACCGACCGCACCGGCGGCGGCGATTCCTTTGCCTCGGGCGTGATCGCGGCCCTGCTGAAGGGCAAGACCCTGGACGAGGCCGTGGAGTGGGGCGCGGCCCACGGCATCCTGGTGCAGGAGACGCCGGGCGACACCACCATGGTGACCCAGGCCATGGTGGAGGCCGAGGTGGCCCGGGCCAAGAAGGGCGGCGGGGTCGTCGCGCTGCGGTAGTGAGACGACACAGGAGGCAATCATGGCAGACAGCTACATCAGAGACCCCTCACGGGTGGACAAGGCGCTCCGACAGAAGGGCATCGTCGTGGTCATGGCGCGGGATTACGCGCGGAACCCGCAGGATGTGATCAACACCATCCAGGCCATCTCCGAGGCCGGCTACATCGCCGAGGTCACCTTCCGCATCCCGGAGGGGATCGTGAAAGAGGCGATGGTCGAGCTGCGCAAGCGCCGCGAAGAGACGTTCCGGACCAGGCCCAACGATCCGATGGTCATCGGCGTGGGCAGCGTGATCAACCCCCGCGAGCTGGAGGCCGCCATCGAGATGGGATTCGACATGGTGGTGGGTCCCGACACGTGCATGGGTGGCTGCCGCGCGCCCATCGAGTTCGTGCGCATGGTGCGCGCGGCCAAGGTCTTCGGCGTGCCGGGCGCCTTCTCCCCATCGGAGTTCAGCTACTACCTGGAACGCGAGGACGGACTGCAGCCCGATGCCATCAAGGTCTTCAACGCCAGCATTTACGGCCCCAGTGGGGTGGGGGCGCTTCTGGCCCCGTACCAGCGCGACCGGCACAACGGCAAGATGATCATGCCCACCGGCGGCGTCAACCTGAAGACGGGCGCCGGCTTCCAGGAGCAGATCTCCAAGCGTGGCTTCTTCCCGGTGCTGGGCATGTCGGCGCCGCTGGACCTGGTGCTGGAGCGGAAGAAGCCCGGCGACCTGGACACGCTGCGCGAGTCGCTGCGGAAGTTCAAAGACGAGTTCAAGCCCTACGCGCCCGCATAGCCGTCGCACGTCGTGCTGACGGCTCGCAAGCGTTCGACCGTTCGACAGTTCGCGAGCAATCGAACGACCGAACGACCGAACTGCCGAACGCTTGTCCTATGAGGTCTCATGCCCGACTTGGCCCGAAACCCTCGCTATATCTCGACGTCCCTGGCCATCACGGAGCCCGAAGCGGGTTCCGACGTGGCCGCGATGCAGACCATGGCCAAGCGGGTCGGGGACGCCTACGTCCTGAACGGCACCAAGGCGATGATCTCCAACGGGGACAGCGCCACCATCTATTCGATCTTTGCCAAGACGGATCCTGAGGCCGGCCGCCAGGGGATCTCCGCCTTTGCCGTCGAGGCGGGGACGGCGGGTCTCACCCCGGGGCGCCATGAGCGCAAGATGGGGATGCGGGGGTCGGTGCTGACCTCCCTGACCCTGGAGGATGTCCGGGTTCCGGTAGAGAACCGCCTGGGGGAGGAGGGTGAGGGATTCCGGATCTGCGTCGAATCGCTCAACTCGCCCGCCTCATCACGGCGGCCCATGCGCTGGGTATCGCCGAGGGGGCCCTGGACTACGCGCGCCGGTGCGCCGTGACCCGCCGCCAGTTCGGGCGGCCCATCGCCGAGTTCCAGGGGGTGCAGTTCCTCCTGGCCGACATGGCGACCGAGGTCGAGGCGGCCCGCGCCCTCACCTACGAGGCGACGCGGCGGTACGACCGGCAGGACCCGGACTTCGTGAAGTTTTCGGCCATGGCCAAGCTCTTTACCACCGACATGGCCCTGCAGGTGGCGACCGACGCCGTCCAGGTCCTGGGCGGATACGGGTACCTGAAGGATCACCCGGTCGAGCGGATGATGCGCGACGCCAAGGTCGAGCAGATCTGGGACGGCACCAACCAGATCCAGCGCCTGCTCATCGGGCGGCTGCTGACCAAGGAAGGCTGACGGGGCACGCATGCGATTCCTGATTCTGGGTCTCGGGTTCTTCGGGCGCAACTGGCTGCGCGAGGTGGTCGCCTGTCCGGAATGTGAGGTGGCGGGGATCGTGGCCAAGCACCCCGACCTCCTCGCCACGGTCGGCGAGGAGTTCAAGGTGCCGCCGTCTCGGCGATATCCCACCATCGAGGAGGGCCTCGACCGCTCCGGGGCACAGGCCGCCATCGTGGCCCTGCCGGAGATGGTCCACAAGACCGCCATCGTATCCGCGCTGGAGCAGGGCCTGCACGTCCTCACCGAGAAGCCGCTGGCGATGGACATGGTCGAGGCGGCCGCGGTCGTCCGGGCAGCTCGCCGCGCCAAAGGCGTGAGCCTGATGGTGGACCAGAACTACCGCTGGCGGCCGCAGACCATGGCCTTGCGGCGGGCGGTCCGCGAGGGAAAGATCGGGCGGGTGGAATCGGCCAGCTACGAGTTCCGGCAGGCCATCGTGCGCACGACCACCGATGCCTGGCGGGAACAGATGCCGCACCCGTACCTCCACGACATTGCCGTACATCACTTCGACCTGCTGCGCGCCTGCACCGGGCAGGAATGCACGGAGCTGGTGGCGTGGGGCGTGCGCCCGCCTTGGAGTTGGTACCAAGGCGTTCCGGCCCTGGATGCCATCCTCTCCTTCGACCAGGGCCTCTCTGTGAGCTACACCGGCAGCATGGTGGCCCGGGGATTTTCCACACCCCAGGACGGCATCATCACGCTCGTGGGCGAGGGGGGAACGCTGCGGCTGGAGGCCGATTCCCAGGTCCGCTGGTACCGGGATGGGCAGGCGGAGGCGATCCCGCCGGAGGCCATGCCGTTCTCCGATACGGCCTATGCCTTGCGAGAGTTCCTGGCGGCGATCCGGGAGCGGCGCCGGCCGGAGACACACGTAGAGGACAACATCCGCTCGCTGGCCATGGTGGCGGCGGGCATCAGCTCCGTGGAGAAACGCCAGCCGGTGGCCGTCGCGCCGCTGCTGGCAGAGGCCCTTGGGAAATGAAAAACTGACCACCGACAATTAGAAACCGACCAATCGTGTTCTATGTTGGCCGGCTGTCGGTTGTCAGTTGTCGGTTTTACATTGGGTTTTGGAAGGGGGTCCTCATGGATCTCGGACTCAGGGACCGGGTGGCCATCGTCACGGGAGGAAGCAGGGGGCTCGGGCGGGCAGAGGCCGAGGCCCTGGCGGCCGAAGGGGCCGCCGTGGTCGTGGCGACGGCCAAGAGCGTTCGCGACGCGGAGGAGGTCGTACGGGGGCTCCTGGACCGGGGCTGCCGGGCCATGGCGGTCCAGGCGGATGTCACCCAGACGGCGGACGTCCAGCGCCTGGTGGAGGCCACGCTGAAGACCTTCGGCCGCCTGGACATCCTGGTGAACAACGCGGGGACGACCGGCCCCCAATACAACAAGCCCCTGGTGGACATGCCCGAGGACGTCTGGGACTTCATGATCGGCAACCACCTGCGCAGCGTCTTCCTGTGCATCAAATACGCGGCACCTTACATGGTGAAGCAGGGGTGGGGCCGGATCATCAACACGTCGTCGATCCATGGGCGCGTGGGCGGACGTCCTACCCTGGGTCACTACGGCGCCGCCAAGGCGGGGGTGATCGCCCTCACCATGACGGCCGCGCGGGAACTCGGGCCCAAGGGGATCACGGCCAACGTCATCGCCCCGGGCTTCATCGGGACGGAGACGTTGCGGGGGATCCTGGCGCCGCCGGTGCTGGAGAAGCTCCAGCAGCAGATCCCCCTGGGCCGGATCGGCGAGCCGCCGGAGGTCGGCCGCGTGGTGGCGTTCCTGGCCTCGGAGGCGGCCTCGTACATCAACGGGGCGGTGCTGGACCTGAACGGCGGCCGCCTCGAATATTTCTTCTGACGAAGCCCCGCCCGATGGCGGGGAGCTTCATCGGCGGAGCGTGCAGCCCCCGGTTTTAGACCGGGGGGGAGATCACCATATGAGCAAAGTGGTCACCGCCCGCGGGGCAATCACCCTCGTCAAGTCAGCCGACACCCTGGCCATCCATGGGGCCGGCGGCGGCAACGTGGAACCCGATCTGCTCATCCGGACGCTGGCGGAAAAGTTCGAGGAGACGGGGCAACCCCGCGACCTGACACTTTTCCACGTGTCGGGGCTGGGGGACTGGAAAAGCACCGGCCTGAACCTTCTCACGGGCGAGGGGCTGGTCCGGCGGAACATCGGGGGCCATTACGGCATGTCCCCGAAGTACGCCCAGCTCATCCTGGACAACAAGATCGAAGCGTACAACTGGCCCCAGGGGGTGATGTCCCAGTGGCTGCGCGAGGTGGCGGCGGGACGGCCCGGCCTGATCACCCACATCGGGCTTCAAACGTTCATTGACCCGCGCGTCGAGGGTGGCCGGCTGAATGCCCGGACCACCGAGGATCTGATCGAGGTGATCACCTTGGCCGGTCGCGAATGGCTCCTCTACCGGCGGTTTCCCCTGAATGTCTGCTTCATCCGCGGAACGACCGCCGACGAGAAGGGGAACCTGACGCTGGAGCACGAGCCGGCCTTCCTCGAGGTCCTGCCGATGGCCATGGCCACCCGCAATTCGGGCGGCATCGTCATTGCGCAGGTCAAGCGCCTGGCCAAGGCGGGGAGCCTGCATCCCAAGATGGTGAAGGTGCCCCACACCCTGGTGGATCACATCGTGGTGCACCCGGACCAGTGGCAGAGCGTGGAGCGGGAGTACGACCCGGCTCTCAGCGGAGAGGTGCGCGTCCCGATCTCCTCTCTTCCCTCCATGGAACTGGACGAGCGAAAGGTGATCGCCCGCCGCGCCGCCCTGGAGATCGCCGCTCTCCCCCGGGCTGTCCTGAACATGGGGGTGGGGATGCCGGATGGGATCGCCCGGGTGGCGGCCGAGGAGGGCATCGAGGACCGGATGACCGCCACCATCGAGCAGGGGATCACGGGAGGCATTCCCGCCCCGGGCGTGATCTTTGGCATGTCCTCGAACCCCGAGGCGATCATCGACCAGGGATACCAGTTCGACTTCTACGACGGGGGCGGCCTGGACCTGGCCTTCCTCGGCCTGGCGGAGGCGGACGAGCGGGGCAACGTGAACGTGAGCAAGTTTCACGGCCGGATGCCGGGCGTGGGCGGTTTCGTGAACATCTCCCAGGGCGCAAAGGCGGTGGCCTTTTGCGGCACCTTCACCGCCGGCGGCCTGGAGGTCGAGGTGGGAGGGGGGCGCCTCTGCATCCGCAAAGAGGGCCGCTTCCGAAAGTTCGTGCAGCGGGTGGAGCAGATCACCTTCAGCGGTGAGTATGCCGCGGCCCAGGGACAGCGGGTGCAGTTCATCACGGAGCGGGCGGTCCTGGTGATCACCCGGGAGGGCCTGGTGGTGACCGAGGTGGCGCCGGGCGTGGACCTGGAACGGGACGTGGTCGGTCAGATGGCGTTCCGCCCCAGGGTGGCCCCGGATCTGAAGGCCATGGATGCGCGGATCTTTCAGGAGGGATTGATGGGCCTTGGGAGGAAAGGACGATAGCGACGAAAATCAAAGACGAGCGCGACAGGGATAGTGACAGCGGAAGAGCAGAGAGCCAAGAGCCGGGAGCCGAGAGGCAGGGCGTAGTAGGCAACACCGGAGGATCTCTAGACGTGCGCCGGGGTCGAGGAGTTGCTCGCCTCGGACAATCAAGAGATCCAGCGCTGAGCCTCGTCGCGATGAGCCCCAGGTGGTCGGAAGTGGCGCGGAGGGGGTGTCGGCGGATCCCGGCATTCCTGGTTTGGTGGGTGGCGCTCGCCTCGTCAGCTCAGGCCGGGGAGATCCGCGGGTGGGTGCGGCTGGCCGGCCCCGTCCCCCAGGAGGAGTTTCAGCCAGTATTCAAACACCGTGAATTCTGCGGCGAGCGGATGCCGTCGGAACGCATCCGCGTTGGGGCAGATCGCGGCGTCGCAGAAGTTCTGATCACACTGGAGGGTGTCTCGGCTTCGCGGAGCGCTGCACCGGCGCGGACGGCCATCCTGGATAATCGCGGCTGCCGCTTTGTCCCCCGGGTTCAGGTGGTGCCGCTGGGGACCCGCCTGGAGGTCCTCAACAGCGACCCGATCCTTCACACGGTGCACGCCTACCTCGGCACCGAGACCCTCTTCCATCTGGCCTTGCCGGTCATTCGCCAGCGGGTGTGGGCCACGCTGGATCGCTCCGGCCTGATCCGCATAGACTGTGACGTCGGGCACACCTGGATGCGGGCCTACATCCTGGTCCGCGCCGATGGCTTCGCCACGGTGACGGGAGCCGACGGCGCATTCCGCATGGCAGGCGTCCCCCCCGGCTCCTTCCGCCTCCGCGCCTGGCACGAGACCCTGGGAATCCGAGAGGCCTCGTTTACTGTCACCGCCGGCCGTCCCACCGTCATCACCCTCCATTACGGGGCCCCTTCTGATTGACCCATACAAACGGCTAGGGGAGAGCTAGGGGACGTAGGGGGAGAGCTAGGGGACGGGGAGAGCTAGGGGACGTAGTTCACTTATTCAACTTATTCATCAATCGAGTGCTCTTGTTCTTCGGGGGGCTTCACGTGGCGGAATGCGGCAAGAAGCAGCAGGTCGTAGACGATCTTGAGGCTGCCGGCCAGAAAGAATGGCCCGCTCATCAGCGCTGGACTACTGAGGAGCAGTCCCGCGCACACAGGGGCCAGCGAAGCGCCCAAGGTGCGCGCGGTCGCGGTGACCCCCGCCGCCGCAGAGCGCTCCTCGGGCCTGACGATGGCCATGGTGTAGGACTGTCGCGTGGGGACATCCATCTGCGAGATGCTGAACCGGATCAGCAGGACGAGAATCGCCAGGGGCAGCGTCGGCATCAGCGGCACGATCATCAGCAGGATGTTGGATGGCAGATGCGTGAAGACCATGGTGTTTACCAGGCCGATTCTGGATGCGATGGCGGAGGCGGCCAGGGCCGAAATCCCCGCGAGTAAGTTGGCCCCAAAGAAGA
Organism: uncultured bacterium; assembly: GCA_964576535.1. Classification (GTDB taxonomy): domain Bacteria; phylum Methylomirabilota; class Methylomirabilia; order Methylomirabilales; family 2-02-FULL-66-22; genus 2-02-FULL-66-22. Next base: position 2,191 of record CAZNWB010000042.1, on the reverse strand, counting down.
TCATTCCCAGCATGGCCTCGTCGGCACCGAACCGGACGTGGAACCAGTAGGCAACGATACTCTGCAGCACGAAGCCGCCTGCGAAGGCGTCCACGGCAAATAAGCTGGCCAGGCGCAACACTACTCCGCCTGAGCGAGGCAAACCCAGACGGGATTCTGAGGAAATGGGTGGCCTCGGCGGGGTCGGCCGGGCTTCCACTGACGGGCTGAGCCGGCGGAACAGGACGGCAAGCACCAGGCCGATGAGCGCGTAGCCCGCAAGCACGGTGCGGTAGCTGGCGAGGGGTGTCATCCCCCATTGCTGTCCCAGCGTGGCAAGGCCTCCCCCAGCCAGCGAGCCGACTGCCGTCGCCAACGACCCGACGAGGTTGTACCAGGCGAAGATCCCGGTACGTCCTTCGTCGGTCACGATCTGGGACAGGGCGGACTGCTCGATTGCCAGAAACGGCCCAACCTCGTTGCCACTGGGGCTGATCACGCCAATCGTGGCGGCCAGGAGCAAGACGATGAAGTCGTCAGAGCCGATGAATACCAGGCCGGCCCCCAGGACAAGCAGCGACCCCAGGAACAGCATCCGGCGTCGCCCATGCCGGTCGGCCTGCGTGCTCATCCACAGAGAGATACCCGTATCGCCTACCAGGGTGAGCGTCAGCAGAAGGCCGATCCGCGCCTCGCCGAGCCCCAGGGCGGCCAAGTACAGGGCCAGGACGACGGCTAAGGAGCCGTACGCGAACATCCGGGCGACTCGGGCCCCGAACAACAGATAGCCGTCGCGGCTCAGCTCTCTCAGCAGGGGGGACACGTTGCCTCCCGGGGTTCGCGGGTCATCGGTCCGGGCACGCCGGGTGGAATCTACCGGCCGAGAAGCCTGACGTCAACTCAGGCATGCCCAGGGTCTCTGCGGGAGGCGGGAGCAGGTGACGTGTGGTCTGCCCGGCCACGGTGAGAACACCCGCGCCGCCAGGACCCGCTTCCCGTTCCCGGACACCCAGCCGGGCCAGAGCACATCGCGAATTCCATCCATTCCTCCGCTCTCCACAGAAGCTCCCGGACCCGCCAGACGATTCTTGACAAGACCAGACCGGCGGGATAATCTATAACCACTGTTATATTAAGTCAACTAACGACAGTTATGAAACACGAATGGGCAATCCTGGTCTACAAGATCCCGCCGCATCCTACACGGCTGCGGGCACAGGTGTGGCGCCGGCTCCAGCGCTGCGGGGCCATTTACCTTCAGAACTCGGTCTCCATCGTCCCCGCCACCAGCGAACTGGCCGAGAACATACGCTGGATCGCCGACGAGATTCGGGAGATGGGAGGGGAGGCCTTCGTCTTTCGAGCTACCGCCGGGTCTCCCGCGGAGGAGCGCCAGATCGAAGGTCTTTTTGGGGCGGCCGTTCGAGGGCAGGCGCGCAAGCTCTTGGACTCGCTTTCCCGGGTGGAGAAGGGGGTTCGGCGGCTCGCGAAGCCGCAGGAGATCGATGCGGCAGAGGACGCGGTTCGGCGCATCCGACAGGCAGCCCTTAAGCTGCGACTTCGTTCGCACTTCCCTGTCCGGGAGGAAGAGGTCCTTCACAAGCGTCTGGGCATCCTGCGCGAACGGCTGGACCGACAGGCCCTCCGCAGGCCCGGGAGGCGGTGAACCCCATGCGCTATTACACGCGTCGGCGTCCCCACGTGGACCGTTGCGCCTCGGCCTGGCTCCTGAAGCGGTTTGTGGACCCGGAGGCCGATTTCGCGTTCGTGGAGGAAGAGACCCAGGTGCCCGGGGGGATCCCGTTCGACATCTCGGGGGCAGAGCTGGGCCATCGTCGCGGCCGCTGCACGTTTGAGGCGATCCTGGCCAAGCACAAGCTGAAGGATCCGGCCCTGGTTGAGCTGGGGCGAATCATCCGGAGCGCGGACCTGCTCGACGCGGACGAGACCCTGGAAGGTCCGGGAATTGATCTGCTCTTTCGGGGCCTGCTTCAACTGACCCAGGACGATCACCGCGTGCTGGTGCTTGCCGAGCCCCTCCTGGACGCCCTGTATGCGGCGCTTCGGGAGCGCCGCAGTTCCCGGAGGAGACGCGGCACGTCTCGCGGAAAGCGATGAGAGGTGCGCTATGAAATGGGTGACACGGGAAGGGGCCAAGACGGACCGCGTGGCGTGTCCGTGGCTGATCAAGAAGTTCATTGATACCGGGGCG
>CAZNWB010000041.1:20957-29259 GCA_964576535.1 uncultured bacterium | reverse complement strand
ACCCGAGCCGGGTACAGGTCGTCCATAACGGCGTGGACGTCGAGCGGTTCCGGCCGGGCCTTGCCTCTGCGGAGGCTAAGCGGCGACTGGGACTGTCCCCCGACGCGGTTACTGTCATGACCACCTGCCGCCTGGATCCGGAGAAGGGCCACCGCCACCTGTTCGAGGCGGTACGCCCGCTCCTTCCGCAGCGGAAGCTTCAACTGGTCGTCGTCGGAACGGGGCGGGGGGAGGCGGCCGTCCGGGCTGCCGCCGAGCGGGAACAGGTCGCCGCCGCGACGACGTTCACGGGCTTGCGACGGGACATCCCAGAGGTGCTGGCGGCGGCCGATGTGTTTGTTTCCCCGACCCTGCAGGAGGGGTTTTCCAACGCTTTGCTCGAGGCCATGGCGATGGCTCGCCCGGTGATCGTGACCGACGTCGCCGGGAGCATGGAGGCCGTGACCCCCGAGAGGGAAGGGCTCGTGGTGCCTCCGGCGGACGCCTTAGCCCTGCGGGCGGCACTTGTCCGCCTGCTCGACGACGCCGCGCTGCGGGAGCGGCTGGGGAGCGCTGCCCGCGAAGCCGTCCTCGCCCGGTTCACAATGGCTCACTTCGCTGCGGGGGTGCAGGGACTGTACGAGGAGCTGGTGTCGAGGAAGCTGGGGGTGCGGTCCGCATGAATGACACGGTGGTTCTCCTGGGCGGTGCCGGGTTAATCGGCCGCCACCTGGCGAGGCGGCTCGCCGCCGAGGGGGTGCCGGCGGTGATCTTGGACCGGCAACGGCCGGCCGCACTCCCAGGCGTCGAGATCGAGTTGGGGGACTTTGCGGACCCCACGGCCCTCGGACGGGTCCTGCGACCCGGCAGGGTGGTGGTCCATCTGGCCTGGAGCACCCTCCCGGCCACCTCCAACGAGGATCCGGCGGCCGATCTGCGCGAAAACGTCTCGGGGTCGCTTACCCTCCTTGACGCGTGCTGCCGCGCGGGGGTGGGGCGCCTGCTCTTTTTCTCCTCCGGGGGCACGGTGTACGGCAACGCTCGACGGGTCCCCCTTCAGGAGGACGATCCCACCGATCCCATCTGCGCCTATGGCGTGAGCAAGCTGGCGGTGGAGAAGTACCTGGCCCTGTTCCGCCGGCTCTCCGGCTTGGACTTCATCATCCTGCGCCCCTCGACCGCCTACGGTCCGGATCAGGATTACCGGCGTGGGCAGGGGGCGGTCACGGCTTTCACCGACCTCGCGGCGCGCGGGGAGCCCATCCCCATCTGGGGGGACGGGAACGTGGTTCGCGATTTCCTCCATGTGGGCGACCTGGTGGACGCCACCGTCCGCCTGATCGGGTACGATCCCGGACCGGCCGGCCCGCGGGTCTTCAACGTGGGAACTGGTCAGGGCACCTCGTTGCGGGAACTGGTCACGATCATTGGCAGGGCGCTGGGACGGCAACCGGTGGTCCAGTATGCCCCGCCCCGCGGCCTGGATGTAGCGGCGAACGTTCTGGATAGCACCCGCCTGCGGGAGGCAACGGGCTGGCGGCCCAGTGTCACCCTTCCCGAAGGGATCCTGGGCATGCTCCGGGCATGGGAGACCGACGCCGCTCTCCCGGCAGGCCGGCGGGGGAGGGTGTGAGGGTCATTTACACAACCGCCTCGCCGCTCGGCGGTACGGGCCTGGGAGAGGTGGCGGGCCACGCCGTGGGGGGGATCTGGGGCGCGGGATGCCTGGTCAGGGCGATCACGGTCGCCAACCGCCAGTCGATGGTCCCCGCGGATCGGATCCGGGAGGTTCGCTTTCAACCGACCAAAGTCTTCTCCATGCTGCCGTCCCGGTATTACTACCCCATGAAGCGGGCGTGGGTGGATCGGGTGGCTGCGGTGTTCGTCGATCGTACTGACTGTGATCTCGTGCATGGATGGACTCACGAATGCTTCCAGACTTTGGCAGCGGCGAAGCGGCGCGGGGCCGTGACGGTCCTGGAGCGGAATTACGCCCACCCGCGCCACAGCCGAGAGGTGCTGGAGGCGGAATATGCCGCCGCAGGGATTGGTTGGCCGGGCAAGCCCTGGCCTGGCCTGCACCGCTACGACCACTGGGAGCGCGAGCTCACCGTGGCCGTGGCCGAGATGGATCTGGCGGACGTGATCGTCGTCCCGGCCGAGTTCACCCGAGAGACGCTGGTCGCGCACGGGGTCCCGCCCCACAAGATCCGGGTCGTGCCGCGCGGGGTGAACGGGGATCGCTTCCAGCCCGCACGGCCGGCAGTGCCCCCGTTCCGCGTTCTGTTCGTCGGCCAGGTGTGCCTGCGCAAAGGCATCCGCTACCTGCTGGAGGCCTGGCGGATGTCGAGGCTTCCCGGTGCGGAGCTTGTGCTACTGGGGGCGGTGCACGACGAGGTGCGGGCGATCCTCGCCCAGTATTCGGATCTGCCCGGCCTTCGCATCCTGGGGTTCATGAAGGATGTCGCGCGGTTCTATGCCGAGGCGTCCGTGTTCGTGCTCCCGACGCTCGACGAGGGGAGCGCCAAGGCGGTATCCGAGGCGATGGCCGCAGGCCTCACGGTGGTAACGACTTCGGAGGCGGGGTCCCTGGTCGAGGATGGGAAGACGGGGTGCCTGGTGCCGCCCAGGAACGTGGAACGGCTGGCGGAACGGCTGGCCTTCCTGCACGCGCACCCGGAGGTCCGCCGGGAGTTGGGTGTCGCTGCCAGGGATGCCATCCTCCCCTACTCGTGGGAGCGGTACCGGCGGACGCTCCTGGACGTCTACGAGGGGGCGGCGGCTCGACGACGGGAGGCCGCCTGATGGGGCCTGAGCGGCTGGCGCCGGACTACGAGGCGCTGCTGGCGAAGATTGGCGATATGCGGCGGGGTCGTCTCTTGGACATCCCGTCGGGGCCGGGAATCCTGGCCCAGGCGCTCGCCGCCAGGGGGTTCATGGACATCGTTGCGGTGGACCTCTTACCCACGTCGGAATTCCGAGGTGGGGCTGGCACCCGGTACGTTCGGCACGATATCGAGATGCCGCTTCCGTTTCCCGACGCCGCGTTTGACGTGGTGGTTTCCCGGGAGGGGATCGAGCACCTCATCTGCCCCTTCGGCTTCCTCCGGGAGGCCTGCCGCGTTCTGCGTCCCGGGGGGTTCCTGTTCCTGACGACACCGAACATCATGTCCGTGGATGGGAGGATCAAGTTCTTGCTGACCGGATATTTTCCCAAGTTCAGGGACATGGTCAACGACCGGGCGGGCTTGAGGCACCAGGGCCATCAGGCGCACATCAGCCCCATCTACTTCTGGCAGCTTGTGACGTGCCTGGAACGGTTCGGGCTACGCCTAGAGACGGTGGCCACGGACAGCATGGTGTGGCACCGAAGGCCGCACAAGCGCCTCCTCCACGGCCTCCTGGCTCATCTGATCCGGTATGCGAGCTGTCGCCGTGGATTTGATGGTCTCGGGGTCGTGAGCGACGTCGTGCTCTTCGGGGATTCTCTGATCGTCCAGGCGAGGAAGGCGGGGTAGGCGTAGGTGGGCATCCTCGGTCGTTGGTGGAAGCGGAACCGTGCCAGGCGAGAAGCGCAGGGATACCTGCGGGCCGAGGGGCTGACGGCGGCTCTTCCCCGGACCCAGCAGAAGGAGTTGCTGCGCCTGCGGACGCACTTTCCTGGGGAGAAGATGGGGCACTGGAGCGAGCGGGTGGCCCTGTACCTTGCGGCCTCGCGGCTGCCAGGGGATGCCTGTGTGGTCGAGATCGGAAGCTGGGTGGGCGTGGGCACGTGCTATCTGGCCTGCGGGCTCCGGGCGGGCCGCGGTGGGCGGGTGTATGCGGTAGACACCTACCGCGGCACCTCCCTCGACGCGAAGAGCCAGGCGGCCTGGACGGCCTCGGTGGCCAAGATGGGCGGCAGCACCCTCCCGCTCTTCCGGAAGCACGTCGCGGCATTCGGCCTCGAAGCCTTGGTCGTGCCGCTCGAGGCGGATTCCGTCGGGGCAGCGGCCCGGTGGCAGGGCGCGGGCATTGACCTCCTCTACATTGACGGGGACCACGTTTACGAGGCCGTGCGATCTGATTTCGAGGCCTGGTGGCCGCGGGTCAAGCCGGCCGCCGTGGTCATGTTTCACGATTATGACGATCGGCATCCGGGTGTCAAACGGCTCGTAGACGAGGTGCGAGCGGGCCCGCTGAAAGGCGTTTCGGCCGAGCAGGTGGGGTCCCTGCTCACCGTCCGCCCCCGCATGGCCGAGAGCCTAGAGCCGTGGGCCGAGAGCCAGAAGTTGATTGCTGAGGGCTGATAGCTGAGATTTCGAATGCGGGTCCTGTTTCTTCTGACCAAGCGGCAGCCACCCAGCTCGCGCCTTCGGATCACCGGCATGGTGGCGGCGCTGGAACGGCAGGGCTGGGTGTGCACCGTGCTGCCGATCCCCTCGGACCCGGCGGGCCGTTTGCGGATGATCCGGGCTTGCGGGCGGCACGACGTGGTGGTCCTTCAAAAGAAGACGTCGCTGCACCTGGCGGAGCTCTGGCTGATGCGGCGGGCGAACCCGAACCTGGTTTTCGACTTCGATGACGCCGTCATGTTCCACGAGCTGGAGCACGGCAAATCGCTGCGGGTCAAGTCGTTCGTCAAATTCCTGCGCACCGTCCGCTCCTGTCGCGCCGTCGTGGCCGGCAACGAGTTTCTGGCCGCCTTTGCCCGACCCATCTGCTCGGCGGTGCATGTCCTCCCCACCCCAATTGACACGGAGGCCTACCAGCCGAAGGACTACCAGCGCGCCGCTGATGGCCTGACGGTCGGGTGGCTAGGGACGCCGGGCGGCCTTGCCCACTTGGAAATGCTTGGCGAGGTGTTCCGCCAGCTCGCGACGAAGGTCGAGGGATTTCGGCTCAAGATCGTCTCTAGCGCCTTCGTGGACATCCCGGGGGTGGAAGTGGTAAAGAAGCGGTGGCGCCTGGAGGAGGAGGTCGCCGACCTTCGGACCTTCGACATCGGAATCATGCCGCTTCAGGACAGCCTGTGGACGCGCGGAAAGTGCGGGTACAAGATTCTGCAGTACATGGGGGTCGCCCTGCCTGTCGTCGCCTCACCGGTCGGGATCAACGGGGAGCTCGTCCAGCACGGGCAAACTGGATTCCTCGCCCGAGAGGAAAGGGACTGGCAGGATGCCCTGGAGGCGCTGACGGCCGACCCGTCACTCCGCGCCCGAATGGGAATTGCCGGGCGGGCCAAGGTGCTCGAACGGTACTCGCAAGCCGGGTACATCGCAGCCTACCTGAGCATCCTGTGGGGGGTTGCCCACAGTTGCTGAGACATCGAATGCCTGGGGAGACATGGGAGGCCGCTCATGCCGATCGCTGAGACCGTCAAGCTTGGGAAAGATGTAGTGATCCACCACCCGGAGCTCGTCAATCTCTACGGGTGCGTGATCGGAGACCAGACGAAGATCGGCGCCTTCGTAGAGATCCAGAAGAACGCGACCGTCGGGAAGCGGTGCAAGGTGTCCTCCCACACCTTCATTTGCGAGGGGGTAGAGATCGAGGACGACGTCTTCATCGGCCACGGTGTGATGTTCATCAACGATCGGTACCCCCGGGCTACAGCGGGCGATCGGCTCCAGACCGAGGCCGACTGGGCGGTCATCCCCACCAAAATCAAACACAGTGCCTCCATCGGGAGCGGCGCGGTGATCTTGTGCGGGATCACGATCGGCGAGCACGCCATGGTCGGCGCTGGCGCGGTGGTCACCAAGGACGTGCCAGCCTACACGATTGTCGCGGGGGTGCCGGCACGGGTGCATGGCGACGTGCGGCAGCCCAAGGGGACGCGATGATCGGGGTGGGCGTGATCGGCTACGGCTACTGGGGGCCGAACTTGGCCCGCAACTTCGCCGAGTCCTCAGACACGCGACTCGTGGCGGTCAGCGACCTGGACGTGAAACGGCTTGCACTGGCTGCCAGGCGCTATCCAGGGATCCACACGACGCCAGACCCCCGGGAAGTGATCGCCAATCCCCAGGTGGACGCGGTAGCCGTGGCAACGCCGGTTTCCAGCCACTTCTCTGTCGCCTTGCAGGCGTTGCAAGCGGGGAAGCACGTCCTTGTCGAGAAGCCGCTCACGGCGACCGCGGAAGAGGCTGTGCAACTGATCGAGATGGCGTCCCGGCGCCGGTGCATCCTGATGGTGGATCACACCTTCGTGTACACGGCAGCCGTTCGGAAGATCCACGAGCTGGTGCGGAACGACGAGCTGGGGGAGATCTATTACTATGATTCCGCGCGAGTGAATTTGGGCCTGTTCCAGCACGATGTGAACGTGATCTGGGACCTGGCGGTCCACGACATCGCGATCATGGACTACGTCCTGCCCTCCCGGCCGATTGCGGTTTCCGCCACGGGGATGAGCCACGTGCCAGGGGGGCTCGAGAACATCGCCTACCTGACACTGTTCTTCGACAGCTCCCTTATTGCGCACATCCACGTCAACTGGCTGGCGCCCGTCAAGTTGCGACGAACGTTGATCGGGGGCAGCCGGAAGATGATCGTCTATGACGATCTCGAGCCAAGCGAGAAGATCAAGGTTTATGACCGCGGCATCACGGTCAACAGCAGTGCGGAAAGCGTCTACCAGTTGCTCATCGGCTACCGCACGGGAGACATGTGGGCACCCCAGGTGGACACAACGGAGGCACTGCGCACCGAGGCCCTGCACTTCGCCCAATGTGTCCGGGATGGGGCGTGCCCAACCACGGATGGGGAGGTCGGCCTCCGGGTCGTGCGGATCCTGGAGGCCGCCACGGAGTCCCTCGGAAAGCGGGGGCATTTGGTGGACCTACCGCGGGGGTAGGTCGCGACGTGATTCCCTTTGTCGATTTGAAAGCACAGTACCAGCGGATCAAACCCGAGATCGACGCCGCAATCCACCGGGTGCTGGAGAGCGGGCAGTTCGTCCTCGGGCCCGACGTGGCGGCCTTCGAGGAAGAATTTGCCGCCTACTGCAGCGCCACGCACGGCATCGGCGTGAATTCGGGCACGAGTGCGCTACACCTGGCGCTGTTGGCGGCCGGGGTGGGCCCGGGGGCCGAGGTGATCACCGTCTCGTTCACCTTTGTGGCCACCGTGGCCGCGATCTGTTACACCGGGGCGCGGCCGGTCTTTGTGGACATCGACCCGCGGTCGTGCACGATTGACGTGAGCCAGTTGGCGGCGGCCATCACCGCACGGACCAAGGCCATCGTGCCTGTGCACCTCTACGGACAGCCGGCCGATATGGATCCGATCCTCGAGATCGCCGGCCGCCACAGGCTCCTTGTGATCGAGGACGCCGCCCAGGCGCATGGGGCGGAGTACAAGGGGCGGCGCATGGGGGGCATCGGCCATCTCGGGTGCTTCAGCTTCTATCCCGGCAAGAACCTCGGGGCGTACGGCGAAGGGGGGATGGTTGTCACAAACGACCCGGGCTACGCCCGGACCGTCCGCATGCTCCGTGACTGGGGTCAGGAGCGGAAGTACCAGCACGAGATGCTCGCCTACAACTATCGCATGGAGGCGATCCAGGCTGCCGTCCTGCGGGTCAAGCTGCGCCACCTGGAATCGTGGACCGAGGCCCGGCGGTCCCACGCGGCCACCTACGACCGGCTGCTGGCGGGGTCAGGTGTCGCCAGCCCCGTGGCGATGCCGTATAGCCGCCACGTGTATCACGTGTATGTGATCCGGACGCCCCATCGCGACGACCTCCAACGGAGGCTGGGCGAGCGGGGGATCCACACCGGCATCCACTACCCCGTACCGGTCCATCTGCAGAGGGCCCATGCCGACCTTGGCTATGGGGTGGGGGACTTCCCGTACTCTGAGGCGGCGGCGCAGGAGGTGTTGTCCCTGCCCATGTATCCGGAGCTCTCCGACGGGGCGCCGATGACCGTCGCGCAAGTGGTCCGTGAGAGTGTTGCAGCCTCATCGGGGGAAGCTGCATGAGCCGCCGTGCGAGTGTTCTGGTCACGGGGGTAGGGGGCCGGTCGGTAGGGCATCAGGTCCTGCACGCCCTGCTTCTCCTAGAAGAACAATACCGGGTGGTCGCGGCCGATGCGGACCCGTTCTCCTTCGATCTCTACCAAGTCAGCACCAAGTATCTGGTGCCACCCGCCTCTGACCCCGAGTATATCGGGGCAATCCTTCCGCTAGTGGAACGAGAGCGCATGGACGCCATCCTTTATCCGGCGCCCGGTGTTGTATCCGAGGTGGCCACTTTTCATAACTGGTCAAAGTAAAAGCCGTTTTAAAATGACGGCGTAATTCCTACGGGCGTCGCCCTCCTTGCGCTTGGGTTGTCACA
>CAZNWB010000041.1:11473-20857 GCA_964576535.1 uncultured bacterium | reverse complement strand
AATGAATTTAAAAAGGAGGTGCCCATGACGGACGTGAGGGCAAGGCTCGACGCGCGGCTCGATCCGGGCGAGCTGCAAGACGTGATTGGGCAGTACAAATACGGCCGCTATCTCGAGGATAAAAGCCTTCCTCACGAAGGCTCACGACGCTTGCTGCTGGATCACGCGCAAGACTTTTTATCGCGCGATGATGCCAAATGCGCCGCGGCCTTTTCTCCGGCAGGGGAGCTTTTGGGTTTTTTGACGTTCACATTGTCAGCATGGGACACCAAGCATTTCGGTTTCAACTTTGCTGTCATCGATTCGATGATCACGCGCGAGTTGGAATACGACCACAAGGTCGAAGTGGCTAACGCGCTGTTGCAGCAATTTGACGAATGGTGCCAAAGCGCGAATATTCGATTTGCCTCGATCCGCGTGCCGGTTCTCGATCTTCCGGTAATCCACAGCTTCGAGCAGTCAGGATTTCACTATATCGAAACCTGGGTTTACACCAAGTACGATCTGAGAAAACTTGATGGCTCCACGCCGGTGCCCTGTGAGTTGAGAATGGCGCGGCCGGAAGATTGCCGAAGCATGTTGGAATACTCTAAAGGGGCTTTTGCCACGCACCGGTTTTATGCGGATACTCGTTTCGGCAAAGACAAGGCGGATGCGCTCTATGAAAAGTGGATTCAATCGGCTTTTGACGATCCTCATCAACAAATACTCGTGCAGGAGATCGAAAACAAGCCGGCGGCGTTTGTGATTAGCTACGAAGAAGATCTTCGGCCATATTTTGGTCTTCGTTTTGCCATCTGGAAAATGGTGCTGCTGGATCCCGCCAAGCGCGGCAAGGGACTTGGCGGTGATTTCTACACGGCCATCATGCAAAAGCAGCACGGCAAAGGGATCGATATTATGGATGCCGGCCTCAGCTTGCGGAATGTGCATTCCATGAATTTGTGCATCAAAATGAACTTCAAAGTGGTATCCACTGTGGCAACTTATCATAAGTGGTTAAAGTAGCTTGATAATGTTAACTTACCGTGAAGTGTCATTCCGACCGAAGGGAGGAATCTCTTTGAAACAAATTTCTCGCTGTGGTCGAAATGACAGATTTTAGTTGTGGCGTCATTGATTCCCGGGAGCGCGTATGGCGACATGGGCTTCCGCAAGAGCCTGGGAAACCTGACACCGCAGGATGACGAGGACGCAGGTGAGCTCGCAGACCCTCGAACGTGTTCTGGTGACAGGAGGAGCTGGATTCATTGGTTCCGAGCTTGTGCGCCAGCTTGTGGAGCGAGGAAGCAGAGTGCGTGTTGTGGATAACCTCGCGACAGGGCTGGCATCAAATCTGAGCGGACTGCCAGATGGGAGGGTCGAACTGACTGTGGCAGATATACGCGATCAATGTCAGATGCTGGAGTTGATGCGAGATACAGAGGTGGTGTTCCACCTCGCCTGCCTCGGTGTCCGCCACTCCATCCACTCCCCGCTGGAAAATCACGAGGTCAATGCCACCGGAACGTTACGGCTGCTCTCCGCAGCCCGGGCCGCCGGGGTGAAGCGATTTGTCTGCGTGTCCAGCTCGGAAGTGTACGGCACAGCCCGCTGGGTTCCCATGACGGAGGAGCATCCGACCCTGCCCACGACCGTCTACGGGGCGTCCAAGCTCGCCGGGGAGTGTTACGCGCGGGCATTCCATCGGACCTACGGCTTTCCGACGGTGGTGGTGCGACCCTTCAATACTTACGGTCCCCGGTGTCACCACGAGGGAGACTCCGGCGAGGTCATTCCCAGATTCCTGCTGCGCTGTCTGGCCGGCCGCCCGATGGTCATCTTCGGGGACGGCCGCCAGACTCGGGATTTCGCCTACGTGAGCGACACGGGCCGGGGGATTCTTCTGGCGGGGTTGCCGGAGGCGGCCGTCGGCGAGACCATCAACCTCGGTAGCGGCCGCGAGGTGGCCATCCACGAGCTGGCCCGCGAGGTGGCGGCGGCCACCTCTCGAACGAACGCGACGACAGTCCATGATGCGCCGCGGCCGGGGGATGTCCTCCGCCTCTGGGCGGACGCGACCAAGGCCCGTCAGCTCCTTGGCTTTGCGCCCGAAGTGAGCCTGCAGGAGGGCCTAGGGAAGGTCCGAGACTGGTATCTGGGACTCGGTAAGCCCCCCGAGGTCCTGCTGGAGGGGGAGCGAGCGCGGAACTGGGAGGTGGAAGAGTGCGAGCGCAGGGTGCCATGACGCGGTCGCTGATTCCGATCGCCAAGCCCTGGATGGACGAACGCGAGGTCAAGGCGGCTGCCCGGCCCATCCTGTCCGGCTGGGTGACGCAAGGGCCCGAGGTGGCTGCGTTCGAGCAGGAGTTCGCCGCTTGGGTTGGGGCACCCCACGCCTGCGCGGTCTCCAGCGGCACCACCGCGCTGCACCTGGCCTTGGTCGCGGTCGGGGTGCGGCCGGGGGACGAGGTCGTCACGGTCAGCCACTCCTTTATCGCGACAGCCAACAGTGTCAGGTACTGCGACGCCACTCCGGTCTTCGTGGACATCGAGCCGGGCACCTATAACATCAATCCGAAGCTGATCGAGCGAGCCATCACGGCCCGGACGCGCGCCATCCTGTGCGTGCACCAGCTCGGGATGCCCTGTGACCTCCGGGAGATCCAGCGGATCGGCCGGGAACGCGCGATTCCCGTGGTGGAGGACGCGGCCTGCGCGGTGGGCAGCGAGATCGACCTAGGAACGGGCTTCGAACGCATCGGCAAGCCCCACGGCGACATCGCCTGTTTCTCCTTCCATCCCCGGAAGCTCATCACCACCGGTGACGGGGGGATGCTGACTACCGCCAATCCCGAGTGGGACCGGCAGTTCCGCCTCTGGCGTCAGCACGGGATGAGTGTGTCGGACAGTGTCCGCCACGGGGCGAAGCAAGTCGTCTTCGAGTCGTATCCAGTCCTTGGGTACAACTACCGCCTGAGCGACATCCAGGCCGCCGTCGGGCGCGTTCAGCTTGCCCGTTTGCCCGAGGTGCTGGAACGCCATCGCGCGCTGGCGAAAAGCTACCAGGAGCTCTTGCCGACGATACCGGGACTCGGTCTGCCGCGCGAACCGGCCTGGGCGAAGAGCAACTGGCAGAGCTACTGCGTCCGGCTCCCGGACGGGTGCGGCCAGGGGGAGGTGATGCAGGCCATGCTGGACCAGGGCGTGGCCACGCGCCGAGGTGTCATGTGTGCCCACCGTGAACCGGCCTACAGTGAGCTTGGTCGGTCCTGGTCGCTGCCCGGATCCGAGGCGGCCCAGGATGGCTGCATCATCATCCCCCTGTACGCCCAACTGCCGGACGCGGACCAGCACTACGTCGTCCAGGTTCTCCGAAAGGCCTGCCTCGCCGCCCGGGGCGCGGCCGGCGCCGAGGCGTCTGCCCGGACGAAGGGGTAGAGAGGCGCTATGGCGCGGAAAATTGTTTCTATCGTCACCCCGGCTTACAACGAGGCTGAGAATCTTCCGCTCCTCTATGACGCCCTGCGGAGGGGACTGGAGGATGGGGATCACGACTGGGAATGGGTCGTGGTGGACGACCACTCGACGGACAAGACTCCCGAGGTTCTCGCCCGGCTGGCGGAATTGGATCCCCGGGTCTGCGGGGTTCGGTTCTCGAAGAACTTCGGGTCCCACATGGCCATCACCTGTGGCCTCAACCAGGCGCAGGGGGACTGCGCGATTGTTATGGCGGCTGATCTACAGGATCCCCCTGAGACCATCCCACAACTCTTCGTTGAGTGGCAGAATGGTGCACAGGTGGTGTGGGCCGTGCGCGAGCGAACTCAGGGGGACCGAAGGAGCCGATTCAGGTTCGGGCGGCTCTATCACGCCTTGATGCGTCAAATGGCCGGCCTCGCCGACATGCCTGTAGAGGGTGCGGATTTCTTTCTCCTTGATCGGCGGGTTATCGACGCCTTAAATCAGTTCCGCGAAAAGCATGTCAGCATGATAGCACTAATCACGTGGATGGGGTTTCGACAGGCTTGGCTGACTTACAAGAAGCAGGGCCGGCTTCATGGGCAGTCAGGATGGAATCTGCGAAAGAAGCTCAAGATAGTGGTCGATTCGATTACAGCTTTCACCTTCCTTCCCATCCGGCTTATGTCCTATTTTGGCTTTGGAGTTGCAAGTTTGGGCTTCTTGTATGCCGGGGTTATTGTGATCAGCGCGGTTGCAGGCCATCCGGTGCAAGGATGGTCGTCGCTAATGGTCGTCGTGCTCGTGCTGGGCGGCCTCCAGATGATCATGCTGGGCGTGCTGGGCGAGTATGTTTGGCGTGGCATGGACGACTCGAGGCAGCGCCCGCGCTACATCATCGAGGGATGGATCGGCCGGCCGGGACTGCGGACCGCCCCGGACCGCGAGGGTTCGGCCGAGCCGGGGAGCACAGACCCGTCCGGAGGAAGCAATCGAGCGAGGTAGGGCGAAGGGGTCCGAACGCGTGAAGGACGCCGGGCACACGACTCGGCCGTGGCACCTGTGCCGAGTCTTGGAGGCCGAGTGGATCTACCGAATCGCCCAGCGCATCCTCGCTCCGGGCGCCGAGGCCGATCTCACGGCCAAGATGCGGGCTCTCCTCGGCATGCTGCCCCGGGCGGATCGTCTTCTCGACGTGGGCTGCGGGCCACAGTCGTGGCTTTGGGCCATCGGCTTGTGCCCCGTGGGCGTCGATCTCTCGCCCAACTACCTGGGGCGCTGGGACCGTCGCGGGCAGCGGGCCGTGGTGGCTTCAGCCGACCGCTTGCCATTCCCGGCGCGGACCTTCGGAGGTGTCTGGTCTATCGGCCTCCTGCACCACCTCGACGACCCAGCAGCCGCGCTGGCAGTTCGCGAGATGGTTCGGGTCTGCCGGACGGGAGGGTATGTGGCGATCCTGGATGCCGTCAAACCGAAAGACCCGGTCCGCCGGCCGGTTGCCGCCCTGTTGCGCCGGATGGACCGGGGGAGGTTTGTCCGCTCCGAAGACGCATTCCGCCGGGTCCTTCCTCCCACGATCCCTTTCAGCGTAGAACACATGTCCTACTCCATCTATGGCCTGGAGATGCTGGTCTGCACGCATACCGCGGGCCCGGGTGCCGCCTAGCGGGCTAGTCCGAGCCGCGCCGACCCCTTGGGCCAGGTGACCCGGACAGCCACTATGTCGCACCCGTCTGTCCCGACGACAACCAAGCCAGCTGTCCTGTTCGTCCTGGGTCTTACGATCTTTGGTCTCGTAAGATTCTCCCTCGTGGCGATTCCTCCTGTCGCGCTCAATATCCCCCGTCTTGGCGATGACGCGCTGGTGTACCTGTGGAAGGGCGCGCTCAACCGGAGTTGGTACGCCACAGGCTCCCCCGCTGTCGAGGATGTTGCGATCCAGACCTCGCTTGCCGACAACCCGCCTGCACGGGTTGGAGAATTGCGATCTCGCGTTGCAGGACGAATCAACGGGACCTATGGACCGCTCTACGACCTTCTCCCGCGGGCTGCGCTGTCCCTTCACCTCCCCCTCAAGTGGACCTTTGCGCTGACCGAGATAGTGGGCGTCCTCGTGATGGCAGGGGGGATCGCGGCCTTTCTGAGCGTCCTAGTTGGCAAAGACGCGGCCGGTGTCGGGCTGCTGCTCCTGGCGTTCGCGATCCTCCCGGCTCAGGGCATCTCCTCGTTCATTCCTTCCACGCTCGCCATGTCGCTCACCCTGTTGATCTGGGCCGCGCTGCTCTCTTACGGAGAAAAAGTGCCTGCGCTGCTGATCTGGGGAACCGCTGCGCTGATCCTCGGAATCCACCCCATCGGGCAGCTGTACGTCCTCTTGACCGTCCCCATCCACGGTATTGCCCTGGGCGGGGCACGGGCCATGCTGCGCCCTCGGCATCTCGTTCTCTACGGGGGCTTGGTCACGCTCGCCCTCATCGCTGCGGTGCTGCCTTTTCTGATCCCACGGCTAAGCGTCCTCGGTGCAGGGGGTCGAGGCAGTATCGCACTTGGTGCGACTTTCCTCGAAAACATTCGCAGAGTGGGGTCCCACTTCAAAGACCCCATCCTCCGAAAGAACGTCCTCTTGGTGGTCCTCCTGGGATGCGCCCTGGTCATGAACCCCCGGGCCGTTCTCACAAGGCGGATCGTGCTCGTGCTTGGCGTGCTTGGCGCGGCAATGGTCGCCGCCCTCTTCCACGGGCTGCCGGGTTATCCAGGGGAGCTTTTCTCACGGCTCTTCGTCCCTGCCGTGGTTGTCGCTGCCGGGCTCGCGGGGCGGTTCGTCGTCTGCTGGGTAGGGGCCAGGATTCCCTTGCCCGTCCTTGTGGGTCTCGGCGTTGTGAGCCTCGCCGGGACCGGCGTCCTGTGGGTCAACGAGTGGTTTCACGCCCTCAACCTTAGGACCGAGGTGGTGTTTGAGGACCGGGTGCGTGCCAGCTTGGCTGGCCTTCGCGACGGTGCCACCGTGCTCTACGAGGACACAGATACCGCGCTGTTGGTCAGCCTGTTGAGCGGAGGGGGACGCTTCGGTGCGATTGCCTATCCTGCGCTTGCGGGCACGCCCAGCCTGGATCCGTTGGTCCAACTCCGGCAGCCGGAGGTGATCGTGGTGCCGGCGTTTCGGGGCCTGAACACGTTGGCCGTCCAGCGGACGAAGAATCTGACAGCGCGACGGCACGGATTCTTCTTGCCGGCGGTGGATCGGTTGATCCTTCGGCCCTCCCCAGGACAACGTGTGTCCGATCTGCACCTCTACGTGCGGACCGGGCAGTCCCCGGTCACCCTGCGCCTGTCCGGGGACGGTTCGGAACTCGGGCGAACGTCCCTCAGGGTGGAGCGGGATGTGTCGGCCCACTTCGACGGTTGGGTCCGGGTGTGGGATCCGCGGATGGTAGGCGCCCCGGAGATTGCGGTTATTCTGCCGGATGCCTGGGGATGGATCGAAGGGATCGCCACGGAGCCCCCGCGGGATCGTGTGCGGTGGCCATGGACATCGGAGGTCGAGGTCAAGTACCATGCCCGCGGGAGACCGCCGATGAAGGGCGGATCTCTGGTCTTCTCGGTTAAGCGCCTTCTCGCGGAGAACGGCGCGGACGAACTTGAGGCACTGGTGCAACGCGAGGCGCCAGTGGTCTCCGACGATAGCGGTTTGGTCTTCCTACGCACGATCTACGCGGAACCTGCGGCAAAGGTTGGGGTGGTGATGAAACGCCGATGAGAACGCTGCGGGAATGGTTCGCGGGATCTGGAACGACCGGGTCGCCTCGAGGCGTGTTCGCCGTCTCGGCAGGGACCGGGCCGCGGCTGCTGATCCTGTCCGGGGAGAAGCGGAACCAGAACTACTCCCGGGACCTGGCCATGGTCCGGGCGGCGGGCGGGGCCATGGTGACCGAGGCCTTCGACTTCCGGCTGACCGGCTGGGACGTGGAGGCGGTGGCGGATCGGGTCCTGGAGGGGGCGAAGCCCGACCTGGTCTTCGTCTCTTACCATCACGACTTCACGAACCGGTTCCAGGGATTGGACCGCCTCAGAACCCCCAAGGTCGGCTTCATAGGGGACAGCTACGATTTCCTCGGCGCCGATCCAGCGCGCGCGCAGAAAACCGCCTGGTTCCGGGCGGCCCGATTCGACGCCCTGCTCAGCGTGTACCCCCACACCGACGAGATGGTGTGGGAAGGCTTGGGCACTCGTTCCATTCCAATCCTGCACTCGGCATGGGCCGTAGATCCCAAGATCTTCCGTCCGCTGGGTCTCCGGCGGCGCTACGACATCGCCAGCCTGGGGGCCCACACGGCCGGGAAGTACCCGTTCCGGATCGCCGTCCGCCAGTACCTGGACGGGCAGCGTGAGTTTCGTTTCTACCGGCGGCAGCGAGTGGGTCCCCATGATGGCCTCCGCTTCGCCCGCGCGCTGAACCGCCTCCGCGCCTGCTTCACCTGCGCCTCGATTTATGCGTTCACGGTGATGAAGTACTTCGAGATCCCGGCGTGCGAGACGCTGCTCTTTGCGGAAACGACCGAAGCCCTGCCCGCGCTGGGGTTTCGCGACGGCGAGAGCTTTGTGGCCGTGACGCCAGGAGACTTCCGGGAGAAGTTCTCGTATTATCTTCGCGACGCGTCGCCTGATACGATCGCCCGGATCGCGCGGGCCGGCCGAGAATTGATCCTCGCGCGCCACACCTGGACCATCCGAGCCCAGGAACTCCTGGCCGAGTTTCGACGGCTCTTCTGACGATGGCGCCCGCGTCGCAGCCCCTCTCCGTCCTGCACGTCATCCCCGAGCTTCCCGTGGGCGGGGCGGAGACGCTGGTCTTCCACATGGCCCGGGGGCTGGACCGGCAGCGCTTCGCCCCCGCCGTCTGCGTCCTGGGGGAGCCTGGGCCGATGGGGCAGGAGATGGCGGCGGCCGGAATCGAGGTGGTGGCCCTGCAACGGTTCCGACGGCCCGGACGTCTGCTGCGGGTCCTCCCGCCCCTGACCCGTCTCCTGCGGGAACGGGGCGTGGGTATTGTGCATACCCACCTGTACCACGGGAACACCTACGGGCGGCTGGCGGCGATCCTGGCCCGAACCCCGGTCATCGTGGCCTCCGTCCACAACGTATACGAGCGGGTGAAGGCTCACCGCGCCTGGATCAATCGCGCCTTGGCGCGATGGACCGACGCCATCCTGGCCGGATCCGAGGCGGTGCGGGAGGATATCCTGCGGTCGGACGGTGTCCCCCGCGCCCGGGTGCACATCCTCCCCTACGGCATCGATCCCGACCCCTACCTCGCCCTGCCGGACCGGGAGGAGGCGCGCCGGACGCTGGGCCTTCCCCGAGGGTCGGCCGTGATCGGGACTGTCGGGCGCCTCGAGATCCAAAAGGGCCACGATCTGCTTTTGCGGAGCCTGGCCGATCTGCGGAGGGAGGGCTGCGAGGCCGTGCTGCTCCTGGTGGGTGAGGGGCGGGAGCGGACGCGGCTCGCGGAGTTGGCAGCGGAGCTTGGTCTCACCGACCGGGTCCGTTTCCTGGGGACGCGTCGCGACCTGCCCGTGCTGTTCGCGGCCATGGATGTGTTCGCCTTCCCCTCCCGGTGGGAGGGGACACCTCTCGCCCTGATCGCCGCCATGGCGGCCGGCCTGCCGGTCGTGGCCACGCCGGTGGGGGGGATCCCCGATGTGCTCAAGGATGGCACGACGGGCCGCCTGGTCCCGGTGGATGATGTCCCGGCCCTGACCGCGGCCCTCCGGGCCAGCCTGAGGGACGCCGCGACCTCGCAGGCCCTGGCGGCCGCGGCGAGAGAGCACGTTCTCACGCGCTGCTCCGTGACGGCGATGCTCCGCGGGCTGGAGGCGCTGTACTGGTCGCTGGCAGAGAAAGCCGGGATTGCATGACCGCCAATGCCAAACCGACAACCGACAA
>CAZNWB010000041.1:3778-11373 GCA_964576535.1 uncultured bacterium | reverse complement strand
CGCGGCCATGCCGTGTGGATCGCTGCCCCCCCAGGGAGTCGGATCGCCCAGGCGGCCAACGCCACCGGCCTTGCGCTGATCGAGGCGGATCTCCGCCGTGTCTGGGCGGCGCGCGATCTCCGCCGACTTTGTGGGGCCATCCGTACCCTGGGGATCGAGGTGGTCAACACCCATAGCTCCTGGGACAGTTGGATCGGGGGCTTCGCGGGGCGCTTCGCCCGCACCGGGGTCCGTGTCGTGCGAACACGGCACTTGTCCACGACCATCGCCAACTCGTGGTTATCCCGATTCCTCTACACTCGACTGGCGGATCACGTGGTGACAACCGGCGAAGCTATCCGCGACCAGATGATCCGGGACAATGGGTATCCGGGCGGGCGGATTACGAGCGTCGTCACGGGCGTGGACCCTGGCGCACTCCGGCCGAGTCAGGAACCCGCCGCTGTGCGTGCGGCCCTGGGAATCCCCTCAACGGTGCCCGTGGTCGGTACGCTCTCGACGCTGCGAAGCTGGAAGGGACACATTCACCTCTTGGAGGCCCTGGCCCTGCTCCGTTTCACCCGTGACGTTCGGGCCCTGATCGTGGGGGAGGGGCCGTACGGAGAGGTCATCCGGTCCCGCATCCGGGATCTCCGGCTGGAGACAGCGGTGGTCCTGCCGGGATACCGGGAGGACGTGGCGGACCTGTTGCAGGCCATAGACGTCTTCGCCTTCCCCTCTACCGCCAACGAGGGGGTGCCGCAGGCCGTCCTCCAGGCCATGGCCATGCGACGGCCCATCGTGGCGACAAGAGTCGGTGGGATCCCAGAGATCGTCCGAGACGGGGAGACGGGGGTGCTCGTGCCCGCCAAGGACCCCGGCGCCCTTGCGAAGGGGATCGCGCAGGTGCTCGACGATCCCGTGGGAGCGGCGAGGCGGGTGCAGGCGGCCGCCGATCTCGTCCGGACCCACTACACCCCCAAGGTCATGCTTGACAAGATGGAGGCGGTGTATCGTATGGTGTGCGTGCGCGTATGACCATGAGGCCGCAGGCGCGCGATCTCTGGGTGGCCATGGGCGCTCGATCCTGGGGCGCTTCCCTGTTCGGACTGTCCACTCCGTTCGACCGGCCGGGCTGATCAATGGCCGGGGAGAGGAGTTGCCCCCAGCCTCATGGCGACGGCCCCGGCCGAGGGGGCTCGATGAGAATCGCGCTCATCCGGCAGCGCTACACGGGCAGTGGGGGCGCCGAACGGTACGTTGCCCAGCTCGCGACTGGACTTGCGGCTGCGGGTCACGAGGTGCACGTCTTTGCCCATCGCTGGTCCGATGTTTCACCGGGCATCACCGTACACCACGTGCCGATGGCGCGGGCCCCGGCGTTCCTCCGGGTCATCAGCTTCGCCTGGGCCGCACACCGGATGACCCGGCGGGGCGGCTACGACGTGGTCCACAGCTTCGACCGGACCCTCAGCCCCGATGTCTACCGCGCCGGGGACGGCTGTCACCAGGCGTGGTTGGAGCGAAGACGGCTCGTGGAGAATCGCCGTCGCGGGTTGGATCAGCTGAATCCCTTGCACCGGAGCCTCCTGCTGCTGGACGGGCACCTGTTTCGGGGGGGTGCCCGCCGGATTGTCGTGAATTCCCGAATGGTTCGGGAGGAGGTCTTGCGGTATTATGACACGCCGGCGGCCGCGCTTCATTTGATCTACACCGGCGTGGACCTTACCCGGTTCCAGCGGGCCTCCGCCTCTCCGGCGCGCGCCGCCCTCCGTGCAGGCCTCGGCGTCGGCCCGGACGATCCGGTCGTCCTGTTTGCCGGGAGCGGGTTCGAGCGGAAAGGGCTCCGCTTCTTGTTGGAGGCCGTGGGCCAGCTCCGGGCGCTCCCGGGCCTCCGGCTGTGGGTCCTGGGGAAGGGCGATACGCGCCCCCTGCGGGGGCAGGCGGCTCGCCTGGGCATCGCCGAGCGGGTGCACTTTGCCGGGCCCGTGACGGATCCAGAACGCTGGATGGCCGCGGCCGACCTCTTCGTGCTGCCCACGATCTATGATCCCTTCTCCAACGCCTGCCTGGAGGCCTTGGCCTGCGGGCTGCCCGTCATCACCACGGCGGCGAACGGCGCGGCGGAGATCGTGGAGGAGGGACGCACCGGCTCTGTGTTGGACGATCCAAGGGATGTGGAGGGGCTCGCCTCCCGGATCGTGGAGTTCCTGCGTTCGGAGCGTCGGGAGGAGCGCTCGCGAGCTGCCCGGGCCGCGGCCGGGGCGTTCCCGGCAGAGGCCCATGTCCAACAGGTGCTGGCCCTGTACGAGAACCTGCTGAGCGGGGCGAGGACGTGAGCTGGACAGGCAGGTGGCTGGAGTTTGTCGTGGAATGGGCCCTCCACGGGCGGGCACCGGGGGTGACCGCGCCCTTTTCGGCGGACCGGGTGCGGCGCATCCTCGTGATCCACCACTACGACATCGGAGACGTGCTGTGCGTGACCCCCGCCCTTCGTGCCCTGCGCCGGGCCTTCCCGCGGGCACACCTGGCGATCCTGGTGGCGGAGTACTGCCGGGCCGTGGTAGAGAGAAACCCGGACGTGGATGAGGTCCTCTCCTACTCCCGGCCTAAGCATCGGTCCGGACGGATGGGCCGGCTGGTCTATGGGGACCTGCTGCGAGTCATCCGGGATATCCGGGCGAGACGGTTCGACCTGGCCATCGCCATGCGCCGCCCCTTTAGCAATACCAACTCCTGCTTGGCCTACGTCACGGGGGCCCCCTGGCGGCTCGGCTACCTTTCGCCCACGTCCCATCCCTTCCGGTTCACCCTGAACCTGGGGCGCCATCCCGGGGACCAGGTACTCCACGAGGTGGACGGCGGCCTGGAGCTGTTGGCCGCCATCGGAGTTTCGGCCACTGGCCGGGAGCTGACCCTTGTTCCCGATCCGGACGTGCAGGCAGCAATGCGTCGTCGGCTGGGGGACATGGGCCTCTTGAGGGGTAGAGGTGTGGCGCTGGTGCACATCAGCAATCGGCGGGAGACCAGTCGCTGGCCCCTTTCCTCCTTCGCACGGGCCGCCGATGCCCTGCACCAGAAGCTGGGTCTATCCATCGTCCTCTCATGGGCGCCGGGAGACGCGCGGAATCCCCTGTTTCCAGGGGATGACGGCAAGGCTGAGGAAGTCGCAGCCCAGATGCGAACACGACCGCTCCTCCTCCGGACCGCTACCCTCGGCGAGCTGATCGCCACCGTGAGCCTGAGCGATTTTGTCGTGTCCACGGACGGCGGCCTCATGCATATCGCGGCCGCCCTCGATATTCCCCAGGTCGTTCTCTTCGGGAAGACCTACCAGTCCCAGTGGGTCCCCATCAGCCAGAAGAGCGTTGTCCTGCAACGGGACCTCCGGGCGGATCGAATATCTGTAGATGAGGTGGTGGCCGCTTCCACAGCGGTGGTGTCCCGGTGGGGCCGGGGTGGGGCTCCGGGTGTTCCGGCCATGGGTCTCGCTGCGGAGGAGGCTTCCCTGAATCCCAGCGACCGCAGCACGCCCCGAGGTGCCTCATGAGTCTGGAAACCGGGCGGCGCGTCCTTCGCATCGAGGCCGAGGCCATCCGCGCCCTGGTGGAGCGACTGGACCATTCCTTCGTCCGGGCCTTGGACCTCCTGGAGGCCTGCCGGGGCCGCGTGGTCCTGACCGGGATGGGCAAGTCCGGGTTCATCGCCAAGAAGATCGCCGCCACACTGGCCAGCACGGGGACGCCGGCGCTGTTTCTTCACCCGGCCGAGGGAGTGCATGGTGACTTGGGCATGGTGGTCCGGGGTGACGTGGTCGTGGTCGTATCGAACAGCGGGGAGACGGACGAGATCGTCGAGCTCCTCCCGGCTTTCAAGCGGTTGGGGGTGGCCCTGATCGCCCTGGTGGGGAATTCGCTGTCCACGCTCGCCCGGCAGAGCGATGTGGTCCTGGATGTCGGGGTGGCGGAGGAGGCCTGCCCCATGAACCTGGCGCCCACGGCCAGCACGACCGCCGCGCTGGCCATGGGCGATGCCCTGGCCGTGGCCCTTCTGGACCGTCGGGGGATCGGGCCGGAGGACTTCACCCTCATCCATCCCGGCGGGACGCTGGGGAAGAAGCTGCTCCTCAGGGTGGAGGACCTGATGCACCGGGGCAGTGATCTGCCGTGCGTCGTCCAGGATCTGCCCATGCGTGAGGTGATTCCGATCATCAGTGGCAAGCGGCTGGGCATGACGGCGGTGACCGACGGCCAGGGGCGTCTCACCGGGATCATCACCGACGGCGACCTTCGGCGGGCCCTGCAACGCTGGCCCGACCTTCTGGAGCGATCTGCCCAGGCCATCATGACCCGCGGTCCCAAGTGCATCGGAAAAGGGGAGCTGGCGGCCAAAGCGGTCCAGGTGATGGAGCAGCACGCCATCACCTCGCTCCTGATCCTGGATGGCGGCGGGCGGCCGGAGGGGGTCATCCATCTGCACGACCTGCTGCGGGCCGGCGTGGTTTAGCCTCAGAACCGTGCCGATGGGCCTCACGCATCGAAGGCGTACGAAGGTCCGAGAGTACGACCGTACGATTCGGCGTAGGTGGCCAGCAGATACTGGCCCTGAGCGTCCCTAAGCGTACACTCGTACCTTCGTACACCCGTACGCTTTTTCCTTGCATGTGCGGAATGCGTAATGAACACTGCACCTCAGAGCCGAAAGCGTAGAGCCGTTAGGGGATCCCACATTCGACCCCGCCATGGCGGGGCAAAATTCGATATTCGAAATTCCACCGGAAAGCGGATTCCGGCATCCGTGATCCGGCGGGCCAAGGCCGTGAAGCTCCTGGTCATGGACGTGGACGGGATCCTGACCGACGGTCGCGTGATCTACACGGCCGGCGGCGAAACACAGGTGGCCTTCGACATCCAGGACGGGCATGGAATCAAGCTGGCCCTCCGCGTCGGCCTCACGCTGGCGATCATCACCGGACGGGAGTCCGAGGTGGTGGCCCGGCGGGCCCGAGAGCTCGGGATTGCCGAGCTCCATCAAAAGGCACTGGAAAAGCTTGTCGTCTTCCAGGACCTTGTAGCGCGACGCGGCCTCGCGTTCGGCGAGGTGGCGTGCATGGGTGATGACGTGTTGGACCTCCCCCTGCTGCTCCGGGCTGGCTTGGCCATCACGGTCCCGGGCGCGGTGGACGAGGTTCGCGCGGCCGCGCACTACGTGACGCGCCGGCCGGGTGGGCGGGGAGCGGTCCGCGAGGCCATCGAGCTTCTGCTCAAGGCCCAGGGTCACTGGGCCGCCGTGATGGAGCGGTATCGGCGATGAGTCTACGCGTCTTCCGGGGCATCGGGGTCTCTCCCGGGATCGCTGTCGGAAAGGCCCTGGTTATCGAGATACGGCGCCCCCGGGTCAAGCGCGAGGGGCTGGATGCGGCCCGCGTCCCCCTGGAGGTGTCCCGGCTGCGACAGGCCCTGGAGGTGTCCCGCAAGCAGATCCTGGAGATCCAGGAACGGATCGCTCGGGAGGTGGGCACGCAGTACGCCCGGATCTTCGATGCGCATCTCTTGATCCTCGAGGATCACCTGTTGGTCGAGGAGGCCAGCGCCTACATTCACGCGCACTGCGTGAGTGCGGAGTACGCCGTGCAGGAAGTCCTGGAGCCGATACGCCAGGCCTTCTCCCGGATCGAGGACGGGTACCTCCGGGAGCGGCGCACCGACGTGGACGATGTCGGTGACCGGTTGCTGCGAAATCTCCTGGGCCAGCGGGCCAGCGTTCACGTGGAACAGCCCGGCGAGACCATCGTCTTCGCCCACGAATTGCGGCCGTCGGACACGGTCCAGCTCCACAAAGACGCCATCCTGGGGCTGGTGACGGAGACGGGCGGCCGGACCTCGCACAGCGCCATCATGGCGCGTTCCCTGGAGATCCCTGCGGTCGTGGGGGTGGAAGAGATCTGCGCCCACGTGCGCAACCACGACGCCGTGATCCTGGATGGGATGGAGGGCGTGATCATCCTGGCCCCCGACCCGGAGACCCTGGCCCAGTATCACGCCCGCAAGCAGCAGATCGAGTATGCAGGCCGCGCGCTGCACAAGCTTGGCGGGCTGCCAGCCGAGACGCTGGACGGCTACCGGGTGCGGGTCACCGCCAACATCGAGTTCCCCGACGAGCTGCCCGCGGTCCGGGCCCACGGGGCGGAGGGGGTTGGGCTGTACCGAACCGAGTTCCTGTACCTGAACCGGCCCGACCTGCCGACGGAGGAAGAGCACTTCGCCGTGTATCGCGCCGTGGCGGCGGAGATGCACCCCCGCCCCACCGTGATCCGGACACTGGACTTCGGCGGGGACAAGCTGGCCTCCGCCGTCCAGCTGGCGGCCGAGGAGAATCCGTCCCTGGGTCTCAGGGCCATCCGGCTGTGCCTGCACCGGCCGGACCTCTTCCGGACGCAGCTGCGCGCGATCCTTCGCGCCAGCGCCTTCGGCAGCCTGCGCATCATGTACCCCATGATCTCGGGCCTGGGGGAGCTCCGCGCCGCCAACACGATCCTCGAGGATGTCAAGGCCGAGCTCCGGCGGCAGGGCCTGGCCTTCGACCCCGAGATCCAGGTGGGGGCGATGATCGAGATCCCCTCCGCGGCCGTGACGGCCGATCTCCTGGCGCGGGACGTGGATTTCTTCAGCGTGGGAACCAACGACCTGATCCAGTACGCCCTGGCCATCGACCGGATCAACGAGCAGGTGGCCTATCTCTATGAGCCGCTGCACCCCGCGGTCCTGCGCATGCTGCGCAGCGTGGTCAGTGCGGCCCACAACGAGGGGATCTGGATCTCCATGTGCGGGGAGATGGCGAGCGATCCGCTCCACGGCATGCTGCTAGTGGGTCTGGGATTCGATGAGCTGTCCATGAACCCGGCATCCATCCCGCCGATGAAACGGATCATCCGATCGGTCACCTACGGGCAGGCGGCCGAGGTGGCCCTGCGCGTCTTCGGCTGCCCCACGGCCAAGGAGGTGGAGCAGTTCCTCCGCCTGGAGATGCGCGCCCGCTTCCCCGAGCATTTCACCGGCGACACCCTACCGCCACTGGCGCTGCCCTCCGAGTCCCGTCCTCACTCTCATTGAGGAGGTAGGCCAAGGGGGCATCGTTCCCTGCGGGCCTCTCTACAACCATCTCGCGTCTCCTGCGGATGCCCGTCCAGGGCGCGCGGGCCACCTCGACACCCTCCAGCACCCTGCACCCATCTGACGACCGGAAAGCTACTTGTCGGGCGTAAAGGTGATCTTCAGAGCGTAGCAGGGGAAGATGTAGCACAGGTTCTCCTCGTAGAACTCCTGGGTCGCTCGGTGGAGATTGATCAGGAAGCCGAGCAGCTTCTTCACGCGGTGCCTGCGCTTGAAGGGGGACATGAAGACCAGCTCCTGGGAGAGGACCCGAATGCGCACGGCGGTGTAGAAGTTCGGGACGCCACGTCGTAGCTGGTGTTCCTTGTTGACGAAATACTGGAAGGTGTACAGCCCGAAGAACCGGACGTGGGTGTAATCGGAATAGTAGTACGGGTTGGAGAAGTGGGGGACAAAGACGTGGGCTCTCCCGCCTGGCTTGAGGACCCGCACGATCTCGGTCAT
>CAZNWB010000041.1:0-3678 GCA_964576535.1 uncultured bacterium | reverse complement strand
GCCTGCCCCGGAGGACTGCTGCTGGAGCCCACCGCCCGTGGGGACCCCTGGCCGCACACAGGGTATTCAGCCCCTCGGGCGATGGCAAGGAGAATCCGCAGGTCAACAGGCAGCGGCTGGGTTCGTCGTTTTGGGGCGCCTGGGTTGCCCTTGACAATTCCCGACCTTGTGTTACAGTCACGCCGCTCCTGAACCGGATTGCCCTGGAACTTCGTAGCGGGAGGATGCGATCGTGCCGTCGAGACAGTATCTCTTCACGTCGGAATCGGTGACCGAGGGCCATCCCGACAAGATCGCCGACCAGATCTCGGACGCCGTCCTGGATGCGGTGTACGCCCAGGACCCCTACGGGCGGGTGGCCTGCGAGACGATCGTGACCACCGGGCTGGCCTTCATTGCGGGGGAGATCACCACCCGCTGCTACGTGGACATCCCCAAGGTGGCGCGCGAGGTCATCCGGGACGTCGGCTATACCCGGGCCAAGTATGGCTTCGACTACGAGACCTGCGCCGTGATCACCGCCATCCAGGAACAGTCCGCGGACATCGCTTTGGGGGTGGACATCCAGGGGGCGGGAGATCAGGGCCTGATGTTCGGATATGCGACCACGGAAACGCCCGAGCTGATGCCCATGCCCATCATGCTGGCTCACAAGCTGGCCATGCGCCTGACGGAAGTCCGCCGCAAGGAGATCCTGGAATACCTCCGGCCCGACGGGAAGTCGCAGGTGACGGTGGAGTACACCGACGGCAAGCCGACCCGGGTGGACACGGTGGTGGTCTCGGCCCAGCACAGCCCCGAAGTCACCCTGAAGCAGATCCGCGAAGACATCATCGAGACGGTCATCCTGCCTGTCATCCCCCAGGAGTTGCTGGACCCCGAGCGGATCACGTACCACATCAACCCGACCGGCCGCTTCGTCATCGGCGGGCCGCACGGGGACACCGGCCTCACGGGGCGCAAGATCATCGTGGACACCTACGGGGGCGTCGGAAGCCACGGGGGCGGCTGTTACTCCGGCAAGGACCCGACGAAGGTGGACCGGTCGGCCTCCTACATGGCCCGCTACATCGCCAAGAACCTGGTGGCGGCCGGGCTCTGCGAGAAGTGCGAGGTGCAACTGGCCTATGCCATCGGCGTGGCGGAGCCGGTTTCCGTCATGGTGGACAGCAAGCGGACCGGGCGCGTCCCGGACGAGGTGCTGCAGGACCTGGCGCGCCGCCACTTCGAGCTGACCCCGGCCGGGATCATCAAACACCTGGACCTGCGGCGGCCCATCTTCAGGAAGACGGCGGCGTACGGCCACTTCGGCCGGAGCGAGCCGGAGTTCACCTGGGAGCGCACCGACAAGGCCGACTTCCTGCGGAAGGAGGCGGGCCGGCTGGGGGCATAACGCCAGAAAAATTCCCAATGCAAAACCGACAACCGACAACTGACAACGGACAATCGAACACCGCTGTCCGGTTTTAAATTGTCGGTTGTCAGTTTTCCATTGCGCGGCAGCGGTCGGGGCCAGGGGAGGAAGGACAACCCCCTGGCCCTTTGCATGAGCGGAACCGAAAATGTAAAACCGACAACTGACAACCGACAACCGCACACCAAGACCAGTTGGCCGGTTTTCAGTTGTCGGGTGTCAGTTTTTCATTGCCGAAGGAGTGAGGGATGGACTACGACGTCAAAGATCTGAGCCTGGCGGAGAAGGGGAGGCGGCGAATCGAATGGGCCCGAAGCGCCATGCCCGTCCTCTGTCTTATCGAGTCGCGGTTTGCCAGGGAAAAGCCGCTCAAGGGTGTCCGGGTCTCCGCGTGCCTGCACGTGACCTCCGAGACCGCCAACCTCATGCGGGCGCTCCAGGCGGGTGGCGCCGAGATCCGCCTCTGCGCCAGCAACCCCCTGAGTACCCAGGACGACGTCGCGGCTTCGCTGGTGAAGCATTTCGGCATCCCGGTGTTCGCCATCAAGGGCGAGGACACGGACACCTATTACCGTCACATCCACGCGGCGCTCGACCTCAAGCCGCACCTCACCATGGATGACGGTGCCGACACGATCGGGATCATCCACAGCGACCGGAAGGACCTGGCCGCGAACGTCATCGCCGGGACCGAAGAGACCACCACGGGCGTTATCCGCCTGAAGAGCATGGAAAGGGACGGGGTCCTGCTGTACCCCATCGTCGCCGTGAACGACGCCGACACCAAGCACCTGTTCGACAACCGGTACGGCACGGGGCAGAGCACCCTGGACGGCATCCTCAGGGCGACCAACCTGCTCCTCGCCGGCAAGCGGTTCGTGGTGTGCGGCTACGGCTGGTGCGGGCGGGGCGTCGCCACCCGAGCGCGGGGGGCCGGGGCCAACGTCATCGTCGTCGAGGCCGATCCCCTCAAGGCGCTCGAGGCCGTCATGGACGGGTACAGCGTCCTGCCCATGCTGGAGGCGGCGAAGCAGGGTGAGATCTTCGTCACGGTCACCGGAAATCTCCACATCATCCGCAAAGAACACTTCGAGGTGATGCGGGACGGGGCCGTGGTTTGCAACGCCGGCCACTTCAACGTGGAGATCGACATCCCGGCCCTGGAGGCCTTGTCCACCGGTCACAGCCCGCTCCGGGACTTCGTGGAGGAGTACCGGCTCACGGATGGACGCAGGATCCGCCTGCTGGGTGAGGGCCGGCTGATCAACCTCGCCGCGGCCGAGGGGCATCCGGCCAGCGTCATGGACATGTCCTTCGCCAACCAGGCGCTGGCCTCGGAATACGCGGTGAAACATCGCGGCACACTGGAGAAAAGGGTGTACCGCGTGCCCCATGACATTGACGCCGAGATCGCCCGGCTGAAGCTGGAGTCCATGGGCGTCACGATCGACGCCCTGACCGAAGAGCAGCGGAAGTATCTCGAGTCGTGGGAGATGGGGACGTAACGCAAGAGCGTTCGGTTGTTCGGCGGTTCGGCAGTTCGGTCGTTCCTGAACGCCCGGAAAAGTAAGAGGGCTTTGGCGAGCTTGGCGCCTTGGCGGTTAGACCTTTTGCGTTAGCCGCGGAGGCGCCAGAGGGAGAGAAGGCCGCCGAGACCGAAGACGAGATTGGGCAGCCACGCGGCCGCCAGCGGGGGGAGAGCGCCGCCCCGGCCCAATTGGAATCCCAGGACGAGGAGCAGCCAGTACAGGAAGCCCATAGGAATGCAGGCGCCCACCCACAGCATCACACCCGCCTTCCCGGTTCGCAGGCCGAAGCTCACACCGATGAGGGCCATGACCAGGCTTGCCAGCGCCGTGGCCACTTTGGCATACAGATCCACCCGATACCGCGTCACGCTCACTCCGCTGCTGACCAGCCGTTCGATGTACTGGCGGAGCTGTCCGTAGCTCATCTCCTCGGGGGCCCGGGCCACCCGCGCAAAGTCCTCGGGTCTCTCGTCCAGGGGGACGCCCAGCTCCTCGAAGGGTTCGATCCGGATCGACGCCTGGTCCTGCTCCAGCCGGTACCCCTCACGGAGCGTCCACCCACCCCCGTTCCAGACCGCGGCGCTCGCGTCCACCCGCCGTACCAGGTCGAAGTCCGGCGCCAGCTCGAAGATGCTGATACCCCGGATGAGGCCGGAGGCGGGGTCGATCAGGGAGATGTGGACGAAGCGGTTTCCCTGCGCGCGGTACCAGATGTCGCTGTCGCGGGTGATGCGG
>CAZNWB010000040.1:19116-29787 GCA_964576535.1 uncultured bacterium | reverse complement strand
TGCTACGCCACGCGGATGCCCCTGTCAAGGCTTACTTAACCTAGTAATACTAGAGCGGGCAGTGCTTCCGGCGGAGCAACTGTTTTCGGATCGGGGCTAATCGGCCAGGTCCGCGAACAGGGCGGTGCTCAGGTATCGCTCGCCGAAGGACGGGATAATCACCACGACCAGCTTGCCGGCATTCTCCCGGCGGCGGGCCACCTCCAGCGCGGCCCAGGTTGCCGCGCCGGAGGAGATCCCCACCAGCAAACCCTCTTCGCGCGCCATGCGCTTGGCGATCGTGAACGCATCGTCGTTCTTGACGCGGATGATCTCGTCGCACATCTCCGTGTTGAGGACGTCCGGGACAAATCCCGCCCCGATCCCCTGGATGGGATGCGGGCCCTTGACTCCACCCGACAGCACCGGGGACGCATCCGGCTCGACGGCAATGCACTTGAACGACGGCTTGCGCGGCTTGATGACCTCGCCCACCCCGGTGATGGTCCCACCCGTGCCGATACCGGCCACCAGGATGTCGGCCGTGCCGTCCGTATCCCGCCAGATCTCCTCGGCAGTCGTCCGGCGATGGATCTCCGGGTTCGCGGGATTCTGGAATTGCTGGGGGATGAGATACCGGGGGTCGGCGGCGGCCATCTCCTCCGCCTTCTTGATGGCGCCAGGCATCCCCTCGCTCCCCGGGGTCAGGACGAGCTCGGCCCCGTACGCCCGCAGCAGCACGCGCCGCTCCTTGCTCATCGTCTCCGGCATGGTGAGCACGCACTTGTAGCCTCGGGCCGCACAGACGAAGGCCAGCGCGATGCCGGTGTTGCCGCTCGTCGGCTCCAGGATGATCGTGTCCGGTTTGATCTTTCCCGCCCGTTCGGCGGCCTCGATCATCGAGACACCGATGCGGTCCTTGACGCTGTGCGCCGGGCTGTAGAACTCGAGCTTGGCGACCACGTCCGCCACGCAGCCCTCGGTCAACCGCCGAAGCCGCACCAAGGGCGTGTTCCCGACGAGCGCTGTGACGTCGCGTGCAATCCTCACCCCGCGCCTCCCTTGTTCTTTTCCTGCATCAGACCGGAAAAATCGCTCGCCCCTCCAGCGACCGCAGACGGCCTCGTTGCCCCCGGCGCTCCCTGCTCGCGCAGGCTTCCAAAGCACTCAGCCGAAGATCGTCCAGGCCACGGCCAGGGCCACGACCGTATTGAACACCGTCGCCAGCGAGTATACCGCGATGGGCCGCCAGCCGGCGTCACGCAGCCCGCGGACTGACAGGCCGTACCCAATGGAGAGGAAGGCCGCGATGAAGAACCACTCGCGAAGACGCTGGAGGTCACGCACCCCTGCCTTCGTGACCCAGCCGCCGGTCAGACCCAGCGTGACGACGATCGAGGCCAGGATGAACCCCAGGACGAACTTCGGGAATCGCTCCCAGATCTGCCAGGCGCTCGGTCTCTGGCCGGGCTTTCGCTCGACCACCACCACCCAGTACAGCGCCAGCAGGAACGCCACCACGCCGATCAGGGCGTTCTGGGAAAGCTTCACGATCGAGGCGACCTTCAGGGCCTGCTGGCTGTGGATCGAGCCGGCCCCCACCACCGCCGCCGTCGTGTCGATGTTTCCGCCGATCCAGGCACCTGCCACTTCCGGAGACAGGTTCAGCCAGATGGCCAACGCCGGCTGGAAGAACATGAGCGGGAGAGCGAACAATATCACCAGGCCGGTCACGTAGACAAGCTGCTCCTTCTTGGCCAGCACCGCCCCCGCGGCCGAGATGGCCGCGGACACGCCGCAGATGGCCACCGAGGCCGAAAGCAGGGCCCGCAGCTTGGCTTCCACACCCAGCCATCGCGCCACGTACCACGTGAAGAGGAACACGCTGGTGATCAGGATCACGGCTTGGACCAAGCCTTTCGCCCCGAAGGCCAGGATCTCCGCCATGTTGATGGAGGCGCCCAGCAGAACCAACCCGGTCTTGAGGAAGAACTCCGTGCGGAAGTACGCCGCCAGGCGGTCCCGGATGCCCAGGAGCGAAAGGAGCCCGTTGGCCAGGAGCCCCAGCGCAACCGCGTACACCGGAAACTCGATTACTCGTAGCTGCTTGTTCCAGCTCGGGACGGTCTTGTTGAGCCACCATGTTGCCACGGTGAGGCCGATCACCAAGAGGAAGGATGCGGACGACCAGATCCACGGCGCCGAGGTCCCCTGGCGAGGGGCCGCGACCGCCTCGTGCGAAGACAACACCCGATCGCTCATCGTCTGTTCTCCTCTGAATTTTCTCTCATCGAGGTCACGGAATGCTCTTGAGAATCCCCGTCAGCACCAGGGCCACAAGGGCGAGGCCCGCGACAACCGCCAGCCAATCCTCTGTGAACAACCGGCTGATCCCTTTTGTGCCTTTCTCCTCGAGAGCCATGGCTCCTCCCTCCCGTTGGTTTCCCGTTGCTTCCGGTCGCCGGTCCCCCGGCTCACCGTGTCCGTGTTCCCCGCCCCCCTGGTCTCATCCACCCCGAGAGCCGATTCGCCGGGAGCCGTTCGGTCACGAGGCGCATTCGCCGACGCCGACCTTCACGCGGAATTGCGCCTCCCCGCCCCAATCGATGTAGGCATCCGGGGCGTCAGCCTGCGGCAAGAGATCCGTCAGGTCCTTGACCGCCTCGCGAATCCGGGCCGCGCCGATCCGCTCCACGAAACCGTCGAACTTTTCCCCGTCCACGCGCTCCGCGTGGTACAGGTCCAAGAGCCGGCCCACCAGTGCCGGGGCGTTCTTCGATGGGACCTTGATCGTGGGCCGGGCATACCGCGTCCCGTCGAGATTCAGCGACGCACCCAGGAACACCTGGTAGGTCGGCACTTGATTCCCGTGAAACTCCTTGGAGCCCCCGGAGAAGCCGATGCCGGCAATGTGGTGGTGACCGCACGAGTTGGGGCAGCCCGAAATCTTGATCCGGATCCCCGCCTCGTCAGCCAGGTGGGCATGGCCGTTCCGGAAGATCTCTCCGATGGCCAGGGCGAGCCCGCGGGATGAGGTGATCCCCAGTTGGCAGGTGTCGGCCCCGGGGCAGGCGGTGATATCAGCGAGGCGATCCGCTGAGGGATCAGCCAGCCCTGCCCCCTTCAACAGGCGGTACACGGCCGGGAGGCTGGTGCCGGGCACCCAGCGGAAGAGGACATTCTGCTGGTTCGTCGTCCGGACCCACCCGTCGGCGAACTGCCGGGCCACGAAGGCCAGCACCCGCAACTGCTGGGCCGTCACATCGCCCAGGGTGAGGCGCACGGAGACCATGAAATAGCCCGCCTGCTTCTGCGGCCGCACGTTGGTGAGCCGCCACCGCCCGAACTCGGGATCCCCGTTGGGCGCGCCCACATGCAGGGCACCACTGGGCGACGGTCGATCGGGCTCCGCGCTGAGGACGATCGGCGGAATCTTCCCCGCCAGCACCGCCCGCAGCCCGGTCCGCTCCTTGAAGACCAACTCGCGGAACTTGTCCATGCCGAGATTCCGGATCACAAACTTGAGCCGCGCCAGGTACTTGTTCTCACGGTTCCCCAACCGGTCGAAGACCCGGAGGATGGCCGCGACGGTGACCAGCAGGTCCTCGACGGGCGTGAAGTCCTCCAGCAGTTGCGCCACCTGCGGGGACGGTCCCAGCCCTCCGCCGATGTACAGCCGGAATCCCTGCCGGTTCGTTCCGTTCTCGCCCCGGAGGACCGCCACCGCCCCGATGTCATGGATGGGTGGGAGACCGCAGTGGTCAGCGCACCCGGAGAAGCTGATCTTGAACTTCCGGGGAAGGTTCTGGTTCATGGGGTTGCGCAGCAGGAAGCGGGCCGTGGCATCTGCGTACGGCGTCACGTCGAAGGGCTCATCCGGGGCCACCCCGGCGTGGGCGCAGGCCGCGACATTGCGCACGGTGTTCCCACAGGCCTCCCGGGTGGTGAGACCCACCTCACCCAGGCGGCGGAGCGTGGGTGTCAGCTCCTCCGGCTTCACGAAGTGAAACTGGATGTTCTGGCGGGTGGTGATGTGGCCGACCCCACGGGGGCTCTCCTCTGTCAATTCGGCCAGGCGCTCCAGTTGTCGCGCGGTCAGTCCCCCCCAGGGGATCTTGACCCGGATCATGTGCACGCCTTCCTGGCGCTGGCCATAGACGCCGTGCTGCAGGCGGAATCGCTTAAACTCGTCCGGCGTGATCTCGCCCTTCCAGAAGCGCCGGACGAAGTGGTCGAAGGTGTCGATCTCATGATCATCCGCCCAGGACTCGGGCTCTGCCGGGACCTGGCCGGGGAGTTCCTCGGCTTCGGGAATGTGAAGGTGGGGCCGCTTCCTCTCGACTGCCACATGCTCGCTCATGGGGTCTCCTCTATCTGTACCACGCAGGGATTCTGGATCAGCTTCCGGTCCTGCCCGTATCAAAGATCCCGCATTGCCTGGACGATCTGGCCGACGACGCCAGCCGCGACGTTTTCAACCGGCCCTCCAGCGTTTCTCTCCTTCGAACTCACCCTTCCACTCCCTTTGTTTTGAATCCCCATTGGGATACTGTACTTTTATCCAAAATAAAAAATCGTCCCTACATCGCGCACTGAGGACACATCCACATTGACCTATCCTCCCCCTAGGAACCCAAAAGCCCCTTCCCATCCTGAAGAAAGATGAGAAGGGGCTCGTTGGGTCGTTCCCCTTCTCATCTTTCCCCGCCTACCGCGGGGCAGGAGTTGGCACCCCGCGTCCCGCGGGGTTGCCGTGGCTTCTTCGGGCCGGTCCCTCTGCCACTCTGGATGAGAAGTGGAACACTTTTACTGAAACCGTAACCTGCTGTCAAGACAAAAGAAAATAATTCTTCATAATCTTGACTAAGGTGTGTGGGATTCAGTCTCTCATCCCCAACAATCGCATAGCCGGCTGGATAAGACTCCTCAGGCGCCACCAACGCGATGTGGAGTACTCATCAACCGGATTCCAGTTCCCCAGCTTCGAGGTGCAACCGGGGGTCATCAACACCGATCCCCATCGTGTTTGTACACACACCGACGTTCCTTCGATGGCGTTTGAGAATCTCACATGGCTGTCTCCGCGTCTCGTTCGGTCGCCGGCCGGCCAAACCTGTGGAGTCTGTCAGGACACGGGCTCCCCTGTCGGATTTCGGCTCCCCGGACCGAGAAATATCAGCGGGGTCTCTGCGTGCTTGTCCGCCAGAGGCGGATCTGCGGTCCAACCGCAATGCTCGGAGGCCCGCTTCCTTCTGAGGAGACTGAATGCATTGCCCCGCTATTGTCGGTGTGCCGAATGCACATGGTATTGCGTGCCTGGGCGGGAATGCAGTGTGCGGATCCGGCGCACGCCAACCCCAGCGAGCAAGGAGTTGCCCACGAACAGAATGTCCCCAATGATGCTCCTTCTGCCCACACATCACGTGCCACCGCCCATTCTGTAACATCTTATATCAGGAGGCCATGAGTTCACGCGGGGCTGGTGGGGCGTCGTCCTGATTCCGGCACGGCAGGCGCAAGGAGGTCACTGCCAGGGTACGCGCAACTACGTGGCGTAACCTGGGACGAATGCCCTGACACCGCTGGCACAGGTCGCGCTAGCCACCCAATTCTTTCAGGCTCCGGAGGCCCGCCATGCTCGAGCGCCCACCACAACGACAGCATCCGCGGTATCCAATCCAGATCCCCTTCCTGCACAAGGCGAAAACTGCCGCGCCCGCCAAGGCTGGCGTGGGCTGGACGCGGAACGTGAGCCAAGGGGGTGTCTGCGTCGAACTGGCCGAGCCCCTCCGCCCCGAGATGCCGCTCTGGGTCCGCCTCCAGACCGAGGAAGGCCCCATTGACATGGAGGCGCAGGTGACCTGGGCTGCCGAACATGGTATTCCGAAGGGCGGCATCCTCCACGGAGTGGGCTTCACCCAGATCGCCCCCTATCATCACTCAGCGCTCCAGAACATGATCCACTCCAAGGGGCTGATCCGACCCACCAAAGTCCGCCTGCCTTTCGATGTTGGTGTCACGTGTCAGCCCAAAGGACAAGACAGGCCGCCCCTCCAGGGACGGACCCGGGATATCAGTCGAGGAGGCCTCTTGCTGCGCCTCCCCGAGGTTGTCCCTCCCGAGACAGTGATGCAGGTCACCGTGCACACGTCTCCCGGACCACTCACGGTCGAGGGCGCCGTCGCCTGGGTGGCCCCGCCGGAGGGACGGGCGCCGGGAGGGCCGATCCGGCACGGTCTTCGTTTCACCCGACCCACCTGGTCCACGTCGCTGGCCTTTGGGTCCTTGCTCGTGGAGTCGCTGTAGGGGGCGTGCCACCTAGTTTCTCCGAGAGGAAGTGGATGGCTCCGACGCCACCGGAGGGTCATCGTGAGCGATTGGGATTGTCAGATCTGCGGCAAGACCATCCGAGACCGAATGCGCGTCCCGTCCTTCTGCCCGAGGTGCGGTCTCGGCGATTTCACTCCGGTCGCTGAAGGGGAGCGGGAGGCGGCACCCGCGCGCACCGCCCCGTCGGTCTCGGCGAACTTCCCGTCTCCGGCAACCAGTCCGTCCGTTCCCCTCGTTGCGGTCCAGGCTCAACCGCTCACCCCCATGGCCGCCGTTCCCGAACCACGCCCGCGAAGCCGACCCGCGAAGCGCATCCAACCCAACGAACCGCTGGAGGTCCGTCTCCCACGGACCGAGCCCCTCCAGGCCCTCAACATCAGCGCGACCGGCCTTCTCGTCGAGCACGTGAAACCATTCACGCCGGGATCGGTCTGCGACGTGGAAGTGTGGCGATCCAGCCTGGGGATCCGGCTCCGTGCCGAGGTGGTGCGCAGCGTCGTGTCGGGCGGCGGCAAGGGGAGCCACACCGGCCTTCGGTACCGCACGGCTGTGCACTTCCTCGAGACCCCCCAGATCATCTACACCCTCCTCCCCGAACTCTCCGAGGAGGCCGAGCCCCCGAGATTCCCTCACCAATCCACCAACGCCTCACTCCACGAATCCCCCCGGCCGCCAATTCATTAACCCCGATCCGAAAAAAGAACCGAGCGTAGAATCAGCATCCCCCTCCATGCGAGGCCCCGGGGAGGGGAATACCCATGGCCCCCTATAGGTGCCCTGAGGGCCTCGCTGCCCAATTCCTTCTGCGCGTCTCTCTCGGCGTTTCCTCAGGGCATTCGGGCTCAGCCGTTCGGCAGGCCCTTCCGCCTTGCTCAGGGTCCCGAGCTTGTCGAAGGACTCACGGCCCCGAGCCCAGCCGAGGGGCGAAATTTCGGATCGGGGTTGACACCCGCCGACAGCGAGGATAGCGTGGGCGGCGGTTTGAACCCAAGCATTTCACCACCGGTACCAACGGCGTTGCCGTTGGTGCACCAAGGCACCACCGGCCTTATAAGTAGAAGGTTTCCAAGCGCCAGACCGGGACGGGCCGATGCACGGGGTTTCTGAATGCCCTGTCCTGCGGAGGGGACCGTTTCTGGGTTGCCTCTCCTTATGTGTCTTGTCCCGCCTCGGCGGAATTGGTGGTTGAACTGCAATGTTCGGGTTGAATCAGACCTCTGCAACCCGGGCTCAGGGGAAAGGAGACTCCGGATGCCAGTGCGACTGAGTGTGGAGCAGCTCGAGGAGCTTCGGGCGATGGATTCGCCCACGGTGGCCAATGCCATCGAGGCCTTCAAGGTGCGGGACGACACGCAGGGCTTCATGGGGATGGACGTTCGGTGTCTCACACCCGAATTCGGGGTCATGCTGGGCTATGCCGTGACGGCCACGGCCGACAGCATGGCGCCGGGGCGCTCCAGGGATCGCCGGGGGCACATGCGCCTGTTCGAGGCGATTGCTGCCTCGCCCAAACCCGCTGTCCTCGTGGTCCATGACGTCGGCCCGAGCCGCAGCCACGCCTGCTTCCTGGGGGATGTCATCGCCAGCCTCTCCCGCCGGCTGGGGGCCATCGGCATCGTCACGGACGGCGGGGTGCGGGATCTGGATGGCGTGCGCCCGCTGGGGTTCCACGTCTTCGCGGCCGGCCTGGTGGTGGCCCACGGGACCTTCAACATCATTGACGTCGACGTCCCCGTGGAGCTGAGCGGCGCCCGCGTGCAGCCCGGCGACCTGATCCACGGCGATCCCAGCGGGGTCACCACCGTCCCCCTGGAGGTCGCGGACAGGGTGTACGAGCAGTGCCAGAAGGTGCGGGAGCGCGAGATCGGCCTCAGGGATTACGCCCACAGCCGGGGGTTTTCACTGGAGGGATTGCGGGCAAAGCTCCTCGGACACTGACCCAGCGCGACTGACTGATGGGTTCGTTGGCGGTCTTGTCCCGCGGCAGGCGGGATTGGCGGCTCACAAGCGGACGTCGCCGAGCCGGAGGCGGCGGAAGCGCCAGCTCACGATGGCGCAGCGCACCGCCCAGTCGAGGATCATCGTCGTCCAGACCACCGTCATCCCCAGGTTCCACACGACCCCACCGGCATAGGCGAGCGGCAGGCGGACGAGCCACCCGCCCACGATGGCGGCCCCCAGGACCGCCTGCGTCTCGCCGGCCCCGCGCAGGGCGCCGGACGTCACCATGGCGATCGCCAACGGGGGCTGGAGCAGACCCATGACCATGAGCAAGGGGATGCTGTAGGCCAGGACGCCCGGGTCGGAGGTAAACAGAACGACCCAGGCCCTGGGAAACAGCGCGAAGCTCGCGCCGAAGGCGGTCATGATTCCCATCGCCAAGAGGTTGGCTTGCCGCGCAGACAGTCGGGCGCCCTCAGGGTCACGGGCCCCCAGCCGCTGCCCCACCAGAGCGGTCGCCGCCTTGGCGAAGCCGAGTCCGGGCAGGAATGACAGGGACTCGATGTTCAACCCCACCTGGTGGGCCGCATAGGCGGCAACCCCGAAGCTGATCACGATCCTCGCAAACACTAATTGCATCCCGTGGGTGATGAGCCGCTCCCCCACCGCCGGCAGACCCACATGCAGGATGCGCGGCAGCTCCTTGAGGTTCCACGCCTCGTGGCCTTCCCCGAACAACCCACGACGCTTCGCCTGCCAGAGCAGCCACGCCGCCCCGACCCCTTCGGAGACGGCCGAGGCCAGCGCGGCCCCCACCACCCCAAGGCGTGGCAGTCCCACCAGCCCGAAG
This sequence comes from uncultured bacterium, assembly GCA_964576535.1. Taxonomy (GTDB): domain Bacteria; phylum Methylomirabilota; class Methylomirabilia; order Methylomirabilales; family 2-02-FULL-66-22; genus 2-02-FULL-66-22. Next base: position 20,687 of record CAZNWB010000040.1, on the reverse strand, counting down.
ACCAGGGGAACGGCCAGCAGGATATGCAGGATATTCACCCCGACCATGGCCCGGAGCGGCGTCCGGGTATCCCCCACCCCTTGAAAGATGGCAGCGGCCAGGTGCAGGAACACGTAGGCGCCGAAGAGGTACCAGGTGACGTGAAGATAGTCCAGGGTGAGATCGAGGAGCCGCCCCCTGGCTCCCATGAAGGTCACCGCGGAATGAGACAGGAGGATCCCCGTGCCGCCGAGAATTACGGTGGCCGCCACGCCGATCCACAGGCTGGTTCGCGCGGCCCAGACCCTCCGCCGCTCGTCCACCGCCCCGGTGTGGAAAGCCACCATGACCGTGCTGCCCACCCCCAGGCCGTACACCAGGGCCATCATGAACATGATCAGGAGCTGGGACAACCCAACGGCCGCCAGCTCGGCCGCGCCCAGGCGCCCCACCAGGAGCGCGTCCACCACGTTGACCCCGCGCTGGAGCAGGTCGCTGCCGACGATGGGGAGGGCCAGTTGCAGGACCGTTCGGCGCAGCTCGCGTTGATCGGCCCATGCGGCCAGCTTGGCCTCGGCGTGCCCGCGAAGGTTCATGTCAGAGTGCGCCCCAATCGAACCGCCAAGACGCCAAGGACGCCAAGGGAATCTTCAATGGAAGAGCCTGGACCAAGAAAAAAGCTGGAGCAATATGCGTCAAATGCCGGCGCTGTCCAAGCGGAATGGAAGACAGGCGGCCGACGAATGAGAATGGGAGCTGTTTGACACACACAGGCCGCGCTCCGATGTGTCGAAGCGCGGCATTGGACATGAAAAAGGGCGTGCTGTCCTCGAAGGGGAAATGCTAAGCGCCAAAAGGCCAGGAACGCCAGGGCCGGATGATTCCAATGCGACGAAGAGCTTTGGACGCTGAGGCCCCCGTAAAACGGATTTGCTCGCTCCGATCGGGAGAGAGAGCCTTCATACCCTTGGCGACCTTGGCGCCTTGGCGGTTCATGGCTTGCCGCCGCCCATGGCCTTGCGTGCCTCGGCGCTGAACTGCTGCGCGGTCTTTCCGTCCTGGCTGTCCGGCCCCACAACCTGGATGAAGCTCTCCCAGCCCCGGATGGCGCCCGCGTAGTCCTTCTTCACCTGTTGCAGCAGATTCGCCTTGTCCCACATGGCATGCACGTAGCGCGGGTTGATGGCGAGGGCCTGGTTGTACTTCGCCAGCGCCGCATCCACCTGTCCTCGCCCCAAGAGAACGGCGCCCATGTGAGTGATGGCCTCGGTGTTCTTTGGCTCCAGTCCCAGGACCTGCTTGTACAGGTCCTCCGCTGCGTCCAGCCGCTGCTGGTCGAGCTGGACGTGGGCAAGGCCCAGGAGCGCCTCGACATCCTTGGGATTCTGAAGCAACCGGGCTCGCCAGGGGGCGGCTGGATCCAACCCGGACCCGCCCGCCGGGGCTGTGGGTGTCGCGGGCCCCATGGCCCGAAAGACGAGATACCCCCCGGACACGCCGATCACCAGGGCGATGGCCAGAAGCCACACGACGCCGGTGATCGAGGGCCGGCCAATCAGCAGGCGCTGGACCTCGTTCCCCACGTCCTTCCT
>CAZNWB010000040.1:16547-19016 GCA_964576535.1 uncultured bacterium | reverse complement strand
AGAACCGGAGGAGCTTCCGCTCGATCTCGAAAAACCACTCCGGCGTCAGGGAGAAGGCCAGGCGGCTCAACACCGTGAAGTAATCCGTGACCAACAAGAGGCCCAGCCCGACCAGGATCAGGCCGCTTCCCCGCGTGACCACCGGGAAGAATCGCTTGAAGCGGTCGAAGAACGGCACGAACCGGTGGATCGCCAGCGAGCTCACGAAGAACGGGACCGCCAGCCCCAGCGAGTACGCGGCCAGCATCAGGATCCCCGTGGACGCCGTCTGCGAGACCGAGGCCAACGTCAGGATGGACCCGAGGATCGGCCCGATACAGGGCGTCCAGCCCGCGGCAAACGTGATGCCCACCAGCACGGCCCCCAGGTAGCCGGCCGGCCGATCTTTCAGCTCGACCCGCCACTCCCGCATGAGGAAGGGAACTCGCACCCAGCCGCCGACGTACAGCCCCATGAGGATGACCAGGACGCCGCCGATCTTCCGGATGATCGCCTGCTGCTGGAACAGGACCCGTCCCAGCAGCGTGGCGCCGGCACCCAGCGCGATGAACACCATGGAGAAGCCCAGGATGAACAGGATGGAGTTCAGCAGGATGGCCCGCCGCGTCCGCGGGTTCGCCACCGTCCCGTGGATCTCCTCAAAGGAGACCCCGGCAACGAAGGAGAGGTACGACGGGAACAGCGGCAGCACGCACGGCGACAGAAACGACAGGAGGCCGGCGATCATGGCCACGAGGATGTTCAGGTCGGGAGAAGGCATGGCCCTCCCTCTAATGCGGAATGCGGAATGGGGAATGCGGGACTGAAAGGATCCGTGACATTCCGCACTCCGCATTCCGCATTCCGAAATCGATAGTCATCGTTTTCCGTCGGACAGAAGTTGGGAAAAGTACTGGCGCGAATCGGTGCCGTCCCACTCCCGGGAGCCGAAGGCGCGCCAGACGATCCGCCCGTCCCGGGAGATCAGGTACGTGGCGGGAACCGGCCGCACCGAGTACATGGTTGCGACTGACCCGTCCCCGTCCAGGAGCGCGGGGAACGACAGCTTCAGTTCCTGCACGAAGGGACGGACGGTCATGGCCCCCTCCTGGATGTCCACCGCCAGGACCACCAACCCCTTGTCCTTGAAGTCCCGGTGCAGGCGCTCCATGGCCGGCATCTCGAGCCGGCAGGGCACGCACCACGTGGCGAAAAAGTTCAGGAAGACGATCTTCCCCCGAAAGTCCGCGAGTCGCACCTTCCGGCCGTTGAGGTCCTTCAGGGTGAAGTCCGGCGCCTCCACCTCTTCCTTGGGCGGTTGCAGGCCCAGCAGCTGGACGTAGTGCTTCGCGGCCGCGGCTGGCGCCGCCATCGCCAGCACCAGCCCCAGGCTCAACCCGAGGAACCGCGACGACAGCTGAGCCCACCTCACTGCGCGCCCTGCTCCTTCATCTCAGAGCGCAAGGCAGAGCGCTGCATCTTGGTGTCCACGGGCGGACGCATCGGCTGACCCTTGCCGGGTTCTCCCGAGGCCCCCGCGGCGTCCGGCTTGGTCGGGATCAAGATCGCGGCCGTGCGATTGTCCGGCGTGAGGTAGAGCCGCGCCACCCGCTGAACATCGGCCGCGGTCACCGTGCGGATGCCGTCCAGGTATCCGGCCAGCAGTTTCCAGCTCGCCACCGACTCCCAGGCCCCCAGCAGGTTGGCCAGCATGTGCACCGAATCCTGGGCGAAGATGAACTCGGACTCGATCTGGTTCTTGGCCTTCTGCAGCTCACGGTCGGTGATCGGCTCGCGCTGGAGTCGGTCCACCTCGGCGTACAGGGCCTGCTCCACCGCCTCGGCCGTCTTCCCAGGCAGCGGCCCGGCGCTCAACCCGAACAGGTACGGGTCCACGTGCACGCCGGAGTAGTCGGCCGAGGCATAGGACGCCAACTGCTTCTCATACACGATCCCCTGGTGCAGGCGGGCGCTCTGCCCGCCCCCCAGGACGTACGCCAGGACCTCCAGCGCGTGCGTGTCGGGGTGCGTGAGGTTGGGCGAGTGATAGACCGCGAACACAAGCGGCAGCTCCGCCTCCTTCTTCACGGAGACGCGGCGCTCCCCCCGCTGGGGCGGCTCCACGGTGACGACTTTGGGCGGGTCGGATCCCCGGGGGATCTTGCCGAAGAGCGCCTGGATCTTGGGCAGGAGGTCGTCCTTTTTGATGTCCCCGGCAACGATCAGGCTGGCGTTGTTCGGGGCGTAGTAGGTGCGGTAGTACTGCACGAGGTCTTCCCGCGTGTACCCCTCGATGTCGCTCGGCCAGCCGATGACGGGCCAGCGGTACGGATGGGCCAGGAACGTTGTCGCCCGCATCACCTCGCCCAGCATGTTGGCGGGCTGGTCCTCGATCCGCAGGCGCCGCTCCTCGATGACCACCTGGTGCTCCGGCTGGAACTCCTTCTCGCCGAGCAGGAGGTGGGTCATCCGGTCTGCCTCCAGCTCCAG
>CAZNWB010000040.1:0-16447 GCA_964576535.1 uncultured bacterium | reverse complement strand
CTCACGCGCGCCACGGCGATCCCCTGTCCCGGGGGCACACCCAGGTCCTTCGCCAGCTCGCGGGTGAGGTCCTGGACCGCCAGGCCGAAGGGAGCCTCCTGCGGGCGCAAGCGGGCCAAGCGGTCGTCCCGCAGCTCGCCCAGGCGGATGCGGAGCGTCATGGTCTTCCTGTCGCGCTGGATTCCCACCTCTGCCTCGGATCCCACCGGAGTCTCCGCCACGATCCGGGGGAGGTCCCGGACTTCCCGCACCGGCCTTCCCCCGAACTGGAGGATCACGTCTCCCGGCCGGATGCCTGCGCGCTCGGCCGGCGAATCCGAGAGCACCTCGGACACCAGCGCCCCCTGGGCCTCCGGGAGATCCGGGGACCCGGCGACCGAGGAGGTCACCTGCTTGACAACGACGCCCAACCAACCCCGGGTGACCTTCCCCCGCTCCTTGAGCTGGAGCAGGACACGCTTGGCCTGGTTGCTGGGGATGGCGAAGCCGAACTGGCTCCGGGGAATGATGGCGGTGGTGATCCCGACCACCTCGCCCCGCAGGTTGAACAGCGGCCCGCCGGAATTCCCCGGGTTGATGGCCGCGTCGGTCTGGATGTAGTCATCGTACGGCCCGGCCCCCAGGACACGCCCTTTCCCGCTCACGATCCCGGCCGTCACCGAGTGGTCGAAGCCAAACGGATTGCCGATGGCCAGGACCCAGTCCCCCACCTCCAGCCGATCGGAATCTCCCATGGGAACCACCGGGAGGGGTGCCTCCGGCCGGATCTTGATCAGGGCCAGGTCCGTCTTGGGATCCTTGCCGATCACCTCGGCGCGGTACTGCTTCCCCGTGGACAGGCGTACCTGGATCGCCTCCGTGTCCGCGACAACGTGCTCGTTGGTGACGATGTAGCCGTCCGGGTGCAGGATGACCCCGGAGCCCATGTTTCGTTGATTGAGATCCCGCTCGCGCCCGCCGAAGAACCGGTCGAAGAAATCGTGCGGGTCGCGCCCCTCGGGGGCCGGGGTGTCGAGGTCGGGATGATCCTTGGGTAGCCGGACCTTCTTGGTGGTATTGATGTTGACCACAGCCCCCTTGATGCCCCTGACCAGGCTGGCGAAGGACTCGGGCCGGCCGGGAATCGCTACGTCCACCCCGGGGTTGCGCTGCGGCTCGGTCCAGAACCGCTCCGCGGTTGCCCGCTGGGTCAGGCCGACCCCGGTCGCGAGGAGGAGGCCGGCCGCCAGCGAGGCCAGCGCCACCAGGATCACGAAGGCGAGAGAGAATCGGGTGGTGTGGCGGGAGGATGCCATGGCGTGGACCCTCGCTCGGGAAGCGTCAGGGCAGACTGGTCCGCACCGTGTCACCCACGCGGATGCGCTTGTGGTCGGTGAAACCGGCCGGCACCTCCAGAACCAGATCGGCCGTGGCGGTGTAGGTTCGCTCCGGGCCCTGGGGATCCAGGGGTGGTACCTGCTTCTCGATCTTGACAATCCGGCTGTCCCGGATCCAGAGGATATCCAGCGGGAAGCGCATATCCTTCATCCAGATGCTCACGGGCCGGGGCTGATTGTACACGAAAAGCATCCCGTGGCCCGATTTGAGGTCGGGACGCCCGCTCAATCCCCGGATCTGTTCGGCCGATGTGCGGGCCACCTCCACCGTCAGGTTGACCCGGCCGGCGATCACCAGGCTGCCGGTGGCGAGGGGAGGGTTCACCTCCACACCCCCGGCCGGCCCCGCCCAGGCCAGGGCGATCACCAGCGCCGAAAACCTCCAGGCCGCCGGCTTCGCGCCGCGGGTCTTCTCCATATCGAACCCCAGACCCTGTGATCTCGCATTCGTCTGCGCGCTGTCCGCGGGCAAGCACGCAATCCGAAATCCTAAATCCGCAATCCGAAATCCCAAATGGGCAATCAGCTCTCCGGCAGCTCGCCCAGCCGCACCAGCACGGTTTCCGGCTTGCCGTCCCGCAGGATGTCCACGCGGAGGTCGTCCCCGGGCTTCTTCTGCTCGTCCAGGAAGGCGGTGAGATCATCCACACCCGTGATCTTCTGTCCATCCAGGGCCTGGATGATGTCGCCGCCAACGTTCATCATGAAGTTCCCGACGCGCACGCGCCGCTGCGACCCCCGTAACCCCGCCCGCGCCGCGGGGCCTCCGGAAGCCACCTGAGCGACCATGACCCCTTCCTTGACCGGCAGGTTCAGCGTTTGGGCCAGGCTGGGGGTGATATCCATCCCACTGATCCCCAGCCAGGGGTGGCTGGCCCGCCCGCGGGCGATGAGCTGCGGCAGGAGCTTCTTCGCCGTGTTGACCGGAATGGCAAAGCCGATCCCGACCGATCCACCGCTGGGGGAAAAGATGGCCGTGTTGATGCCGATGACCTCGCCCCGGGAGTTCAGGAGCGGCCCCCCGGAGTTCCCGGGATTGATGGCCGCGTCGGTCTGGATCACATTCCGGATCTGGCGACCCGTGTCGGCCTTCAAGCTGCGCCCCAAGGCGCTCACCACGCCGCGGGTGACCGTCCGATCCAGCCCGAAGGGGTTCCCGATGGCGATGGCCATCTGCCCCACCTGCAGCTGGGCCGAGTCCCCCAGCTTGAGCGACGTGAGTTTTTCCCGGGGCACGCTGACCCGGATCACGGCAAGATCGTTGTTCGGATCCCGGCCGATCAATTTCGCCGGGACCTTGCTCTTGTCGGCCAGGGTGACCTCCAGGCTGTCCGCGTTCTCCACCACGTGGTTGTTGGTGAGGATGTAGCCCCGATCGTCCACGATGAATCCGGAGCCGGTGCCCCGCTCCGGGACGATCCGGAAGAGGAAGTCCTGGCTCAGCACCGTGCTGGTGATGTGCACGACGCCGGGGCCGACCATGCGATACACGCCGATGACGATCTCTTCCTCGGGTGTGAGCCCGCTCGCCGCCTGGGCGGGATCCTTGACGGATTGGCCGAGGGCCAGGCAGAGAACCGCCAGCGGCACGAGCCACCGCACGGCTCGATTGGACGGCAGACGGAAGGATTGAAGCGTCAGGGCAGTCATGCCCAGCTCCTCCCAGTTCCCGGGGATCGGTTCGCCCTGGAGAGAATCCCGAGGAAGGCGGGATGCCAGCAATCCCGCGAAACGCGGGACTGACGGGACTCCCACACACGCCACGCCGGGCACGGAACAGCCGCGCGACTGGCGATTCGTCCGAAACGTTATGCAGGCGTCAATGCGGGCCGCGCCTCCTCCTGCGGTGGAGGCGCGGGCGGCAGCGCGGGGGTCACGTCCTTGGGCGCCACCGAGACCCCCGATTGCATGAGCGCCTGGAACCCGCCACGAACGACAGACACACGGGTGTAGCCCGCCTGCATCAACTGCAGCGCCACCCGGGCGCTGGTCGCCTCGTCGGGTCAGTCGCAGTACGCGATCACCTCGCCCCCGGGCGTGACCTGCACCTGCAGGGACTGCGCACTCGGCTTCTCCACGTCGTAGCGCTGGGCGCCCGCAACCTGGACCGGGCTGTCATCGAAGTTTCCCCCGTGACGGGCGTCCAGGATGGCGACGGGCGCACCCGTCTCCAGCCTGCTCCGGATCTCCTCCGGGGTGATGCGCCGCACCAGCCCACGCGTCCGGCGGATCCGGCTGTTCACGACGCTGCGCGCCCCCAGGGCCAGGAGGGCCACTCCGAGACCGCCCCCCAGCCAGACCCCCGCGGTGCGGCTACGCTCGCCGAACCCCGACTCCCGGTCGGCTCGCATCTGGGCCTCGGAGCGCAGGCGCATGAGGTCCGGGAACCCGGGCATCAGCCGGTCGGCTTCCTCCACCTGGGTGGCCGCACGCCGGTAGTCGCCGGAGAAATAGCTGGTCACCGCCCGCTCCCACTTCTGGGTGAACGGACTGTCCGCGGTCGGGGTCAGCGAGATCCCGCGCGCGAACTCGTGCACCGTTTCCACCGGGATGAGGAAGTTGAATCCCTGGATGGCCTGGTCCCCCTCCAGCGTCGTGGAGATGAACGTGGCGGCGCCGATCACTTCGCCGCGGAGATTGAACGCCGGACCCCCGCTGTTCCCCCAGGAGATGGCGGCATCGGTCTGGATCACCCGACGATCGGTGATGTCGATCTTGAATCCGGAGACGCGGCCAACGGTCACCGAGGCCTCCAGCGCGGACTTCCGGCTGAGGAAGTCGTGATGCAGGACCACGCCTGGATACCCGATGATGAAGATCTGCTCGCCCAGTTGCAGGCCCGTGCTGTTCGGGGCCAACCGCACCGTGGGCAGGTCCGCCGCCTCGATCTTGAGGATGGCGACATCCTTGCCCGACTGCTCCATCGGCCCCTTGCCGTCCCCGGAGGCTACCTTGCCGCCGGGAGGGGCGTTGGGATTGATGGCAGGACTGTAGGCCTTGACCTCGGCCGCAAGGATCTTCCCTGAGGACAGGTGCACCTGGAGCTTCTTCTGCAGGCGCAGCTGGCCCCGATTGGCGGGGTCGGCCAGGATGGCCCGAAGACGCTCTTTCCGCGCCCCCTCGGGCAACATGGCGAGGGCCGGACCGCAGGCCTCCTCGGCCGCGGCCTGCAAGAAGTCCGCGCCGAGCATCTTCTCGTTCATTTCATAGAAGCGCTCGACGACGTGGCCGTTGGTGGCAATGTACCCGTCGGGGTGAATGACGAAGCCGCTCCCGGTCTCGTACAGGGGGTCCGGGGTCACCTTGTGGGTGGCACCGGGCCCGCAGCGGACGCTCACCTCGGCCGCCACCTCGCTACTGATCAGGACGACGGCTGGCTTCACGCGGAGGATGCCGGCCTCGAGATCGGTGTCGCTCCTGCTGGCGGCACCGGGGGAGCCCGGGAGGCCGAGCAGGCTGCAGAGGAAGAGAAGTATGGCGAGGGTCCGGCGGTGCCTGGGCGGTTCCGGAGCGATTTCCAGGGCTGTATGGGGATTCATGGCCAGCAAGATACCCAAACTAGGCGAAAAAGGCAAGGCCGCCACCCTCTCCCTGCGGCCACGGGCCGGTCGTCTCTGCCATGCGCACGCAGATGCTGCCCGCAGCCCGCACGGAGGCAGCCTGCGGACCCATATATAATAATAGATGATCCGCCTGGCGGAGGGATTCGCAAGATGGCTTCCTCGAATCCGAGCCGGCCCATTTCTCTTGACGGACACAGGGTTTTGGACTAGCCCTAGTGGGCGTTTCCATCGGGCTTCCCATGACAAACCGGCAGAAACCACACCCCCGAAGGCTCCCCTGGTATGGCTGGGTCGGTCTCTGCACCCTCCTTGCCGCCGAAGCCGGTCTGGCGCTCGGTGTCTTCGCCATCCAGATTGTCTTCTATTGTATTGCGTGGTGGTCCTACATCGTACTGGCGGATGCGTGGGTGTGGAGGACGCGGGGCCATTCCCTCCTGCGGGACCGACCCTGGGAGTTCCTGGTCCTGGCCTTCTGGTCCGTCGCCATCTGGAACCTCTTCGAGGTGTTCAACTTCCGCCTCCAAAACTGGTTCTACATCAACGTCCCGACGGAAGCCTTCTATGGGGCTATTTTCACTTTCTTCGCCTATGCCACGGTCATCCCCGGTCTCTTCGAAACCTACGATCTGCTCCGGGCCTACGGGATCGCCGAGCACGTGCGGATGCGGCCCTGGAGGGTCCGCCGGCCCGGTCTCATCCTGTCGGTCGGGATCGGTGTGGCGATGCTCATCAGCCCGATCCTCTGGCCCCGGCATGCCTACCCGTGGATCTGGGGATTTGCGGTGTTTCTCCTGGACCCCGTCTGCTACCGCCTCGGTCCGTCCCGGGCGACGTCGCTGCTGGGGCAGTTGGAACGGGGGGACCCACGGCCGTTCCTCCGGCTCCTCCTGGCCGGACTCATCTGCGGGGGCCTTTGGGAGTTCTGGAATTTTTGGGCCTACACGAAGTGGATCTATACCGTGCCATTCTTCGAGGATACAAGATGGTTTGAAATGCCCCCGCTGGGCTTCCTGGGGTTTCCGCCCTTCGCGGTGGAGTGCTATGTCCTCATCAATCTCATCAATGCGTTCCGCCGTGGTCGGGGGTGGGAGGGGCCGCACCAGATGGGCCCCGGCGCGTCGCGTCGCGTGGCCGTCCTGGCGGTCACGGCCGCGTGCCTGTTCAACGTGGCCACCTACGCGGGCATCGATCGCTTCACGGTCCAGAGCTACATCCCCAGCCTGGCGGAGATGGAGGGAGTGTCGGAGCATGTCGTGACGAGCCTGTCGCGCGTTGGGATCGATTCGCCCCGCGCCCTGCTGAAGCGGACGCGCACCCCGGATGATCTGGCACAGCTCTCCCGCCAGGCCGGGATCACGGAAGAGGAGCTTCGCGAGATTCGAGTGGCAGCCCGGTTGGTGGATGTGGGGGGTCTCGGCGCCGCCCACTACAACGAGCTGAGGCGCCTCGGGATCACGCGGGTCGAGGACCTGGCATCACAGGACCCTGAGGTCCTGGTCGTCCAATGGAGAGCGGTGTCCGGCCACGCGCACACCCTGGGCCAGGTCAAGGCCTGGGTCCGGGCCGCCCGCCGGCACTCCTGACCATGCGCAATGTCGAATATCGAACAAGGAATTTCGAATGATGAACGCCGCCACTCCTGAGGGGTCGGCTGTTCGGTGGTTCGGTGGTTCGGCGGTTCGGCGGTTCTAGAACGATCGAACACTCGAACAACCGAACAGCCGAACGCTTTTGTTATGGGGTGACAATCAGACGGACGCGGCCGATGAGCTGCTCGTGTGCGGTGAGCACGTCGACTGTCCACCTCCCGGTCAACTCCGCCCCCAGGTCCGTCTTGCGAGAATAGGTCCGAAATCCCCCTGGCCGTCCCCCCCGAACGGGCGAGAGTGAGATCTTCTCCACGCGCTTTCCCTCTCTACGCCACTGGTGATAGATCGGCTCCCGGAGGCCGGCCGGTGCCGCCACGGCCGTGAACGCCACCATCTCTCCCCATCCGCGGAGCTCGTCAATGGAGATCGTCGAAGCGGGCTGCCAAGGCTCGAGGTCGAACATCGATCGGGCGAACGTGGCCCGGGTGAGTTGCAGCGGGACCGGGGGAATCCATCTCCGCACCGGCCACAGGAGCAGGGCGACGATCATCGCGCCTGTCCCGGCATAGGCCAGGGCCGTCCACCAAGACGTGCGTGGTCCCCGGTGGAACACCGGCGTCAGGGCCAGCAGGCTGACGATCCCGCTCAGACCGAGGGTCCAGGTGGTCCGGACTCCGACCAAGGGAAAGGCGACATTCAGCGAGGCGAAGAGGCCGAATCCAAAGAGGAGGACTTCGACCCATCGGGACCGGGCCACTAGGGCGCGGTACCAGGGATCAACCGTGGTGAGAATGGCTGCGGCCACCAGCAGAACCAGGAACCCCACATTCCTGGATAGCAGTGTGGTGCTGGCATAGTAGATCGGCAGCAGGAAGAGGAGCAGCCCATGGAACAGGCTCTGGACAGAGTAGTCCACGGCCAGCCAGAGCAACCGCGGACCTCGGGCCGCCAATGCCTGCCGCATTTCGGCACACACTACCCCGGCGAGCCAGAGCAGCAGGAGATAGCCCACGAACCAGGGAAAATACTCGATCCCCCGCCGGAAGACGAGGAGCGTCACCACCCCGAAGGCCAGCGAGCCGACCGAGACCCCCCACTTCTCTACCCAGCGGGCCCAGGCGTGGCGTGCCATGAATGCGGCCCAGCCGCACCGGGCAGTTTCCAGCCACATGGTCGTCGCCATGTCCTCGATCCTCGCCGACGCACCACGAAAGATCAACCCCGATCTGAAATTCCGATCCTGTTTCTCGTTTGTCTTCTCGGATCGGGGTCAAGGGGGAACTTCCCGGTCCAAGTGGACGGGGGTGTCTTCACCCAGGTCCCCGTCCACCTCCAGGGGCAACTACCCGGGATGAACTTCCGGGAGGCCTGCAGCCTGCACAACAGGAGTGTAACGCTCCTCTTGAAAGCGCCGCCACGCTCAAATCCCGATTTTTTCGTCTCGCCTCTTGACTGGGCGCACGGCTTGCCCTATGTTTTCGGTAGCCGCAGGGATCAGCGCGGAGCAGCTCACTCGCCATGACGCGCGAGGCTGCCCCACGGATCGCCCGGAGGAGCGAGACCTCAGGCGTCGGAAACCGAGCCCGCAATTGGGATCGGGAGGGCCGGCGCCGGCGACCCGGGGACATGCTGCACGGCTCGAGTCTGATCGCCTGCGGTCTTTTCTTATCCGCAGCCCCTCCAGTCTTGCGACCTGCCCGCCCAAACGCCAGACGGATCTCACCGGCCGACGAGCCACCCTTCCTGCAGGTCTGGTCCGTCAGAAATCCGTGAAATCAGGCGGAGACCGCGGGGCCGACTGCCCGCATCTCAGGGGTGGTCAACAGCCTGCGATTCGGTTGTCAGACGGCCGGGCGAGTGGCAGGTGTGCGGGACGCGAGGGAAGGGATGACCAGCTTGTCGAGCCAGTTGCGAAGCTCGCACTGGCGGAGGGGCTCCACCAAGAGGTCGTCTCCGATGGCCAGATCCCACCGCAGGTCCTTCCGATCCGAATGGCGGCTCAGCGTCTGCATGCGGGAGACCTTCGCCTCCAGGTCCGCCCGGTCGCTGAAGAAGCCCTCTTTGATCAGATGCTCGCCCCGGGCCAGGAAGAGCCGCGCCATCTCGTACAGATCGTATTCGGGATGGTACTGGGTGGCCCAGAAGATCCCTTTCTTGTGCTTGACCTCCAGGGCCTGGACGGGTGTGTGCTCGTTGGTGGCGAGAAGCCGGCCGCCCGGCGGAACGCGGCAGACCTCGTCCAGGTGCATGATGAATCCGTCGAAGACATCGGGCTTTCCCTCGTACATCGGGTGGGTGCGCCCCTCCGACGTCAAGCGGATCTTGCGACCGAATCCCAGCTCGCGCCCGCGCGGGTTCTTCCGCACCTCGCCCCCGGCCGCGGCCGCCGCCAGCTGCACCCCCCAGCAACTGCCGAAGCTGGGCCGGCCTACCTCGTAGACCTGCTGGGCGAACTCGATCTGCCGCGTCACCCGCGGGTCGTCCTCGTAGATCGTCAGGTTGGACCCCGTCCAGATGAATGCATCGTAGGATTCGATGCCGGCCCCTCCGGGGAGGCCTGTCCCAAGGTCGGCGATCATGAAGACGTCCAGCCGGGCGTCGGGAATCCACTGTTTCAGCACCCGGATGTACAGCTCGTCCGCACTGGCCACGCCGGCTTCCGTCAGGGCCTGGCGATTCTTCTCGGGGTACCCGTTGATGATGCAGATCTTCAGAGACATCTCTGCTCCTTTACTCCATCTCATCCCACCAGCCGTTCGAGGATCCGGGGCAACTCCGCGTAGCGCCCGCACACCGCATCGGCCGACGTGCCCCCGTTCCGGTTCTTGACCCCGGTGAAGAGGACGGCGCGGGCGCCGGCCGCCTGGGCACCCTTTACGTCATTGTGGTCCCGGTCGCCGATGTGGATCAGCCGCGCCACCGGCACCCCGAGGTCCGCGGAGGCCCGCTCGAACATGCGGCGGTCGGGCTTGGAGCAGCCCACCTCATCCGAAAAGACCAGCGCATCGAACAGGTCGAGGATCTGCTCTCCCCTGAGCAGCTCCCGCAGGGCGCGACCGGGGGAAAAGATGGCATCGCTGATCACCGCCAGCCGGTACCGGCCCTTGATCTCCTCCAGCGCCTCCCTGACGCCCTCGACCAGCCTGGGCCGGACGGTCAGCTCCATTTCCTCGTGGAGCCGGACCAGCTCCGCCAGCTCCGCCTCGGGCAGGCTGAGGTGCAGCCCTTCCAGGAGCACCGAGAGCCGCTGCCGCACGGTCCAGGTCATGTGGTGGTCGTGCCAGACGTTGCGGAAGGCGGCATCCACCACGTCGTACGCCAGGGAGACCCGCTCCAGCGTCACCGCATGATGGCGGCTCAGGGCCTGATGCAGCAGGAAGCGGCGCTCGGCCCTTTTCGGGCGCATCCCCCGGCTCGCCCGCACCGGCTCGTCCGAGTCGTCAATGAACAGTGTATCCCAGAGGTCGAAGGAGATGGCGTGCACGGCGCGCAGTATAGGGAGGGGGAGTGACGCTGTCAAGATCAGGGGTCGCAGCGCTTTCCGACGGGAGAGATACGAGACAGCACAGTCGCATTCGCCCGCGCCCGACGGCTTCTGGACGATCGTTCCTGTGAAGCCACCGTACGGCTCAGGGCAATCACCTACCGCCGGAAACCATATTCCAGCACGAAGAACTGAGGCTTGAGCTTGGCCAGAGGCGCTCGGACCTTTGCTAGCTCCTGTTCGTTCGGATAGGGGACGTTGTTGCCTTCGTTAACTTACCCATCTATTTTCCGCAGAATCTTCGAGATCGCCGCCGTGGAGACACCCAGGTGACGGGCCGCCTGCGCCAGGGAGAGGCCGAGCCTCGTTACCAGGTGTTGTGCCAGCTTCGCTCGAACCGCTGAGAGGGGCCCGCGTCGACCGCCTGTCTGGAGTTCCTGCACGGATGCTCCGTGTCGCTTGCAGATCCTCGCAATCACCGCCGCCGTTTCTTGGGGCGTTGCTGCCCGCCGTAACGCGGCAAGCTGGCGCGCCTCGGCGTCGCGCAGGAGCTCTTCGACGAAGTCGCTGCTCCCCAGGATCCGCGGGTCCCCCGCCAGTGGTTCCTTCTGGCGCCGGAGCGCCCGCACTTCGGCCCACCCCCCAGCGGACCGGACGAGGCCCCCGCCCACGAGCTCCGGGCGGTGTCCGACCGGAATCCCCTCCCGCACGTAGTCCCGATACACGCGGACCGCCCGCCCCTCCGTCTGCCCGAACCACCCGAGGACGGTCCGACGATCCTGCCATGCGCGCGGGATGCGCCCCACGACGGTGGCGTGGCCGCCCCAGGGGTAGCGGTCCAGGGCCCGCAGGTCCGGGACTAACTTGGCGCGGAGCGGGTTCAGGTGGATGTAGCGCACCAGCTCCCGGAAGTAGGCGTCCTCCTCCACCACGATGGACTTGTACCGGTTCTGGAAGAGGTGCCCAGCTCGCTTATGCCGGCGGTTGAACGTCACGGCGTAGCCGGTGAGGAGACGCCGCATGAAGCGCGGGAGCCCGGCAGGGCCACTCCGGAGCAAGAGGTGGGCGTGATTCGGAAGGAGCGCCCACCCGTAGATGGTGGTGCCCGTGGCCGGGGTCACCGCACCCAGACGGGTCACGAAGGCCTCGCGGTCCACATCGTCCTTCACGATCGCGCCGCGCTCAAGCCCGCGGATGATCACATGGTGGAGCGTTCCCGGGGCGTCGAGGCGCGCGTGGCGGGGCATGAGAGATCCCTCCCTAGGGACAGGAGCGTAACAAAGTTAGTTAACGAAGGCAACAACGTCCCCCAATTCACCCAGGTCGTGAAAGTCTGTGGGCGTGAACGGCACGGTGTAGCCTAACGGGGCGGCGGCTCAGCCGCAGGCGGGACGGCGAGGAAACTCGCCGGAGCGACTGCCGGCTGCATCCGCGTGATGGGCCGCGCGAGCGGCCCCAGCACGCGGAGGTCTATCCGCCGCCCCGATGCGCCGACTGCGTAGCGCCAGTATAGGGGACGCTGCCACTTTAGTCACTTTGTCAGATATGGACGCCCATTCTGCGGCCCACGCGGCCCCGCGAGCAGCCGCGCGATAGACGGATTGCGGCACGATGCACAGAAGCGGCAGCGTCCCCTATTACGAGTACGCTGCTTCCATTCTGACCTGCACTCTACCGCTCACGCTGCCAACCCACGAGGACATCATTTTCAAAGAAAAGGTAGGTTCCTCCCGGGTACATCCATTGTTCGCGGCGAATGGGACCAACATCGGTCTCAATGACTCGGGTAGGCTGACCAAGGGCCAGCCGAACCATTTCAGGTTTCATCCCCTTTTTGATTTGGCCAGCGCGAACGAGTGCCTTTATGTCACCAGGCCAAGGCTTGACGTTTATTTCTGCGTCCCGCCTGGCTCTTTCAATGGCCCTGGCTTTTGCCTCAGCTGCTCTCCTATTTTCCGCCTCCTTTTCCTGCTGAACTCTGGCTCGCTCTCTGGTAACACGTGGATCCTCATAGAGAATCATAGAGGAGTTATCAAAGAGCACACGTAGGATCCAACCTTCCGAGCCATCATCAAACCGGATTCTGGCCCGCGCGCCCTCAACGACGATCACCTGAAATCGGGGGCTCTCACCGAGGTCGTCGATGAATTTCTCACCCCGGGCTGACCAATCACCCAAAGCCTTCTCGAAGGCCTCCCGGGCGGTGGGTTTAACCCAGAAGAATTGGCCGACTCGCACGTCATGAGATGCAGGATACGACGGGACTTGGACGAACAAAATGGAAGCGGCCAATATGAAACCAGTCAGGAACGTCGGGATCGTGGCCATGGGTTTGAGTGGCGTGTCAGCCGAGGGCCATCTCTCTTTCCCCCTCACTGATGAACACAGTAATACCGTCGCTGGCTGCGCGCAACGCCACCAGAAGCGGTGTAGCCGGCGTAAGAAAACAACGGACACCATTCAGCCTCCAACCGCTGAGCCTCGATAAGTGTTTGGTGCAGGTTCCTGGAACCTGCCCCTGCACGCCGAAACCAAGTCAGAGCGCCGCGAGAAGACGAAACAACAGCCTCAGAGAAGGACCCGAAACAATCGGGTACGGAGTCGTTTGCCTCTTGACAGCCGGGGGCCTTATAAGTGTTGGGCGGCCCGCTCCTGGCGGGAAGGCTAGCTCATGGACGTGAGAAAGGAGTCGATCAGCTGGCCTTGCCTGATTAGCGCATAGCCCTCTGCTCCAGCGAGTCCCCCCCACATTGCCTCGTTGTTGCGGAAGAAAATCACGGTGTCGCCCGTTCGAATCTGCCTCTTGAACGCAATCCACTGATCTTGTGCGTAGCCGAACGGTACCTGCGGGCAGTGCCCACACTTCTTCATCTCCTCGAGGGATGCCGCTTCGACCTCCGCGATAGTCGGGGCTGGCCTGACAACCGCACCGACTCCTGACATGCCCGGAAAGCGATGCTCGAGTAGGGCGCGGGCCTGCTCAATATCGACTACGACCGGCGGCCTTGGCGAAGGCGCTCTTGTGCAGGCTGTGCCCAGCAGGAGTGCGCCCGCGAGCGTCAACGTCGCCAGCTGCCTCATGTCCCTCCACTCAGGTCCGCCCAACGGTCACGCTCAGCGGCCGCCGCGGGAGCAACGCGAGCCCGCGGTCCGCTGTAGCGTGAGGTTCGGCGCGCTATGTTCCGGCGACTATCGACCGGCCACATCGGGAATTCTCAACAGCGGGCGCTTGCCCTGGACGTACCGCTCCCGAATCAGGCGCGAACCGGACTCAACGCAGACGAATTGCATCTTCCGGGGCTCCGACTGCGAGTACGGGCAGACCGTGAAGTCGCCGTAGACCACGTCGTCCCAGGTGAGGCGGTTCCCCAACTCACCTGGCATATAAGCCGAATGACGCTCGGAAATGCCGAGAATTCGCTTGGTGCCCAGGCGCAGAATCCTCGCACTGGGCGTTCCGTTGGCGACGAAGAGCTTGCCGTGGAACGTAAAGCATGGGCCCACCAAGTCGGGGTCATCTTTGCAGGAAATGTCGCGCCCCGCCGCGGACTCAAGGGTCACAGCTACCAGAAGAAGCGCACAGATGCCGACCGTCACCCGACCTCCTGAACTCCGCGTACCGAGGTTCCACCGTTTCATCGCGAACCTGCCGCCGAACTATTGAGTATATGGGTCCGCGTAAGAACGAAACACCTGAATCCCTGTCAGGATAACACGCACGTTCATAAGCGGATGTCTTCGCACGCAAGTGGCGAATTCTCGGGCCTGTCTCTCGGTTGGTGTCATTTTATCGCGGCATCTTATATGGATCGGCATAAGACATACACCAGTCGGCGTCATCACAGCGTGTCAGCCGGACTGCGAACGCCCTTGCCTTCCCGATTCAGCACATGGGTGTAGATCATGGTGGTGCTGGGTGGTGGTCGGACGCTCGCATCCTATCCAGAGCGATGTGATGAAGTCAAGTTTTGCACCGGTTGGCAGGGTCCGGGAGAGTGCCAGGGGTGGGCGAGCAGAACGCGACACCGAGTTCTTGGTGCGGACGGAAGCCCTGGGCTTTGCCCTGAATGGGCGAATTCGCCCCTGGCGTTCTTGGCGCACCAACGGCAACGCCGTTGGTACCGGCGGTTAGGGATTCGGATTCGGGGTTAGGGCCGGGGGAACTCCCGAACCAGGATTTCGGTTTACATTCCTTGCTGACGGGCGATCAATCGGCGAATTTCGGGGACGAGTTTGGTCGGTACGAGCATGGCTGTCTGCCCTTCGACTTTCATGGCCGCTTGGTACTCGGCCACTTCCTCGTCCTCCGTCTGCCTATCGTAGTAGGCAATTACATCCCTCACACGTTTCTCATCCCATCCACGTGGGAGTATCTTTTTCTCAGAACGGTCTTCTCGATCCGCCGTTCAGCTACCTTCTTGCGGATCGCATACATCGGAGCGGATCCTCCCGTTGGGCAGTCCCCTAAACGTGATCCCTGCAGCAGGAGGACTTGATCACCGCTCTTCCCGACTCGCGATCTGACGGACGATCTCGACGAAGCACGTCACCGCCCGAGCCCCTCGAGCTTTACCCGGGAAAGGCGGCGCAGGAAGGGCGCGAGGTCGGCTGCCCGGAGCTGTACGTCCCGTCGGAAGGTATGCTCCGCCGCGAGATCCGCACAGAAGAGGCGCTGCCCCTCCGTCACGATCCGAGCAGCGAGGATCGGGGGGGCATCATTCAAGATGATCACGTCCACAGGCATCCGCTGAACAGCCAGCTCCCCAGCCAGGCGCAGCCGCATCTCGAAGCGCTCCCCTGCACTCGGATAGGCATCCCACCGAAGCAAGACCCCGACGTCCAGGTCGCTCTCCCGGTGCGCCCGTCCCTCAGCATGGCTTCCGAAGAGGTAGACGGCGACCACCCCGACCGGCGGGGCTTCGATGAGCCGCCTGCGGAGCTGCTGCGTGACTATGGACTCCAACTGAGCGTCACCCATATCAGGCCTCAAGCCACGGGCAGTCTAGCACGAGGAAGTCCCGCGTGTCGATATGCCCAACGACCGGAATGAGGCGCGCTCGACTCTGCGGTTCTGTGCCATTCAAAGCTTGTATCTCGTGATGTCGAGCGAACCATGGAAGACGCCGAGGATGTCAATGTTGCCATCGTCTTTGATGAGGTAGGCGATTCGATAGTGCCCGTACAGGAGGATGCGCACGTGGCGCGAGGAAGCGGTGTAGCGATGACCAATCTCTGGGAAAGTGGCCAGGACCTGCGCTCGCTCATAGATTCCCTGGACCGTGCGCGCCGCAGCGTCGGGGTTATCGGCGGCGATGTACTCGAAGATGTCCTCGAGCCAACGCTGAGCTTCCTCGGTCCAGGTTATTTCTGCCATGAGCGGATGCGCCGCCCCATCTCCTCATTAGAGATGGTGCGCTTCGCGTCCGAATCAGCGAGCCCGCGCTCCACCATGACGTGAAAGGCAAGTTCACGCACGATCTCCTCGGGCGTACTGTCCTCCGGCTGCCCCTGAATAACGCGGGCGAGCTCATCCTTTGCTGTGGACATGGCTATAGCCTCCGTGTTGCCTGTAATCCTACCACATCCGCCCATCAATGGCGAATGACACATCCTGAGGGTACCCGCTACCCGGCAAGCTGGAACCCTGATTGTCCCGCCTTGGGCGGGATTGCCAAATCGCCTGATTGCCTTCCTTTGGCGTTCTTGGCGCACCAATCCGCCTGAGGCGGACCGTTGGTACCGGCGGTTAGGAATTCGATCAGGGCTACGAGCGGGGGAATTCGCGATCCAGGATCTCCGCGATGAAGCGCTCGATGGACACCGGATAGAACTTTACATCAGGAGAAAGGATCACGCCGGTATCCAGGATCTCCTCCCGCATGAGGTCGTCCAGCGCCCGCTCGATCTGGGACCGGGGATCCCGTTCTGCACGGATGATCCGCAGGTCGTCGCTCTCCAGTTGGACGTTCTGGCGGGCCGCATACAGGAAGCTGAAGACGCGGCCCACCAGGGCCTTGTCCATCAGCTCGGGATCGTGGAACAGCTCCCCGTAGGTTTGCCCCAGATGCCGGGGGGAGAGCACGAGGCGGGGGGATACCCGGATGGTGCCACGAATCTCGATGGACCGCTGGGTGCCCTCTTCGTCGGGGCCCACGAGGATGTACGGGAGAACATGGTACCCCGTCAGGATGCCCGTGATGGGCTTCCGCAAAACCTGGGTGTCCTCATAGACACGCTTCAGGTATTCTGGCTCGAATTGGGCTCCGAACATGACTCCAGTCCCAAAATTATTAACCGCCAAGTGGTCATGAAACGAGTTTCACCACAACGTATGAAAATCCCATTCCCCGGATGCCGGTAGGGAGGGGGCTGCACCCACGCTTCGCGCGGGTACCCGCCCTCCGAGGGCGGAGGGCCACAAGGGCCCTCCCTACG
>CAZNWB010000039.1:4300-29938 GCA_964576535.1 uncultured bacterium | reverse complement strand
ACGAGACCCTCGTACAGCCACATGACGCCCAGGCCGACCCGGAGGAGCAGCGGAACGACCCGGACCGGCCGGACCGTGCCAGCGGATTCATCACCGCCGAGGATCCCGAGGCACAGCCCCGCGGCGAAGAGCACCAGGGCCTTGGAGATCGCACCCGTCGGGTACACCAGGAACTGTGGCGCGGCAAGTGCGATGCAAATGGTGGAGACGATCAAGAGCCCGCACTGGAGGGCGGCGGCCCACGGGATCATCCATCCGAGGAGCAGGCAGAGGCCCAGCAGAACCTTGACGCCATCAATGGCCAGCGGGAGATTCCCGTCGCCCCAGAGCAGCGCTGACCCGCGGCCGAAGAGTGCCAGGGAGTCGGGACTCGGACCCAGGAGGTGGGGCACCAGCCCCTCGTACACCCACGCCGCGCCGAGGCCGACCCGGAGGAGCAGCGGGACCTGTGCCTCATCCCGCCAATCTCCCGGCATCAGGCATCCCTCACCACGCAATTTCCCTCGTGCCCGCGCTGGCGTTCACCCGCCGCGCCAGGACGAAGAGGAGATCCGAGAGCCGGTTCACATAGACCAGGATGACCGGTGACGCGTCCTCCTTTTCCGCCAGGGCCGCAATCCGGCGTTCGGCCCTGCGGCAAATGGTCCGGGCCAGGTGCAGGCGCGCCCCCGCCTCGCACCCGCCGGGGAGAATGAACGTCTTGAGGGGCGCCAGCTTCTCCTCGCTGCGATCGATCGCTTCTTCCAGGGCGGTCACCCTGCCTGCCGGCAGGGCCGCTTTCTCCATCGCTTTCGTCTTGCCCTTGCGGACGTCGGCGAGTTGCGCGCCCAGGGCGAAGAGATCCCGCTGGATCCCCACGAGAAGGTCCCGCACCTCGGGATCCGTCACCGCCACACCCACCAGGCCGAGGCAGGCATTCAACTCATCCACCGCGCCATACGCCTCGACCCGCGCGGTGTTCTTCCGCACCCGCGCCGCGCCCAGCAACCCCGTTTCGCCCTTGTCCCCCGTCCTGGTGTAGATCTTCACCCGCCGATCCCCATCAGCGTCCATGTGCGTTTACCCTGTGGAGTATTCGGTGCAGCACTCCACAGGGTGAATTTGCGGTTGCAAGTCCTCGGCCTCAGTTCATCGACGCCACGCGTTGCCGGATGGACCGCAGGTGATCAGAGATCACCTGGACGTCTTCAGCCCCGGGCGCCAGCTTGAGATACCGCTCCAGGTCGGCGGTGGCTTCCGGGAATCGCTTGAGCTGGGACAGGAGGAGCCCCCGGTCGCGGACCTCGGTCGCGGACCCGGGCTCGACGATCAACAGGCGCTCCACGACGCTCAAGGCCTTGGCAAAGTCCTGCTTCTTGAAATAGATAGCCTTGAGGTTGTTGAGCATCCGGCTGAGGATCTGGCGAGTCCCGACGGTGGCGAGGAATCGCGGCTCGAAGGCCACCTTCCCCTGGTAGCTCCGGTCCAACATGCGCTGGCAGTCGGCATGGGAGAGGAGCGCTCCCCCATTGAAGGGGTCGATCACGATCTCCTCGTCCGGTCCCACGTACTTGACCAGGAAATGCCCGGGCATGCCCACCCCGTGCAGGCACAGGCCCAGGCGTCGCCCCACCTCCATGTACACCGCGGAGAGCGTGATGGGGATGCCGGTCCGCCGATCCAGGACGTCGTTCAGGAAGCTGTTGCGTGGGTCGGAGTAGTCCTCACTGTTGCCGTGAAACCCCTGTTCCCGGAAGAGGTAGTCACCGAGGGCCACGATGAGCCGGTGGGGATCTTCCACCGAGCCGACACGAGTCCGCACGTCGGCCCCCATCCCGTCCAGGCAGGACAGATAGCGGGCCACCTCCAGTTCCGGATACTCTTCCTGGGCGATGACGAGCGCCGCCTCGGCCAGGTCGATTGCGGTCTCGGGCCGGCTGACCAGCCGGGTGAAGCGCTGGCGGCAAGGCGGCAGGCGGTCGGCGGGAGGTCTCGACATGGTTCCTTACCGGGTATCCAGGGGGCTCGGTCGTTTCCCCTTGCCGCCCGTGAGGCGCTCTGGCATGCTGTCGAGGGACTTCATGATTCCCCCGGTGCGAACGATGGCCTGGCGCGTCCCGCTACTCGTGGCGGGCATTCTGGGGACCAGTATGCTCCTGGGCCTTGAGAAGTACGTCATCTACGTCCCCGAACGGGCCATCGAGATGACCCCGCGGAGCGAAGGGGTCACATACGAGGACATCTGGTTCCCCGCCTCGGACGGCCTGAAGCTTCACGGCTGGCTGATCCCCGCACCCAATGCCCGCGTGACCCTCGTCTGGTTCCACGGGAACGCGGGCAACATCAGCCACCGGGTGGACAACATCAAGCAACTGCATCGGTTCCTGGACCGACCGCTCGTTCCCAACATCTTCATCTTCGACTATCGCGGCTACGGAAGAAGCGAGGGGGGCCTCTCCGACCTCTCGGAAGAAGCAACCTACCGCGATGCCGAGGGCGCCCTGGCCTACCTCCGCACGAGACAGGACCTGACCCCCACGAAATTCGTCTACTTCGGCCGCTCGCTGGGGGCCGCCATCGCCGTCGAGGTCGCGCGGCGCCATCCACCGGCTGGGTTGATCCTGGAGACGCCCTTCACCTCGATCCAGGACATGGCGAAGGTGGCGCTGCCCTTCCTCCCGGTCGGTGGCCTGCTGCGGACGAAGTACGACTCGCTGGCAAAGATTCGAGAGGTGCAGTCGCCGCTCCTCATCCTGCACGGCGACAGGGATGACGTGGTCCCGTACGAGCAGGGCCGCCGACTGTTCGAGGCGGCCAATGAGCCCAAGACCTTCTACACGATCCGGGGCGCCCGGCACAACGACACCTACATCGTGGGTGACCGGGCCTACTTCAACGCCTGGTCGCACTTCCTGCAGGGCCTGTAGCGAGTGGACCTCTTATACCATGCCAAGTGCGGGCAGGCAAAGGCACCCCGCCCGACCCGCCTTCGAATGATGGAGGCGGCCCCGTGGGCGCGATGCACGGATGCGGCCCGCGGATTCGTGAATGATGCGAGGGGGCAGGAGTTTCCTTCCCCGGACCGGCCCCCCCATGCTAGACTGCGTCCTCTCGCGCGGGTGAACGAGACCGGATTGCCGACGTGAAGATCGAGTTCACAAATAACGCCGTGGCCCGCATGCAGGACCGGGGCATTGCTGAGGCCGATATCCAGGTCGTCCTGGATGCCCCGGATCATCTCGGCCCCTGCTTCGAGGAGCGCTGGCACGCCCGGAAGAAGCTGAACGGGAGGACGCTGGAGGTCCTCTTCTCGCGGCACCGGTCCTACAGTCAGGTCATCACCGCGTACTGGCAGGATGCGGCCGCATGAAGATCAGCTACGACGCCAAGGCCGATGCCCTGTACATCAAGTTCCAGGACGGGACGGCTGCCCGCACCCGGAAGGTTGAGGAAGGGCTGCTCGTGGACGTAGACGAGGGCGGCCGCCTGTACGGCATCGAGATCATCGGTATGAAGGGCCGCATCCCCATCCCCGAGCTGGGCAAGATCACTCTGGACTTCCCCGTCACCGGCACCGAACCCGCCCGCGCCTGATACGGATCAAAATCCAAACCGCCAAGACGCCAAGAGCGCCATGGGAGGCAATCTGGCGACCTGGCAATCCGGCAATCTGGGAACTCGGAACCCCTACTAAGGCCCTCAGCCCCCCGCGGTCCCGGCCTCGTTGCCCTTCCGCCCTCTGTCCGGACCCTTCGGCCTTCCCCACCACATCGTGGCCCAGGGGCCCGAGCGGCACGCCCTCGCCGCAAGGTGCCGAAGCTGGCAAAGTTTCGTATTACTTCCCACATTACACATTATCCGCCATTCGAGCCTCAAGAGACGGTCGCGATCCTGCGCCCTTTGACAGGCGACCCACCCGTGCGTATAATGCGCTTCCAGGAAGGAGGAAGCCCTGTGTCCAAGGCATCGCTGGCCCTCGAGAAGGGCGGTCTTGTCCACCTGGAACGCCTGGCCGCCATTCTCCGCAGCCTGACCCCCGGGGAGCTTGACACGCTCGAGCTGCTCCTGGATCGTCACGCCAGGACGACCATCCAGCGTGCCCTGAAGGAGCTGGACCGCGGGGAGGGCATCCCCCTTGAAAAGTGGTGAGCCTTACGCCGTCGTCCTCGCCCCCTCTGCTCACCGCCTGTACAAGAAATTCGACCCCGCCCTTCAGGACCGCATCAAGGAAGAAGTCCAAGAACTTGCTCGCTCTCCCCATAGCGCCCCGGCCCTGCATCACCCATTCCAGGACCTTCGCTCTCATCACTTCCACTACCGCAAAGCCGAATATCGAATCGCCTACCGAGTCCGGGAAGATAAGCGAACGATAGAAGTTGTTCTGGTGAAGACCCGCGAACGTTTCTACGAGGTCCTGGCGCGGTTGATTCGGTAGGGCAACACTTTCCGTCGGCCGATCCTTGGCTGCCTCCTACGCGTAATGCGATGCCGCTTTCATCTCATTGGATTCGGCTCGGCCCGCCATGGGGACCGACCCCCGACCCCCGGGGACCCAGCGGATGTGCCAGAGGCTGGATATTCGCTGGGTGCCCGGCCCCCGCCGTTAAGAGGGCGAGAATCGCCTTGACACTTCCTGGGGTGAAAGCTAGGGTCCTGCGCAGTTGATCGGGGTTTCCCTGCGGGAGCACCAGAGGGCAGGGATGCCAGTTCGAATTAGACGAAATCGCGGCCCTTTGGGGACAGCACCTCCCCGAGGGCTGTTTTCTTTCTGGAGCGAATAGGTGGCAGGCCAAAACTTTTATAAGTGAACTTCGTCCCGCTTCACGGCGAGCGAAGGGTGTACTTTATCTACTTCGTAGCCGATGATGATGGCATCTGGCGTATCCGAGCCATGTGAGGCGAAGCACCCATGCGGAAGAGGGTTCCGGCGGCGCTCTTCGCAGGATTGATCCTGGCCGGGCCAGCCTTTGCGGGAGACCTGCCGCAGTATTCGGCCAAGGCGCTCCGGGGCGTCGTCCTGGACGCGGCGACCGGGCAGCCGCTGGAGGGGGTCGCCGTGGTGGTCCAGTGGATCCTGCTCAACGACGGGCCCGGGGAGCGGCAGCAACTCCTCCACGAGGCGGAGACCCTCACGGATGGCCGCGGGCAGTACGCCTTCCCCGGGTGGGGTCCCAAGGCGAGTCCGTCCCCCCAGCACCGCCCCGAGCGACAGACCCCCGTCCTGGTCTTTCTCAAGGTCGGCTACCAGCCGGAGATTCGGATGAACGCCCCGCGGCGTGCGGAGCGGGACCCGGGGCCGCTCGACTCCGAGTGGGCGGGGCAGACCATCCACCTCACCCGCGCCCAGGAGGCCCTGGAGGAGTGTACCCGCCTCTTCCTCTGGTCCGAGTTCCTCGCGGAGGATGCGGCCCACCCCCTGTTCGCGGCGGCCCTGGAGCGGACGCTGGACCAGACCTGCCCCCCGGCGGGACCCGTGGGGAAGCTGACCGCCCCACCCCTCCGGGGGACGGTGGCCGATGCGGACACAGGCCAGCCGCTCGGGGGTGTCATCATGCTCGCCCAATGGATCTTCCAGGAGCCCAGCCCCGTTCCCCAGAAGCGCCTGTACATTCTCGAGACGGTGACCGATGGGGCGGGGGTCTATGGCCTCTCGGGCTGGGGCCCCACCCGGGCCTGGGTTCCCATGGTGGGCACGAGGCTGGGCGAGCTGACGCTCAGCTATTTCAAGCCGGGTTACGCCCCCCAGGTGGTCCGACAGCCGTGGGAGCGGACCGAGGCCTCCCAGCCGGCTGGGCAGCCGGAGGCACCCGTGCGCCTCCAGGTCTTCCGGGGGACGGAGGCGGAGTGGGCGAGCGCACTGCGTGACCTGCAGCAGGCGCTGGGGTGGGGACAAGGCATGGACTGGCGCCGGCTGCCCCGATTGACACAGGCGCTCCTTGCCGAGCAGCAGGGGCTCTCCCCGGCACGCCGGGGCGAAGTGGGCGGGCCCCTGGATCTCGCGACGACCGAGGACGATATCCGCCGCTACGTGGAGGGCCAGCAATGAGGGAGGTCCGGATGACCGGCCGAGTCCTTGGCTTCCTCGCGGTACCCTTGGTCCTCATGACGCCCTTCGACGGCGCCGTGCCCGATGGCTGGGCGGCGCTCCCCCCGCTTACGTACTCTGCGAAACCGATTCGGGGCGTCGTCGTGGATGCGCAGACCGGGCAGCCGCTGGAAGGCGTCATCATCGTGGCCCAGTGGGTCCTCTTCGTCGCCCCCGTGGGACGCGGCCCCCGCCTCCAGGTGCTCGAGGCCGTCACCGACGCCAAGGGCGTCTACCAGTTCCCGGCCTGGGGCCCCAAGGTGAACCCGCGCTTCCCCCTGAGCAGCCTCGATACAAGCGATCCAGACCTCAGCTTCTTCAAGCCGGGTTACCGGCCGCACGGCGCTGCCAACATGTATAGTTCGAACGATGCACTCCGTTCCTCGGACTGGGATGGGAAGACCATCAAGCTCGAAGAGTTCACCGGGACCGATGACGAATGGGCCGGGATGCTCCACACAGTGCAGGCCGGTCTAGGCTGGGGAGACGTGATGGACTGGCGCCTCGCGCCCCGGATGGCTCTGGCGTTGGAGTTGGAGCGCCTCAGCCTCGCGAAGAAGCCAATCAGGGTCTCCAATATCGGCGGCCTCTACGAACTTAATACGACGGTCGAGGAGGTCCGCCGCTACGTGGAGGGCCAGCAATGAGGGAGGTCCGGATGACCGGCCGAGTCCTTGGCTTCCTCGCGGTACCCTTGGTCCTCATGACGCCCTTCGACGGCGCCGTGCCCGATGGCTGGGCGGCGCTCCCCCCGCTTACGTACTCTGCGAATCCGATTCGGGGCGTCGTCGTGGATGCGGTGACCGGGCAACCCCTGGAGGGCGTCATCATCGTGGCCCAGTGGATCCTGTACGAGGCCACAGCGGGGGGGCAGAATCCTCGCAAGGTTTTCCAGGTGCTGGAAACGGTCTCCGGCCCGGACGGGACGTATAATTTCCCCGGCTGGGGCCCCAAGCCGAACGTCCCAATCACGCTTCTCCCGGGCTACCTCTGCTGTTTCTTCACTAACCGCGACCCCGGACTGAGCTTGTTCAAACCGGGCTATCGCCCGCAGGTCCTCCTCAATCAAAAGCCGTTCGATGAGCCGAACCCTATCCGGACGTCCGACTGGAACGGAAAGACCATCAAGCTCGAGAAGTTCTCCGGGCGGATTGAGCAGTGGGTCAGGGAAATTGACTTGTTGCAGAGTTCCTTGTCCTGGGGACACGAAATGGACTGGCGACAGGTTCCACGAATGACCCTGGCCATTCTTGAGGAACTTAAGACAATCCCCTATCGCTTATCTGATCGTGTGAGTGGCCCGGAGTCGCTCGGAACCACCATGGAAGAGGTGCGTCGGTTTGTGGAGGGGAAGAAATGATCGGCCGGCTAATCGGATACGTACTTGCGGCAGTCGCTCTCTCCTCGCTTCTTACATCCCCAGCAGGGTGGGCCTTCGAGGTCGAGACCCATAGGGACATAACCGGTGTAATCCGGGACGTTGCAACTTTATTAACTTTATAGTCCTCCTCTATCCTCCATGTCCGGCGGTCCCGCCTCGATGCCCTTCCCCTCTTCGTCCGGAACCTTCGGCCGAGACCCTGCACCCCGTCATGTCTGGGACGGCACTTGACACCCCTGCCTCGTGCTGGTACTTTGCGGATAGTCGTTGCAGGGAAAGTGTCGGACGTTCCGCTCAGTCATTCCTGTGGGGTTTCGCCATGTTGAGGACGCTGTGGGCCGTCATTCGCCGGGGGAGAATCGAGCCGGTGGAGCGCGTTGACCTCCCCGAAGGTGCCAGAGCGCTGGTCACGCTCCTCCCCGATGGGGACACGGAGTTCTGGCTGCAGACCAGTCAGGGCTCCGTAGATGCAATTTGGGATAACACGGAGGATGACGTCTACGCCCAGTTACTCAAGAAATGACATTGTGCTCGTCCGGTACCCTTTCTCAGACTTGTCCAGCGCGAAGGTCAGGCCGGCTGTCGTAGTCAATGCTCCGCATTCCTCCCAAGATGTCTTCATCGTCCCTCTGACCAGTAAAACCATCTCGTTGCTCGCCGGTGAGTTCGTACTCACAGACTGGGCGGCCGCCGGCCTTAACGTGCCGACGGCAGTAAAGCGAGGCTTGTACACCGTCCATCCGACCTTGATCGCCAAGCTTGTCGGGAGACTGACCGAAGCCGATGCCGCCCGTTTAGAGCGTTCCCTGCGAGACTGGCTTGCCCTTCCGTGACAGCCGATCGTAGAATCTCCTTCCCGATCCATCCCCTTATCCCACTTTCAACTGGGATGTGGGATGGGGGACGTGTGGGATGGGGATCGTGCTGCGTCCCCAATTACGTCCCCAATTATGGCGTCCTTGGCGGTTAAATTTACGGGGTCAGGCGGCGGGAAATTTCACGGCTTCGAGGAAGACGTCCTGGAAGTCGGGGTGGGTCGCCAGGGAGATGTGCCGGATCTGGCGGGCCAGGTCGTCGGCGCGCCGGCGCTCTGCCTCGGAGACCAGCGCCATCTGCGCGCCCAGGGCCGCGGCATTCCCGACGTAGCTCACCCGATCCTGCGGCAGGCCGGGAACCAGGCCGATCCGGATCGCGCTCCGGATGTTCAGGTAATTCCCGAAGCCCCCCGCCAGCATCAGCTCCGCGATCCGCGCATTCGGCGCCTCGCAGACGCGCTGGAGCATGGTGATCCCGCTCTGGATGGCCCCCTTCGCCAACTGGACCTGGCGGACGTCCGCCTGCGTCAGCAGGATGTCCTTGCCGGCCGCCGTCTCCCCTCCCCGTACCAGGATGACGGCCGGTAGTCCGCCGGGCAGCTCGATCACGCGACGGCGGAGGCTGTCGGGCACCCGTGCCGGCGGCTCGGGGTGCAGCCGGCCCGAGGCATCCAGGAGGCCGGTGTCGAGCATGCCGGCAATCGCATCCAGGATGCCGGACCCGCAGACACCCAGCGGCGGCCCATCCCCGATCACGTGGCACTGCACGTCCCGGTCGATCCGGACCCGGTCAATGGCCCCGTGCGCCGCGCGCATCCCACACCGGATCTGGGCTCCCTCCAGGGCCGGGCCGGCCGGCGCGGAGCAGACGGTGAGGCCCTCCCGCGATCCGAGGACCACTTCCCCGTTCGTCCCGATGTCCACCGCGATCCGGATCGCTTGGCTCTCGTGGATCCGGGTGGATATCACCATCCCCATCGTATCCGCGCCGACGAATCCCGCCACCAGGGGCAGCAGGAAGATCGGCGCGTACGGATGGACCCGAAGACCCAGTTCCCTCGCGGCGAAGCGAAGGCTCCGCCGGACGCTGGGCGCGTAGGGCGCCTGGCCGACATGGGTGGGATCGATTCCCAGGAACAGATGGTGCATGGCTGTGTTTCCCACGATCACCACCTTGTAGATCCGATCCCGGCGGATCCCGGCCCTGGCGCACACCTCCTCGGTCTGCCCATTCAGGAGCTGGATGATCCTGGCATGCAGCGTCCGGACGTGCGAGGGATTTTCCTGGGCGAAGGCGATCCGCGACATCAGGTCGCCGCCGAAGGCGGATTGGGGGTTCAGGCTCGAGGCCGTCGCCAATACCTCGCCGCCCGCGAGGTCGACCAAGTATCCCACCACCGTGGTCGTGCCGATGTCGAACGCCATCCCATAGGCCTGGGGCCGGGTATCTCCCGCCTCCACCGCCAGGAGCATCTGGTCGAAGAGGGTGAGCGTGAGGCCATCGGATCCGGATCGCAGCAGGGTGGGAATGGCCCGCAACGCATGCAGGGGCACCTCGGTCACCGGGAGGGCCGCCGGCCGCAGCACCTCCTCCAGATCCGAGGTCTGATGCTCCTCATTCGAGGGTGGCGTGGGGCGTACGAAGACCTGCTGGACTCCCGAATCCAGGCTTCGGGCGGACGTCGAGCGCAGATCTCCCGTGCTGGCCAGAATCTGGAAGGCCGTCTCCTCCAGGGCGGGAGCAATCAGCACCGTCACGTCATCGGCCGCCTCGCTCTGGCAGGCCAGGCGATACCGCTCCCGCACCTCGTCCTCGCCGAGCTGGATCCGGTCGGCCAGCGTGGGGGGCGGCGCGTTTCCCCCGATGACCTTCACCCGGCAGCTCCGGCACCGGCCCCGCGCCCCACAGGTCGTGACGATCTCCCGCCCGGCCTCCCTGGCCGCCCGCAAGAGGGTCGTCCCCGCGGGCACCCGCGCCCGCGTCTCCTCCGGCGCGAACGTCACCGTGACCAGCGACTTGCTCATCTCAAACAGCTCGCTTGTACCACGGGGCGCGGTGTCATTGGGACGATACTGCGGCCGGTGAAACTCGGATGGCGTGGTTGCTCACGATCCGTCTGTGGCGGGAATCAAGCCGTAGATGCCGGAGATGGACTTCTGGGGAAGCATCACGCAGGCCTCGGTCAACCGGACCGGAAGAGCCTCCTGCCCGAAGGGGGAAAACAGCACGCGCTGCTGCTCCAGCCCCCAATCAGCGTACCCCGGCGCCATCCGGTGGGTGAGGCGAAACCGCTGGGCCGTGGCGTCCGCCGAAAGATCCCGCCGCAGCGTCTTGGCCAACGCGTCGATGGCTACCCAGCCGGCCGTATCCAGGAGGAGCGCCTCCAGGAATTGTTCCTCGGCCATCATCTCCCGCGCGCGCGTTTCCAGACGGGGCCCGATCGTGAGCAGCACGGCGATCACCTCGGTCGCGTCCCGGAGCAGCCGCGCCAGCGCGCGGCTCTGAA
This sequence comes from uncultured bacterium, assembly GCA_964576535.1. Taxonomy (GTDB): domain Bacteria; phylum Methylomirabilota; class Methylomirabilia; order Methylomirabilales; family 2-02-FULL-66-22; genus 2-02-FULL-66-22. The sequence continues at coordinate 19,171 of CAZNWB010000039.1, read as the reverse complement.
ACTCAACCCCGTCGCCCACGAGGACCGTCCCTTCCGGCTCTATCCGCCTCACGGGGGCGCGCCAGAGGCGGCCCTCGGGCTCCACCAGGGACTCGGCCAGCGCGGCCATCGCCCGCGCCGCCTGGCGCACCGGCGCAGGCACCGCCTCGAGCTTTTTATACTTCTGCAGCCGCAGGATCAGATCCGGATCCACTTTCGGCTGCACCAATGTCAAGCGTGTCAAGCTATTCAGAGTCCACGCCACGGCGTTCGGCTGTTCGAGTGTTCGGCTGTTCGGTGGTTCCCCCGGAGACGAACTACCGAACCACCGAACGACCGAACCGCCGAACGCTTTTGTTCCTAGCCCGCCCGGCGTTGCTTGACGAAATGGTTTGCCATTTCCACCCCATCCTGCGCCGTCTGGCCGTACCCGTCCGCCTGGATCTTCTTGCAGAAGCCCTCCGTGACGGGACCGCCGCCGACCAGGATGGTGTGCTTGTCCCGGATGCCCTTGGCCTGGAGGAACTCGATGACCTCCCGCATGCCCGGCATGGTGGTGGTCATCAGGGCCGAGAGGCCCAGGATCTCAGCCCCGGTCTCTTCCGCCTTCTCGAGGAATTTGCCCGGATGGACGTTCACGCCCAAATTGTGGACTTCGAACCCGGCCACCTTCAGGAGTGTCCCGAACAGGTCCTTCCCGATGGAGTGGACGTCCCCCTTCACGGTGCCGATCACCGCCACGCCGCGCCTGGGGCGCGCCTCGCCCAGGGCCAGGATGGCCGGCTCCAGGATCTTCATGGCCTCCAGGAAGACCTTGGCGGCCATCATGAGCTCCGGCAGGAAGATCTCCATGGTCTGGAACTTGTCCCCGATGATCTTGATCCCCCTGGAAAGTCCCTCGTCGATCGCCTCCAGGGGGCCCAGGCCGCTGTCGAGGGCCTGGCGCGTGAGGCGTTTGCCCGCCTCCACGTCATAGGCCAGGACCGCCTGTTTCAGTCCCTCCAGTATCTCGTCCCGAGTCATGCAGTTCCCCCTATGTTATCGCAGCTTCAGGCCCAGCTTGCGCATGTGCTCTTTGGCCTCGGCATAGATGTCGAAGTGCTCGGGATCCGGCTCCAGCGTATCCAGGTTGAAGCAATCCTGGAACCGCTTCCCCTCCGGCGGGTTCTCCAGGTGCGGCCCGTACCGCGCCAGGAGCTCCTTCACCATCTCGTTGGCGTCCCGCCGGCTCACCCCGGCGGCGGCGTGGGCCACCTCGCAGGCGAAGCGCATCTCCATCGGGCTGTAGTTGTCCATGAGGATGCCCTTGGCCGGATGCACGGTCTCGATGTTGGCCCCGGACACGACGTCGGCGATGATGCGGGCCGCCGTCTCGTCATAGAGTTGCCGCGTGCACGTCCCCGCGGCCGAATACCCGAGGTCGAAGTAGGGAAACGGCATGTTGCGGCTGACCGCCTGACACCCCAGCGCCACGCTGGTCAATAGCTCCCGCGCCGTCGAGTTGGATTGATTTATGTGCAGGGAATACAGCAGATGGTAGGTGGCCCTTACGATCAGCGGCCCCGCCATGATGTAGGCCGCGTTGACCACGGCCGACCCGATGACCCCGCCCGCAAAACCGCCGTAGATGGCGCCGGCCGCGAAGCCGACGTTGCCGCCGAAGGCCAGGATGGCGGCCGTCTTGTTCAGGACGTTGTAGTCCAGCTTGAACTCCGTGAGCGACACGATCAGCCAGCCGTCCGACGGCCGGAGGCCGTGGTCGGAGTTCGTGACCGCCAGCACCCCCATGGGCGAGGCCGAGGTGGACAGGAGATTGATGATGGGCAGGCCGGGCCGTCCGGCCCGCCGCATGGACTCCCGGCCGAGGCGCACCGAGTGGATCGCAGCGAAGATCTCCGACGGGGCTCCCGCCTGGACCGTCAGGCCACGGAGCTGGGTGAGGGCCGGGATGCTCATGGAATCGGCGTGGGGGATGCGGGCATAGCCCTCCACCACGGCCGAGGCGATCTCGTCCGAACTTACGGGAATGCCGCCGCCCACGTGGCACCAGGGAATCTGGGGGTCCTCCGGCCGACGCGGGCGCATGGCCCTTCGCTCCTTCCCCTCGCCCAGCCAGCATTCCCGCGGGGCGAAGTGGATGGCCTCCTCCAGCTCGTCCCGCGAAAAGGTGATGACCCGGTTGGTGTCGGGGCAGTACACCCCCGGCTCCACCCGGCAGCCCTTGGCCGCCAGGAAAATGCGGTCGGCCAGGTCATCGTCCCAGGGGATCACCACGTCCTTGGGCGGCGCCTTCAACCCATGCTGGGCGATCGCCTTCTGGAGGTTCGGGACCATCCGCTCCATGTCGAAGTCGTCGGGCGCCACGATCGGCCCCCTGGCCGCCCGCCGGCAAATCTCCAGGAAACTCACCATGACTCGCTCCTATTCATCCCCCCCACTCCTCCCTCTCCCCCACCGGGGGGGAGAGGCACCCAGGGGGTACCCGGTGAGGGGACGCAACACTAGCATTTGATCCGCTCGTTCTTGGGATCGAACAGCGGCTCCTTCTGCACCAGCGCCGGCACCTGCACGCCGAACATCTCTACGGCCACTTGTGTTCCCGGCCGGGCATGCTCGGTGGGCAAGTAGGCAAGCGCGATGTTCGTCCCCAGTGTGTAGCCGAATCCGCCGCTCCGCACTCGCCCCACGACCTGCCCGTTTGCGTGGACCGGCTCGTTGCCGTAGATGACGCCGGCCTCTCCAGGCAACGTCAGGGCGCACAGCTTTCGCTTGATCCCCTCCTGCTTCACCCGCAGCAACGCCTCCCGACCGATGAAGTCACCTTTGTCCAACTTGACGAAGGGACCCAGGCCGGCCTCGTACGGGTTGTCGTCCGGCGTGAGGTCAACGCCCCAGACCCGGTAGCCCTTTTCCAGCCGCAGGGAGTCGATCGCCTTGTACCCGCCGGCCGTCATGCCGAAGGCTTGACCCGCCGCCCACAGCGTGTCCCACAGCGCCAGGCCATAGTCCGCCGGCACGTACAGTTCCCAGCCCAATTCCCCCACGTAGGTCACCCGCAGGGCCAGGACCGGCACCCGCCCGACCACGATCGGCCGGGCCGTCATGTACGGGAAGCCCTCGTGGGAGATGTCATCGTCGGTTACCTGCCGCAGGATGTCGCGCGCCCGCGGCCCCCAGAGACCGAAGGTCGCCAGGCTGGAGGTTACGTCTCGGGCCTGCACCGACCCGTCGCGGGGCATGTGGAGCTGGATCCAGCCCAGGTCGTGGGGACCCCAGGCCGTGCCCGTGATCAGCAGGAAGCGGTCAGCGGTGAGACGCGTGACCGTGAGGTCGCACTCGATGCCGCCCTTCCGGGTGAGCAGCGAGGTGTAGGTCACGGTCCCCACCGGCCGGTCCAGATCGTTGGCGATGAGCCGCTGGAGCAGCCCGAAGGCGCCGGGACCGGAGACCTCCAGCTTGCTGAAGGAGCTTTCGTCGAAGAGCGCCGCGCGCTCGCGCGCGGCCGCGTGCTCCCTACCCACCGCCTCGAAGTAGGGCGGGCGGCCCCAGTCCGTCTGCTCGCGCACCGCCTGCCGCCACGGCTGCCCGGGCCGGAAATAGTTCGGCCGCTCCCACCCGTTCTTCTCGCCGAAGACGCACCCCAGCCCCTTCAACCGCTCGTAGGCCGGGCTGGTGCGCAGCGGCCGGCCCCGCTCGTGCTCGTCGAAGGGGAAGCGCATCAGGTAGTAGTGCTTGTACACCTCCATGACCCGGTCCAGCGTGTAGGCGCGGCTGGCAAAGCGCGTCCCGAACCGGCGGATATCCATGTGGTGCATGTCCAGGGACGGCTCGCCCTCGACGATCCACTCCGCCAGGACCTTCCCCGTGCCGCCGCCCCCTGCGATCCCGTGGGCGCAGAGGCCCGCGGCGACGAAAAAGCCGCGCACCTCGGGCGACTCCCCCAAAATGAACTCCCCGTCGGGCGTGTAGGCCTCCGGCCCGTTGATGAGCTGCGTCACCTCGGCCCCTTCGACGCACGGCGTCCGCGTGAGCGCCCCCTTCTGGATCTCCTCGAAGCGCTCCCAGTCGGGCGGCAGGACTTGGTCGTGGAACTCCCACGGCGGCCCCTCGATGCTCCAGGCGGCCGGACGGGTCTCGAAGCCCCCCACGATCAGGCCACCCACTTCACCCCGGAGATAGAGCAGCAGGTCCGGATCGCGCACCACCGGCGCCGTGCGCGGCACCTCGTGGCCGGGAATCGGCTTGGTGATCAGGTACTGGTGGGCCATGGGGATGATCGGGACGTTCACGCCCACCATGGCCCCGATCCGCTGGGCCCAGATGCCCGCCGCGTTCACCACGACCTCGGTCCGGATGGCGCCGTGGTCGGTCACCACCTCGCACACGCGCCCGTTCGTGGTCCGGATCTCCAGGACCCGCACCCCGGTGTGAATCGCGGCTCCCCGCTTGCGCGCGCCGACCGCCAGGGCCTGCGTCAGCCCCGTGGGATCAACCCACCCGTCGGTGGGCAGGTAGATGGCGCCCAGCAGCCCCTCGTCCGTCAGCAGGGGGAACAGGTTCATCGCCTCCCGGATGCCGATGGGCTCGAGCGGCAGACCAAAGGTCTTGGCCCAGGCGACCTGGCGCCGCAAGTCCTCCCGCCGCGCCGGGCTGGAGGCCAGCCGCAGGCTCCCCACGGGATGCCACCCCGGGTCGTACCCGGTCTCGTCCCTGAGGCGGCCGTAGAGCGACGTCCCGTACATCATCATGCGGGTCAGCGTGACGCTGGACCGCAACTGCCCGACTAGCCCGGCCGAGTGGAAGGTCGAGCCGCTGGTGAGCTCGCCCTTGTCCACCAGGACGATGTCGGTCCAGCCCATCTCCGTGAGATGGTAGGCCACGCTGCAACCGATGACGCCCCCGCCGATGACGACCGCCCTCGCGTGCGCTTTCATCCGGGTCCTCACGACCTCGTGCGTACTCCTGGGCTTCAAGCCTCCGCTGGCAGCAGGTGGGCCGCATCCGGAAAGAGCAGTCCGGATCAGAGAAGATTTGGTCGCCTGGCCCCCTCCCCAGTCGCCGCGACCGAATGGAGATTGCGGAGTGGTGGCCCGGAAGTCTGTCCCAGCACCGGATTTGGGTCAAGGGAATTGTGCTGAGGACTCAGCGGTTCACCAATCCCGCTCTGGGCGGGACAAGAGCGCTTGGCAACTCGGCACACCCAGAGGATACCTGGCAACTTGGAACCCCGGATTGCCAGATTGCCCGGTTGCCTGATTGCCTAGGCTTGGCGGTTAGCGGCGGCGGGCCCGGACCACCTCGGCGATCCGGCGGATATGCTCGGGCGTGCTGCCGCAGCAGGCGCCGACGATGTTTGCGCCGGCGTCCAGGATAGGCGGGTAGGCCTCGTCCATCGCCTCAGGCGGCAGCTCGTACACGGTGCGGTCGTCCACGATCCGTGGAAGGCCGGCGTTTGGATAGGCCACCAGGAAGCCATCACCGGCTTGGCGCATCTCTCTCATAATGACCGCGGCACGCGCCGGGCCGCCGTCCCCACAGTTACAGCCCACCACGTCGGCCCCGGCCTCCCAGAGCAGGCGGGCGGCTTGCCCCGGTGTCGTCCCCCACATGGTCCGGTCAATATTCTTGTCCCGTCCCCACTGGAAGAACATGCTGCACATCACGGGAAGGCCGGTCGCCTCCTTGGCGGCCTTGATGGCGAGCACCGCCTCGTCCGGAATCATCATCGTCTCGATGGCGAAGAGGTCCACGCCGCCCTCGGCCAGGGCCAGGGCCTGTTCCCTGAAATTCTCGTAAAAGACCTCGGCCGGCGTGTCGCCCAGCGGCTCGAACGTGTCCGGCAGGTGGCCCGTGGGTCCGATCGAGCCGGCAACGAACTTCCCCGGCGGGCACACCGACCGGGCCAGCCACGCCCCCTTGAGGTTGAACTCCCGCACGCGAGCCTGGAGGTCATACGGCTTCAACTTCAGGCGGGTCCCCCCGAACGTGTTGGTCTCCACCAAATCGCTCCCCGCCGCGAAGTAGGCCCGGTGGATGGCCTGGACCACCTCGGGCCGCTCGGCGTTCCACAGCTCCGGGCAGGCCCCGTCCACCAGTCCCGCCTCGAACAGCATCGTCCCCATGGCCCCGTCGAAGACCAGGACCTCGGATTTCAATCGGTCCAGGAATGACTGCCCCGCCGGCTCCACGGCTGCCCTGTCCCTCCTCTGGATGGCCCGGTTCGACGCCTTTCTATCCCAGCGGAGATAAGGATGACAACAATAATTTCGGCCGCCGGCTTGGGCTCTGAAGGGATCCTCCCGGCACATCCGGGCTATTCCCTTTGAGCGAAGGGGACCGGGGAGCCGCCGCAACGAAGGGTCTTGACAAGAAAGCCGACTAGCAAATACCGTGTGGGTCCCATCAGGGTTTATTCAGGCTGAGCTTCGGCCTCAGCGAAACAAGGGGAGGGGGGCCATGACGCAGCTAGGCGAAGCCGTGCGGCAGATGTACATCAACGGACAGTGGGTGGAGGCGAAGAGCGGAAAGACGTTCCCGGTGATCAACCCGGCCACCGGCGAGATCCTGACGACGATTCCCGACGGAGGCGTAGAGGACGTTCGATCGGCGATCGCCGCCGCCCAGGGGGCATTCAAGTCCTGGGCCCGAAGCTCGCCCGTGGATCGGTCTCGCTACCTGGAGAAGGCCTTCAGGCTGATGAGCGAGCGGCGGGACGAGCTGGCAAAGCTGATCACCCTGGAGAACGGAAAACCCTTCGAGGAGGCGAAGCGGGAGGTCGGCTTCGGCGCCGGGTACTTCGACTGGTTCGCGGGCGAGGCCAGGCGAGTCTACGGGGACATCATTCCCTCCCCCTCCGGGGCCAAGCGGTTGTGGATGATCCGGCAGCCGGTGGGGGTGGTGGCGGCCATCACCCCGTGGAACTTTCCGGCCACCATGATCACCCGCAAGATCGCCCCGGCCCTGGCGGCCGGCTGCACCGTGGTGCTGAAGCCGGCCGAGCAGACCCCCTTGACCGCCCTGGGAATCACCAAGATCTTCCAGGACGTCGGATTGCCCCCCGGGGTTCTGAACGTCGTGACCACGCTGCATCCGGAGGAGACGGGCAGGGAGTTTCTGAGGAACCCCGTGATCCGCAAGGTCGCCTTCACCGGCTCGACCGAGGTGGGAAAGCTACTCATGCGGGGTGCGGCGGACCAGTTGAAGCGGGTCTCCTTCGAGCTGGGGGGCAATGCCCCCTTCATCGTCTTCGAGGATGCCGACTTCGGGGCAGCGGTGGAGGGGGCGGTGGGGATGAAGTACCTCCGCGTGGCCGGACAGTCCTGCATCTGCGCGAATCGGATCTACGTGCAGGAAACCATCGCGGACCGCTTCACCCAGGCCTACGTCGAGAAGGTGAAGGCCCTGAAGGTGGGAACGGGGTTCGAGTCCGGAGTGGTCATCGGCCCCCTGATCAACAAGGACACCCTGGACAAGGTGGAGCGCCTGGTCCGGGCGGCCGTGAACCAGGGGGCCAAGGTGGCCGCGGGCGGCGGGCCGCTCACGGACGGCGCCTTCGCCAAGGGGTATTTCTATGCCCCCACGGTTCTCCTGAACGTGACCGATGACATGGCGGTGTGCCGGGAGGAGATCTTCGGACCAGTCGCCCCCATCCTCACCTTCCGGACCGAACAGGATGTCATCGAGCGGGCCAACGACACCAGCTATGGGCTGGCCAGCTACCTGTTCACCAAAGATCTGACGCGGGTATTTCGCGTGGCCGAAGCCCTGGAATACGGATTGGTCGGGGTGAACGACGCGGCCGGATACACCCACGAGACACCCTTCGGCGGCTTCAAGGAGTCCGGCCTGGGCCGCGAGGGGGGCAGGGAAGGCATCGAGGAGTACACCGAGGCCAAGTCCATCGTCCTGAATCTGCCCGCGTAGTTCGCCGGTTTTCTGAATCAACGGGCCGGCGTGTGTCACGCCGGCCCGCCTGTGTCATGCGCCCTCAAGAATACTCCGGGCTACACGGGTACGCAATCCTGCTTGCACTGCTCCTTCTCGGGCCACAAGGAGCAGCGCTTCACGCGAAGCACCGGCCGGCCGAAGGCCGAGGTGAGCGCAGCGCGCGACGCATCAATGCCAACCTCGGCCTGGCCGCCGGTCTCGGGGCAGCTCAGCAGCCTGGGGCTCCGGAACCGGCGAAAGGTATCGGCCACCAGGGGCGTCAGGACGTACACCAACCCCAGGGCAACCACGGCGAGTACGACGATCCACGGATAGCTCATGGCTCCCTCCCTTTGCTGGAGATCAGCTGCACCTCGTGCCTCCGATCCTCGAGTACAAACATCTTAATTCAGCCTGAGCTTCTGTCAATGATGCGAGTAATGCAGCTGCATCATTTGTCAGGGGGGAATGTGGGCCGGTGGGCCTTGGCGGGCTCTTTGCCTGGTGGATGGCTCTTCGGGCGGGCGCGGCCTCCGATCGCATCGAGATCGGTGCGGCCGGCGAATGCTCAGGCGCCGTTTACTGGTATTTGCCGCTCAGGGGTTGAACCAGCTCTTTCGCCAGCGTTTTCAAGACCTCTGCCATCTGGGCCCGCTGTTTTCGGAAATGGTCGTTTTCGCGACGGACCCTGGTCATCTCTTCCTCGAGCCGCTCGCACTTCCGCTCCGCAGCCTCGGCCCTGGCCGCGACATGGCCCTGCTCCCGGAGAAGCTTCGAAACGAGCCCGGACATGCGCATCCCTTCCGTGATCCAACCGGTCACTCGCTCGCGCGATTCACTCGCCTTGGCCTCCTCCGGCCTGCGCTGGAGGCCAAGCTCGACCGCTTCCTCCGACAGCCGCGAGATCCACGGGGGCGGACGCCTCTGGCCCTCCGGCAGTTGGCGCACGATGATCAGCCCGTAATAATAGAGCCGGTCATCCGTGCCTGGCCCGCTCCGACGGTTGCCGCGACGTCGCTCCGGTTCATGCGGATCGAGTCGACGCCGTCGTTCCCCACGTCGGCGGTCCAGGAGGATCTCGACCTTGTCGTCCCCCGAGAATTGCCGTCTCAGATAGTCGTGGAGGTCTTGACGGTTCCGCGCCGCGACTACGAGGTATCGAACCATGGCGGTTTCCCCCTGCCCGATCTCGGGTGCCTGGGCTCGACCGACCCGAAAGGCTTGGCGTGACTGCTCTTCCAGCGCCAGAAGCCCGGCTTGCAGGCAGACTTTACGCTCACTTTCGCCTGCGGTCAAGGTGCGGGCTGACCCGGACTTGGCCGAGCTGGGGGGGCACCGTCGCGGCGTATCGGTCTCCCGGTGGGCGAAACTCCGTCAATGTTTTTTGTTTTTTTGCGCGAAGAGTGCTTGACCTGGGAAGGACCCTGGGGATAAGCTCTGGCTCCCTCCCAAGCCTCTGCAGGCCAGCCGGTATGGACCCCGGCATTGAGCGACCACGGTACGGAGTTGGATGAGCCCGGGCGGGCCGCGTGGGCCCTTGGCGAGCCCCGAGCTTTTGAACCAGGACAACGCAGGTCAGGGGAGATCGAGTATGACGAGTGTGATGGTGGGAGAGGAGCGGGAGCAGGTGATTCGATGGATCGAAGAGGGTCGGAACGTCATGGGGTCCCTTCTCGGCATTCTCAATGACAATGACCGGCTCAAGGGCGCGCTGAATTCCTCCGAGAAGGAATGCGAGCGGCTCCGGGGGCTGGCGGAGGAGCTTGAGCGCGTTCGAGGTCTGGCGGAGACCCTGCAGCGCGAATGCGATCAACTGCGCGCAGAGGTGAGCCGGCTGCAAGTCGACAATGAACGGGGCCAGAAGGAGCGCGAAGAGATCGCCCTGTCGTTCACCAGCTTCATGAACGAAGCCGTCTCCCGGCTTCGCCCCCAGCAGCAGCCGGCCTGAGACGCGGGTCGTTGGCGGAAACGAAGTCAGACTTCCCCAGAGTCGGCTCACACATCATGAAGGTCGGGTTTCTCATCAACGGCCAGCCGTAAGCCAAAGGGCGAGCCGGAGGATTCGGTACCGGCTCGCCCTTTCGCCTCGCGTGGTTTCCTACTCTTCCGTCCAGAGCCCTCCAGCGGCACTTCTCACGTCAAATGAGCCACAAGCATCCCTCCCGCCGACACGGCCGTCGATTCTGGGGAGCCTGTGCGTCCAATCAAACAGCTAGGCTCCAGTGGATCTCCAGTGGCGATTCATAGAAAGTCCAATAACTCTGCTACGCCCCCATGGCATTCATTGCTCCGGCTCCGCTGCCGCGTCGCTGACGGTCTCCTGCCGCTGACTCTCCCAACCTCGGGACCGAGAAACTGGGCCCGCCTGTTCTCGCTCAACGGTCCACCTTGCCGGGAACGTGAGGGGGTGGATCTGTCTCTTGACTGCCCCGGACGGGCCTGGTACCATGAGGCCACAAAAGTAGCCACCACAGGAGGAGCGGCATGAAGCTCACCACGATTAGGGAGTTGAAGAACCGGACATCCGCCGTGGTCCGGGAGGTCCAGCGGCGGGATGTGATCGTCACGTCCCGGGGAAAGCCCGTGGCCCTGATCCAGCGGCTCTCCGAAGACGACCTGGAGGACTACATCTTCTACAGCTCGCCTGCGGTCCGGCGCCAGATTGAACGCCGGTGGCGTTCCTACCAGCGCACCGGCAAGACCATCCGTCCGGGGACCCTGCGCCAGCGGAAGGCCTTCCGCGGTGTCTGAGTTCACCCTCGAGTTTCTGCCCGGCGCCGCCCGAGACCTTTCAGCCGTTCGACCGGATTTCCGCGACACCCTCCTCGACGTGATCGAGAGCGAACTCTCCAGCAACCCATTCCCCCGCGGGAAGATCATCAAGCGCCTTCAGGGTTTCAGGATCCCGACGTATGAGCTTCGGGTTCGGGGGGTCGGCGAGAACTATCGGGTTGTCTACCGGATCGAGGGTCGCCGAGCATTGATCATCATGCTCCCGCCCCGGAGGGAACTGGACCGGCGCCTCAGCCGGATGCGGTAGCCTGCCATTCCACCAGACGTTAGCCCATAGATTGTCCTGGCAGGAAACTCCCTCCTGCCTGATGGCGGACCCCTTCGTCACGAGGGTCGCCCACCCGCCTTGTGCAGTACCATCCGCTCATCGATGGAGGCGCCAAATCTCTTCCCAGCACTGCTGCGTCTCAACCCTCCTTCGCGCGGGCCTCAGCCGGAAGAATCGGAATGGCCCCTTCGCCAAATCAAGCACTTAGCCCCAAATAGGTGTCCGGTACCCATTTTGTACCCATTTTGGAGAAGGAATGCGAGCGGCTCCGGGGGCTGGCGGAGGAGCTTGAGCGCGTTCGAGGTCTGGCGGAGACCCTGCAGCGCGAATGCGATCAACTGCGCGCAGAGGTGAGCCGGCTGCAAGTCGACAATGAACGGGGCCAGAAGGAGCGCGAAGAGATCGCCCTGTCGTTCACCAGCTTCATGAACGAAGCCGTCTCCCGGCTTCGCCCCCAGCAGCAGCCGGCGTGAGATAGAAACCCTGGCCCGGACCCGGACGTCTGTAACGCAGAGCGGCTTCCGGAGGACCCTGCTCTCCGGAAGCCGCCAGATGCCGTGCTCAGGGCGCACGGTGCATGGTACTTTAGGCCCATCTCGGTTCATCCCGAAGAGGTAGCGGCGTCGAACTCTGCCTTCGTGATGAACCGCCCCCCCTGCAGCTCCTGCGTCTGGATGCGATAGCCGCTGTCGAACCCGATCTCGGCCGTCATCAGGCGGAAGCACTTGCTGTCCATGATCTCCTTCCGGAGAAAGTGGCCGCCCCCCTCCCCTTGACTGAGATCGTGCCGCTTGTCCAGGCGGACGTGCACCTTCGATTGGCACCGCCCACATTCGATATAAATGTGGATGGCGTCATCCGCCTCCTTCGATGGCTTGGGCGAGAAGAGCGACGACAGCCTGTCCAGAAGCCCCATCGCCTCTCCCTCCTCGGCGTATTCTGCGGTCGCAACCCCCGGCCACGCAAGCGATCCGCAGCCCTCGGGCGCCCCGCATAGCGCGAACATACCCCAAGCCGAGCGAGGGGGCAAGCCCAGCGGGGTTCGCATCCGGCAATCAGGCAACTGGGCAATTCGGCAACTTGGAACCCCTGATTGCCAGATTGCCGGATTGCCTGATTGCCTTCCCTTGGCGTTCTTGTCCCGCCCAGGGCGGGATTGGCGGGTTGGTAATTTCGGATTGGGGGTTGCGGGATGGCGGGTTTCAGTCGCTGGAATCTCGGCGGGGGGAGCCGAGTGGAAAGATGGTATGAGGCCGGATCGATCTCGGAAGGTCTATCTCGGCCCTGTGGCGTCGGGACGCGACGCGGGCCCCTCGTCGAAGGGTGCCCGGAGGAATGCATCGCGGCACGGCGGGCAGATGCCGTGCGTCGTGACCGGCCGAACAGCCGCGGATTCCGGCCCAGGCTCCGGCCCTGGCAGGACGACCCCACACCAAGCGCACACCCGGATCCAGGCCGGTGAGGCGTTCGAGCCGGCTACCATTAGAGTCCCCTCCAAAATCAATGGGTCGATCGGATGTTTCTGAAGTTGACCTATCTGGGGTGGGATGAGAGTGGCGTAGGCTACCCCTCTTCGACCAGGAAACGCAATAGAACAACCTGGGGACATCGCATTTTCTTTTGTGAACAACCAAGATTTCTTTGTGGATTTCCTGTGGAAAGGATGTGGAGGAGTTAGATTGTCGGATTCCCGACAGGGACCCACCCTGTAAAGCCTGCGTCCCAAAAGAATGTGTGACGACTCAGAGACCTCCCTGCAGATGGGGGATGAAGCGAGGTCCCCGGAAGACCCGATGCTGGCGCACCCTTGGAGCCGCAGTCCCGCAAATCTTCGTACTTCGCTACACGCTTGCATGCCACCGAGAGCCGCTTCAGGTCCAGATTCACCGTCGCCTGGCATCCCGCTCTTACCGGGTGATCCCTTACGGCACACTCCGGCCCTGACTACCGAGGAGGACGCTGCCATCTCCTGGAGGCGCCGCAGCCCGCCTCTTCAACGTCGGCAACAGATTGCCGGTGCCGATCGGCGGCGACTCTCCCACCCAATCGCTCCCTGGCACAAAGCATGCCTCCCCGTCCCGGGATGCCTGTCTGAGCAGGGGTGAGCGGAGGCCCGCGTCCGTGCGGGCCGGCGTCGAAGCCCCTTGATACACGCGGGAGGCCACCATGCGCACCAGCAGAGCGCTGTCCGTCCTGGGTTCGCTCCTTGCCAGCCTGGTCACTGCAGCCGCTCCTCACGCTCAGGAGGGCCAGGGGCCGCCGCTGCCCGCGCAAGCTGCTGCGCCGGCGCCGATCATCGACCGTTCAGCCAAGCACGACACCTCACCAGCGCTCCGCCACATCCCCCCGATTCCCCCGACGATGGGCCCAAGGATCATCGAGATCCGGCGACCTCGCCTGCCCCGAGGTCGTGGTCCGCGCCCGTTGATCGTCCAGGACCCGGTGATCCAGACGTCGCCGGGCGCGCTCGCCATGCCCTCGACGAGCCAGAACTTCGAGGGCGTGAGCAACAACGACGGGGTGCTCCCGCCGGACCCAAACGGGGCCGTTGGCCCCAGCCACTACGTCCAATGGGTCAACCTATCGTTCGCCGTCTTCTCGAAGTCCGGCAACCTTCTGTATGGGCCCGCGGCCGGCAACACCCTATGGGCCGGCTTCGGGGGGCCCTGCGAGGCGCGCAACGACGGCGACCCGATCGTGCTCTACGACCGGCAGGCCGACCGGTGGCTCATGAGCCAGCTCGCCCTCGAGAACGACCTCAGCGGCCCCTTCTGGCAGTGCGTTGCGGTCTCGCAGACCGACGACCCGATGGGGGCGTACTACCGGTACGCCTTCAAGATCCACGACACGAAGCTGAACGACTACCCGAAGCTTGGCATCTGGCCCGATGGTTACTACCTGTCGGTCAACCAGTTCATCGTGGACTGCAGCTTTTTCTTCTGCACCGAGCAGTGGGAGGGCCAGCGCGTCGTCGCCTTCGAGCGCGACAAGATGCTCCAGGGGCTGGCCGCGCAGACGATCGCCTTCGAGCTGTCACCGACCCAGAACCTCGGCGGCATGCTGCCGGCCGACTCCGACGGGCCGCCCCCTCCGGCCGGCGCGCCGGCCATCTTCGCCCAGATCGACGACGACGAGTTCGACCGGTCGCTCATCCCGGTGGATCGCCTCCAGATATGGGAGTTCCGCGTTGATTGGGCGACGCCGGGAAGTTCGACCTTCACCCGGGTCGCCGTGCCTGCGGTCGCGCCGTTCAGCTCGAGCCTGTGCAGCTACGACCCCTGCGTGCCGCAGCCGGACTACGACTTCCTCGGTTTTCCATCGCCCCTGCTCACCGCGCTCTCCGACCGGCTGATGCACCGCCTCCAGTACCGGAATTTCGGCGCCTACCAGACGCTCGTGACGAACCACACGGTGGACGTGGGCGCGGACCGCGCCGGGATCCGCTGGTACGAGCTGCGCAACAGCGGCAGCGGCTGGACCATTCACCAGCAGGGAACCTATGCGCCGACCGACGGCCTCCACCGGTGGATGGGGAGCATCGCCATGGACGGATCGGGCAACATCGCGCTGGGCTACAGCCTGGGAAGCCGCACCGTCTATCCCTCCATCGCCTATGTTGGCCGGCTGGCCAGCGACCTGAGCCTCGGGGTGATGACCGAGGCCGAGACCATCATGACGTCAGGGGCGGGCGCGCAGGAGGACAGCTCGGGCCGCTGGGGCGACTACAGCGCCATGAGCGTGGATCCGACCGACGACTGCACCTTCTATTACACGAACGAGTACCTGACATACACCGACGTGATCTTCGGGTGGAATTGGCAGACGCGCATCGGCGCGTTTAAGTATCCCTCGTGCGGCGCCACCACGCCGACCCTGTCCATCAACGATGTGACCGTCACGGAAGG
>CAZNWB010000039.1:0-4200 GCA_964576535.1 uncultured bacterium | reverse complement strand
CCTCGCGAACCCCCTCGGCGCTACCCTCGCCAGAGCGCAGGGCGTCGGCACCATCAGGAACGACGACGCCTCTATCACCGTGATCGCCCCGAACGGCGGCGAGACCTGGCGGGTCAACCGGACGCGCACGATCCGCTGGACCTCGAGCCTGGTCAGCGGCAACGTGAAGATCGAGCTGTCCCGGAACGGCGGCACGACCTGGGAGGTGCTCTTCGCGAGCACCCCGAACGATGGCTCGCAGAACTGGCGGGTCACCAGCCCTACCACCACCCAGGCGAAGATCCGGGTATCGGGGAATAACGGGGCCGTCATCGATACGAGCAACGGCGTCTTCACGATCAGGAAGTAGCCCGCGGCCGGCCGCTCTAATCCTAGAGGAGCACCCCGCACGCCATCATTCTTGATGGTTCAATAGGGTCCGGGCCTGGCCGACCGGGTCGTGGACGATCAGGCCCAGTGTCCCATCGGCCAGCGCCATCAGCAGACCGCGAACCTGTCCCCGGCCACCTCGGATGCCGGAGCTTTCTGCCTCGACCCTCCAGTTCTCCTACCAGGTCTGCCCCATCAGAATGCCGACCGCCATTTCCACCACGAGCACGGCCCCCGCCCGCGCCTTTTCCATCACCCGCTGAATGTCCTTCATATGGCAGGCCCCTCCTGCCTTGCGATCGCGTAGTAATTATCCGGCACGCAGCTCGGACCGGGAGGCGCCCGAGGGGGGCATGACCGAAAAAGAAACCCGCGTGAATCAGAATCACGCGGGCCAGTGGGATGTGATCGGGATGATGGGCGAAGGAGGGTTCGAGCCTCCCACCCCCTGCTTAGAAGTTACAAACCGACTTTCCGTGTCGTTGCAGGATGTCCCAGAGTCGTCCATGTTATCAGGGGCTTATGGCCTTCTGGTTCCTGATGCCTCCACCCTCCTTGGGGGATGTTTTGGTCGCTCATGGCTACCACTTGACTTGACGTCAACTCTAATATAACTTATATATCAAATGTAACTTATATAATATATCCAGGTCCGGGCGTCTGGCGTGGAGGTCCGGCCGGCTGAAGAGGAGGTGCTGTGATGTTCGCGCAGGAGACCCGAGTCCTCCTCATTCTCCCCCAAGACATCCTCGACCGGGCGCGGGTTCTGGCGGGGAAGGCGACGACCGCGTTCAAGCTCCCGGTGAGCCTGCAGATCGTTTTCCGGGCCCTCATCGAGGAGGGGTTGAAGCGGGAGGGCGACCGGACCCTCCTGGCCAACGTGGAGGGCCAGGCCCAGGCGGTCCGCCGCATCCGGCGCCTAGCGCGGAAAGGTGGGGGCACCGAGGGGGAACGCAGGAATCTTCGGTCGGGACTCCCGCGGGGGCTGCGCGGGAGGCAGCGCCCGGGGCTCGGGAAGTGAAGAGACCCAGGGGGCGAACCCACGACGAGACGCGTCGGTGCGAATGAGCTTCGCGCAGGCAAACGGGACGACGGCACGCGCTGAGGATCAGCGGCTTTCAGAGAAGGAGGCGACCATGTGGAAATGGGTAGGGCTGATGCTGGTAACCACGGCGGTGGCGGCGATGACCCTCGGCTGCTCCCAGCAGTCCTCAGGACCGGCGGTGGTGATCGAGGATAAAGTCTACACGGTGACGCCGGCCGCGGTGAAGGTGAAAGCCGGGATCGTCACGGGTAACGTGACGGAGATGAAGGTGACGGAGCGGGTCGAGAAGGGCTCCGGCCGCATCGTCAGCCCGGCGAAGCTCACGGGGAAGCTCGTGCTGAAGAATAGCTCGAAGGATCAGGCCGTCCGCCTTGTTGGGGGAAAGATCCAGTACATCGATGCCCAGGGGCAGCCCATCAAGCTCGCGGAGGCACAGACCGAACCGACCATCAGGTTCGCCACGTACGGCGCCGAGACGCTCGACCCCGGGAAGGATGCGACCCAGTCCATGGACGTGGACTTCCCCGCCGAAGCCCTGAAGGCGAAGAAGCTGAAGGAGATCCGCCTCGAGCTCGTGTACATCCCGTCACCGTACAAGGAGGAGGCGGTCACCTTCACCGTGACGATCGGCGGACAGTAAGTCGGAGCGGAGTATCTGGGGTGGTTGGGGGCCGCCTGACAGCGGTATCCAGCCTCACGCCAGACCGCGCGAGGGGCAGGCGGAAGGCCGGAGCATCCGCTGAAGAAGGAGGAAGCGTCATGTTGCTGGAGATGTGGGGGATGTGGGTTGTCGTGGGGCTGATGGCCGGCTGGCTGGCCGGGATCGTCATGAGAGGCGGGGGGTACGGGCGGATCGGGGACCTCGTCCTTGGTCTCATCGGGAGCATCGCGGGGAGCGTGATCTTCCGGGGCCTGGAGATCTCTCCGGGCGCGGGGATGTTCATGTTGGGCGTCGTCGCGTTCGTCGGGGCGGCCATCGCGATCGTGGCCCAGCGCCAGTTCTGGCACGCGAGCGCCTAGGGACGTAAACGTCACTGCTCACGGAAAAGAGGAGCCTCGAGCAGCTCGCGCGCCGACTGCTGGAGAAGGCGGTGCTGGAGCGGGAGGAGCTGCAGGCGCTGCTCACAAGGGCACAGCCGTCCTGAGAAGACGGCCGGAGGCGCGGGGCTGAAGCAGGCACGAAGAACGTCGTGGTGGGTCGGCGGCGGAAACCTCAACGGGTTCCGGACGGACGTCCGGAGAGGAGAAGAAGCGATGGCAACGGGCACGATCAAGAAGCTGGTCAGGGAGCGAGGGTTCGGGTTCATTCAGGGACACGATGGCGTTGAGCTCTTCTTTCACAGGTCCGCCCTCCAGGGAGAGGGGTTCGACACACTTGCGGAGGGGCAAGCCGTCGAATTCGATGTCCAGAGGGGGGACAAGGGACCGCGGGCCGCGAACATGAAAGTCAGCCCTCCCAGCGCCTAAGGGCCTATCCTAATATTTTCGGTCGGATGGAGAGACAGACGGCACGGTTGCGGCGGGAAGATCGAACGCAGAATCGTGAACACTGAACAAGGATCCTTTCGTAGTTCGAAATTCGATGTTCGACATTCGATGCTGGGATTGGATCTACGCGGACGCGGTACCCTGGACTCCACGGGGATTGCCTTTGATCTTCTGGCCTCGCGGCGGGTCGGGGCCAATTCCCGGGTGAGGATGGGAAAGAGAGCGACCATGGACGAAGACAGAACGAGCTACCCGTACCAGCGGTACACGATCACGACGCTCCGAGACGAGGGTGTCTGGTGGGCCAAGGCGCGCGTGGCGTTGAAGGATGTCGGGGGGGATCGGCCGGTCGTTGGTGGACCCTGGAGGACCCAGGTGGAAGCAGAAGCCGCTGCGGAAGCGTTCTGCGACAACAGGCGGGCGGGGTAGTCACGCGCCCCGGCCACCTGGCGGCAGCCGCATCCCCCGCGCGTCGCCCCGGGACGCTGACGGCCACCAAGCTCATCCGGGACTTGGGAGAGACCGAAGATCTACACGCGCTGTACCTGCAGGCAGGCCGGCTGACCTCGGACGTGACCCTCCGCGGGAAGTTGGAGGGGCTGGCCGCGGATGAGGCGCGGGGCTCGCAGACCATCCGCGCGATCCTGGCCAGGATGGATAGTTATGTGACGGATCTTCCGTAGAGGCCGCGCAGGTTTCTCAAGTTGCCATCCACGTCGCGGAGACCGGCTTCAGGGGTGGCCTTTTCCATCCATACCACCTGCCGAAAGGAGTGACGCACCATGAAGAAGATCAGACCATTGCAGGACCGCATCCTGGTGAAGCGCCTGGAGGAGCGAGAGGCGAAGAAGGGCGGGATCATCATCCCCGACACCGCGAAGGAAAAGCCCCAGGAGGGGCAGGTGATCGCCGTGGGCCCGGGCAAGCTGGACGAACACGGCAAGCGGATCCCGATGGAGGTCAAGGCGGGAGACAAGATCCTCTTCGGCAAGTACTCCGGGTCCGAGGTGAAGGTGGCCGACGAGGAGCACCTCATCATGCGCGAGGAGGACGTGCTGGGCATCCTGCAGTAACGCCGCCCCGGCTGGGGGTGCACCCCAGGCGGGCGCGGACAAGTTCACCGATCATGCAACACCCCGAGAAGGAGGCACGCACAATGCCGGCCAAACAGTTGCTCTACGATGAACAGGCCCGCCGGGCCATACGGAACGGCGTGGACAAGCTGGCCAACGCCGTGAAGGTAACCCTGGGCCCCAAGGGGCGCAACGTCGTCCTGGACAAGAAGTGGGGCGCCCCCA
>CAZNWB010000038.1:6917-30525 GCA_964576535.1 uncultured bacterium | reverse complement strand
TCAGTTGAGGGCGGCGGTGAGTTGGGCCAAGAGGGGATCCAGGGAGAGGGGGCCGAGGCCCAGCTCCATGGCGAGCTGCTCGATGGGGTGCCGCTGCCCCCGCTGCCACAGCGCCAAGAGGAATGGCCCGGTCCGGTCGTTCCGATACCACTCCTCGTCGAAGCGCTCGCGAAGCAATTCCCGAAGCTGGGCCTCGAAGATCCACGCGCGCAGGTACCGGGCCGCGTAAAAGAAGGGGTCCAGGTCGGCGAGGGACAGCTCGCGCGGCCAGTCCACCAGGGTGGCTCCTGCCAGCAGGTCCCGGTACAGGTCCGCGCAGCGGGCGGTCGGGCCGTCCGCGTGCAAGGTCAGCTCGTACTCCAGCTTGGCGGCGTAGCGGCGCAGGAACCAGAGCTTGTGGAAGGCGGTGAAGCGGAGAAGGTCCGCCGGCTGCGCCAGCCCGACGAACCGGCGGAGCCAGCCGCGCTCTCGCAGGAGGCCGTCCATCAGGAAGGCAAAGGCCTCGGTGACCGAGGCATCGCCCAGGCGCCGGTCCTCCACGGGGAGGCGCGGATCGGTGTGGGCGAAGTGCAGGGCGTGGCCCAGCTCGTGGAGGAAGGCCGCGTAATCGTCGGGGCCGCCACCGGGACGGACGACCAGGATGATCTCGTCCGGGATCCGCGGCGTGGCCACGAATGCCCGCGGCACCTTCTTTGGCCGGGGCTCGTCGTCCACACGGATGCGGCCCGCCGCGTTCGGATCAATCCCCATGCGGCGGAGGGGGGCCTCGGCCGCCTCCCGAAGGGTGCCAGGCGGCAGGCTGCCGTCGAATTCCGGCGCGCGGAAGAGCCGGGCCAGGTCGTGCCGCCGGGCCTCCCTGGGCTCGACCCCGAGCCGCCGCCGGAGGTACCAGGCCAGGAGGTCGCGGTACATGTCCTGGGTGCGGGACAGGATCGGCCGGGTGAGTTCCCGGAGTGCGACGAGGTCGATCCCCGACAGCTCCTGGCAAAAGCTGGTGTACCCGGCAAACCCGAGGCGCTGGGCCTCTGCGTGGGATCGCTCCAGGATCTCCCGGCGCAGCCCGTTGAGTTCGGCAACGGCGGACAGTCGAGACAACTCCAGGCTGGCCCGGCGGGACCGGTCAGCCTCGTTCTTGATCCTGATCTCGGCCGAGCGAAGGGGGATGTTCTCCCCATCCACGGCGATCGTCTGTCCCGCTTCGGCCGTGGTGAGACGATCGCTGGACTCCCGCACCTGATACTCGATCCAGTTCGTCCCGAGAAACTCGGCCAGGAATCGCAGACCTCGGGCCTCCTCGTTTCCCGAAGCCGCCCGGGCCTTTCCCCAGACCTCGTCGAAGAGCGACCGCGACGCCAGCGCGGCGTACCGCTCGCGGATGGCGGCCGCCCGGCTCTCGTCCTTCAGGCCGGCGCGGGTCAGATACTCCTCGCGGCTCAGGGCCTCGGCGAACTTCTCGAGATCGTCGCGGATGCGGGACAGATCCATAGGAAGGCAATCAGGCAATCAGGCAATCTGGCAACTGGGGGAAACCGGCAATCAGGGGAGCTGACAATCAGGCAATCAGGCGACTGGGCAACCGGGCAGTTGGGCGATTTGGCAATCGGGGAATCAGGGAACTCGACACCCCAGGTTGCCGAGTTGCCAGATTGCCAGATTGCCAGATTGCCAGTGCTAAAGGTCGTCGCCGAGGTCGCCGCCGCTGTCTTTCTCGCCGCCGGTGCCGGCCGCCTCTTCCTCCATGGCCTCTTCCATCATCTGGTCGAAGTCCTCGCCAACGTCCTCGCCCAGCTCCTTCCCCATCTTCTTGGCCCAGCGGGCGACGCTCTTGGGATCGTTCTCATCCAGGTCGCCCAGGGAGCTGGGGTCGGCCAGGGAGTCCAGTCGAGCGTCTTCGGAGCGGATGCGGGCGAAGCGGGACATGAGACGCTCCAGGTGGCGGCCGTCGCAGCGCGGGCAGGTGGGGGTGCCCGGGTTGCTGATGCTTCGGACCAGGATGCTCACCCGACGCCGGCAGTCTTGACAGTAGTACTCGTAGATCGGCACGACCTCCCCTCCGTTATGACACTCACGATGTCTCATCAGGCGAATGCAGATCGGATTGGGCCTTGGCGGAACTCCGGAGATGTCCGGACGCGGACGTGGTGGCATGACGAGCCGTCATCGCCTGGGCGATCCGGTGCATCTCGTGCCGCAGGGCGGACGGCTCCAGGACCTCGATGGCGTCGCCGCACGCCAGAAGCCATGGAAGCAAGTCCGCCAGCCGCAAGGCGGCGATTGTGAAGATGATGCCTCCCTCCGGGCCGTCCTCCCACGTAAAGGCGCCGGCCGGCGGGTGCTTGCGCAGCACCTGGGCGAGGGGCGGGCGGCAGGCGATCCGAACCCAGTGAAGCTCCGAGAGGGCCGCCGGCCCCCGGTGCATGTGCCGCTCCAAGAGACGGGCCGAGACCGGGCGATACCGCCGCTGCATGAGCGAGACTTCCCGCAGGTGCGCCAGTGGGATGCGCAGGATCCTTCGCCGTTCGTGGCAGTAGGCCAGGAGGTCCCAGCCGAGGGGGGATGGGAGGAGCCGATAGGGATCGGCGGGCCGCGCCTTGGCCGAGCGGCGAGCGGCCGACACGTAGGCCAGCTTCACGGACCGCCGCTCCGCTATCGCCGTCGTCAGGGTCGTCACGAGCTTCTCTGTGCGGGGGTCCTGCATCGGCAAGGCCAGGGCCAGCTGACGCTCCGGGGGTCCTTCGGGGGGTCGGGTGGCGAGCGCCTGCTGGAGTTTTTCCGTGGCGAGAGCCAGGGCCCGCGCCGTGCGACGCTCCGCCCGCGGGGAAGTGGACTGCGCCGCCACCCGGAGCGCCAGCGCCTCGTCCACCGTCAGGGCAATCGCCGGCAACATGGCGGGGGCCGCCAGGCGGTAGCCATGATCAAAGTACACCGGGAAGCCGGCCGCGGCCAGGGCATCCAGATCGCGCTGGAGTGTCCGCTGCGAGATGCCAAAAGCGCGGGCCAGCGCATCCGGCTCTGTCTTGGTGTGCGTCTGGAGATGCTCGAGCAACTTGATGAGTCGTTCAGAATGCTGCACGAGGATCCTCGCGGGACTGCTCTCAGGCACATAGCAGACTTCCCCCCGCACTGTCAAGCCGTGACGGTTCAGCTCAGCGTCTCTTTGTCCGCCCGAAGACCTGTATCCCGGTGCCCCAGGCACGCCAAGGGGGACCTGCCGGCCGACACAGTGGTGGGAAAGAACAGCACCGAGGCTGGTGACGAGTGCTTTGCAATTGGACCCAGCGGGTGTCGCCAGGGCGGGAAGATCGCTAGGCGAGTTCCGCGAGCAGGAGCCCCAGGTAGAGCGAGATCGACCAGTCCAGGGAGGTGAACTGCATCCCGTGCCTGATCGACCGCCCGTACGTCCGCCTCTCGGGCGGCTCCGCCCACACGATCACGCCTGCCACCGAGAGCGGCCCGGTGGCAGTGTGCAATGTGGCCTCGAGCGCCGTTCCGGGGCACAGGGCCTCGGGGAGGAGCAACAAGAGCCCTCCCCGGCTCATATCGCCTGTGCGCCCCTGGAGCGTAGCCCCTGGAGGATTCTTGGGCTGGCACATGACGGGGAGATCTACGGGCAAGCGGACCCCCGCGTGCGGCGCGAGAGAGAGCGGAAGGAGCAGATCTCGAAGGACCTGGGATTGATCCGGCAAGATCAGGGTGAAGCTCATCCCGTGAGGGATGGCACCGCTGGGTGGCGTGCGGTCCCCCGTCCAGACCACCTGCGCGTCTGCCTGGATCGGGCCACGGTCCGTCCGGAGGCGCAAATTCACGACCGCCTCTGGCGGGAGGCGTTCGGCCAACTCGATGCACGCCCCTCGCTCGCTGAGATCCCGGGTCCAGCCCGCCCCGATCTTATTATTGGGCGTGGGAAGCGTCGGCCTGTAGAGGAGCGGGAGCTGAATCGGATACCGGGGGAATTTGCGTTGCAGTGCAACCTCGAGCATCGCCAAACCTCTGGCAGGGTGAACCGGGCGCGGCCAATCTGCGCCCAGAACCCTTTACGCCGGCTCGGTCACGACAAGGCCCAGAGAGAGCGAGGTGGACCAGTCGAGGGTCGTGAAGCGCAAGCCGTGCTGGATCAGTTCTCCTGGCCTCCGCGTCTCTGGGGGGGCGACCCAGGTGATCATCCCCTCCGCAGGGATCGGCCCCTTGGGCGCATGAATCGTGATTTCGAGGGCCATGCCGGGAGGGAACGCGTGGAGCAGGCGCAGCGAGAGCCCCCCGCGGCTGATATCCCCTGTCCGCCCGTAGAGAGGCGGTCCGGGTTGGCCCTTGGGCCGACACGACACCGAGAGCACCAGGGGAAGGCGCACCCCGGTCTCCCTGGCCTCTTGCTTCGAGTGCAGCAGACCTTGGAGCGCCTGGCGCTGGACCGCGGGGACTTGGACGAAGGTCACCCCATGAAGAGTGCCGCCTTCCGGATGGATCTCTCCAGACCATGCCACCCGGGCGGTCAACTCGATGAACCCGCGGTCCGTCTGAAGGCGGAAATTGAGGGACGTCCCGGGCCAGACACGCTCATCCAACTGCACACAGGAGCCTCCCTCGCTCAGATCCTGCGTCCAGCCCGCTCCCACTCTGACTCCCTCGGGCAAGGACCTGTACAGGACCGGGAGGGACACCCGGTAGCGAGGGAAACGGCGTTGAGTGGTGAAGTCTTCCATTGGGCAGCCTTCCGGTGTCCGAGACGTGACCACTTGGACTTCATAAGCAAGCAGAATGCCAGGGTAGCCAGCCCAATCTCCCCCGTGGATCGCTGCCCCGGACTGGACTGACCCGCTCCCGTCTGGCCTTTCTTGACAGCGAATGGAGAATTTTTGACATCGAAGGACGCCGATTGGCCTGGCCCCTGGCTCACCCGCCGGGAATCATATCCCCCTTGGGATGTGGGCTGCCAGCCCGTTTCTACATCATTCGCGCGGGACGGCTCCTCGTTTCGACGCAGCCTCGGACTGGCATCGGCACGGGCCTTGCTTTTCCACACCCGCGGATTACCGCGAGTCTTTCGGGACGGCGGTTGGGAGGTCAAGTCACATGTCACCTCAGGCAAGACATGGATCAAAAGCAAACCGAAAGCCCCTCAGGGCTCGCCTGACGGCCGTCCTGAGCTACGATAGGCAGGCCAAGGTTCATGTCGGCTACGCCCCGGCCCTCAACATCTATTCGCAGGCCGTCACAAAGGAACGTGCCAAGCGCACCCTGGCGAGCGCCGTGGCGCTGTTCTTAACCGCCGCCCAAAAGAATCCTGCGCTGGCTGCCGTCCTGCCTGAAACGGAATACTCCCAGGCTGCCAAGGCAGAGTTCATCGACCCCCCCAGTTTTGACTTTGTCTCTGTAATTCCGACCTGAGACGAGAGCCTTCACACCGAGATCCCGTAATCCTGCCTGCCGATCTGAGTCCTCACCCGGAATACGCGCGGCCGTTCTGGGGCCAATCCGCGTTCCTCTCTACAGCGCCCCTATTCCCCTTGACAGCTGGGGAGGGTTTGCATAGCCTTTCCCGGAAGCGGACTCCCCTCCTTCGAGGTCCGAGGGGAGACCAACCCCACCATACTCCCCGACGAGGGAATACCGCCCTCGGTTCCTCTCTTTTTCGATTGCACATTCGGGGGTGTTCGGAAACCCCGAGGCCATGTTCAGGCGATCAGTGTCCCTCTCGTCCGGGAGGATTCCAGGCGTCGGGGTGCGGGCGGACGGCGTTGTCTGCCGATTCGGAAGGGATGACGGCGATGCGAAAAGAGAATCAGGGTTCCGAGGTCACCACAGAGGCTGTCCTGGAGGTCTCTCAACGCCTCCACCATCGTATTACGAGAGCGCTGTTTGGGGAAGGGCAGGCCGCCGAGGCGGCATCCCCGTCTCTCTGGAACATCAGCGCGGCGAGGGCGCTCATTGTCGTACTGACAAGGCTCGCCATCGAGTCGGTGGAACGTGCGATCGAACGGGACTTGACGGATGCGGAACGCGATGGGCTGTACAAGGCGGTCTATGCCCAGATGGTCCGGGCGCTCTTGGATGCCGTGAATGTTGAATCGCAGAAGATCCAACAGGGGATCGGGCCGGCCTTGTGGTGGATGCGGCGGATCGGTGAGGCATAACGGCCGCGCCGGCTGGTTGAAGAATCCTCGGCACCGCGGCTTTCCGCCCCCCAGCGAAGCATGATCGGATGCCCCACCGGGTGGTCAGGGTGGAACCCCCTGAAGACATCGCTTCGCCTGCTCCATGTCAGAGTGCCGCCGCCGCACCTCTGGTATCTATCGACCCACCGAACAGCCGGGCGACGATGTCTGCGGCGAGACTCTCGCTGGCACGATCCAGCTCTTCCCGCACATCCTGTGCATTGTTGGCGACCCAGTCGGCGTAGCGACGCACTCCGCCGCGGTACCTCACGGTATGTCTGGAGAGCTCGGTGCCGTCCACGACCCTGACAACGCGAGCCCGGGCGGTCACCGTCAGGGTGAGCCCCGGATCGGGGTCGGCAGGATTCAGTGCCCCGATGGCCCCCAGCGAAGATCTATTCGAGAGCTCCAGGCGGAAACCCTGGACCCCTAGCTCGACGACCGTTTCGACGCCTCGGCTGATCCTGGGCGGGAAGGTCCCTGCCTTGACTGGACCGGTCCACCCTCGATCCGGAATGAGGACAAGGGATCGGCCGGTCCGGGCGCGACCAATCTTGAGGAAGCGGTCCCGCAGCGCCTCCTCGAGATTGCTCTCCGCGAGGGCAGTCTGGATGGCAGCTTCTCCGGCCTGCACTTCCGCTAGAGGCACCCCGCTTCCTGCTTGGGAGATCGCACCTAACATCACCAAGAGAGGGGTCCCCACGCCCACGGCGCAATTCGAGACGGCATACCCAAGGCTCAGAACGCAGCCAGCAGCACCAAGCGCCCCCAAGGCCAGGCCTTTCCCCGCCCCGCTAACGGCGCCCTCCACCCCGCCCTTCGCCGGCGTCCGGTACTCGACCTCCGGAGTCAGATGTGCCGAGACCACGCCGATCCTGCCGAGCTGCGCTCGTCCCTCCTCCGCTGGAGGAGGTGACGCGCTGTGCCCAATGGCTGCAGAGAGGAAGAAAAGCCCAACCGACAGGCTTGTCAACGCTGGATGACGCGCTGCGGCTTTCATTGTCTCCCCCCTCCATTCCCGACGAACCCCCCACATCCGACCATATCGCGCCTGGCTTCCTTGGCTGTTGGGACCTCTCGTGGGGCAATGTGCATGCCGGGGGAATAGATTGAGGGGCGGGGCGGGGCGGGGATCGCTTAACCCATGGACAAAGCTGAGGTTCCGGTCGCGCAGGCGAACCCAGACATGGGAACGGAGAGACGGGGAGGCGTCACATCACATTGGCACCCCAGGAGGTCATCGCCTGATCATGTTGGCAGACTTGCCAGCGCGAAAGCTTTGGGGGGGTGGCCTCATAATTCCGCATTCCGCCTGGCAGAGGACTGGGGGGTCCCGAGGTGGGTAGCCTGTTTGAATGACGGGATCCGGACGATCCTGCGGGGAACGTTGGCCGCGGCGGGAAGATGCCCTTTCGATCAGGTGCCGGGGCCGGGAGGGTTCGTGGGGCTGGGCCGGCTCTGCTTTCTTCGGTCAAGGACCTCAGCCAGGAGGGGTAAGAGAAAAGCGCCGCCTGGCAACAGGAATACGAGAATGACGGGCACCATCTTGGATAATTGTTTGAGATGGACCCGAATCTGCCAAACCTCTTCTCGTGTCCATTGCTTGCCCGTGTTCCGATTCTTCATCAGGAGCTGCATGAGGCCCTTGACCTCGATCACCTGGGCGAGAATGAACGCTCTATTCTTTTGGATCAACCGCTTGAGAAGCCTTGCGACCATGCCGCTCGGAACCTCGAAGTCAGTTCATGGATGACTGCCGAGAAATTCCGCCCTCCCGACCCAGGTACCTATTGCACAAAGTTCGCCTATATGCAAGCACGGTTGCGTGCTGTTCTCCGTGTCGACTCGCTTGCGCACCCTCCGGCTCTCCGGGGCAACCCTGGGAACTCCTGCGGTGAAGGACGGACACGCCGCATTGCGTCCCTGGAGAGTATGCGACGACATGGGTGCGGTCCCTGCTCGGAAGAATCTGGTGGCAGAGGCGGAATCAATCTGTCGATTCCGGCCGTGGCAGATGCGGGCGCTGGGTGAGGGGTGGATGGAGGCTATGAACTTCCGGGGGAACGGTCAGGCGAACTCGGGCAGTCGGCCTTCGGGCGGTTTTTGCCGCTGGGGGACGATCAGGAATGACCGGTGGCGGAGGTCAGTGTTGATGCTCAGCGGAGTGCGCCGGTCCGCATTGCGCCGCTCTGGCTCCCACGTCAACCGGCGCTGCCGCCGCTCCCACTGCCGCCGGTCCTGGAGGACCCGGACCTCGTTCTGCTTTGCGAATTGCTCCGCCAGATAACGCCAAAGGTCGGGCTGGTCCCGCGCCACGATGATCAGGCCCCCATCCCTGTTCCCTGACGGTTGCAGCCGCTGCGGCCTGCTTTCGCCCGGCATATGCTCTCCCGCTGTGCCGGATGGGATTCGAGGAGGTCAGGTCAAGAGGGAGGGGTTGCTCGACGCAAGACCCTCGGAAAGCTCCGGCAGGAAGGCAAAGATACTCTGGGGGATCTCGAGAAACCGGACGCCTGTCCAGTACCGAATTGCCGGGTGGCTCGCGCCGTCGCCGTTCGCCCCGGCACTCCGGACCACCTGGCCGCGGAGCTGGATCGTTCGGCCGGTTCGACAAAGCTGCACATCGCAGACGGCCCCGGGTTTGAACGGTGTGCTGTGTTCAACCAGGAGACCGCTTGCGCTGATGTTCACGGCCTTCAGGGGGCCGAGCCAGGAGAGGCGCACCTCCACGGGCTCCTTGGGATGAACCCGCGCCGCGCCGCGCCGCTCGCGATGCGGCCCGGAACCGGCCGATGGGGTGGTGATCCGCCGCATCGGATTGTTGGAAGGCGCCGCGTACACGCTGGACTGTTCAAGGGCCGCGGCCGTGCTGGCAGCGGGACTTGTCGCGGCACCGTTCCTCCGTTCGAACTTGCTTGACCCACACCTCGGACAATACGCGGGCATGGTATTTCGCCCTCGAATTTGATTTGCGCAGAGTCGGCAGAACCAGTCGCTCACGATTCCTCCCAAACGCCTTGGCCTCTGGACAGATCGGCCCTGCCGGAAGGCAACACCGGCTGGGCCACGCGGGTCCCGACTGGTAATGGCAAGATTCGTTCCTGTCCCCTCGGCGGCACTCAACCCGTGACCCGACTGCCCGGAACCTCTCGATTTTCCGGGTGTGTTTCCAGTATGGTCCGCGGAGATGACGAACACGGAGACGAATCAGACTGTGACTGCACCATGCAAACTCTTCACTTCGTGATCTCCCGCCAAAGAAGGGGAGCGCAAGAACTGCCGGAGGAGTGCATGCGGTTTGCTGAGTTCGGGCATCCCATCCCTGAGTGGGATTCTGCCAATATGCTCCACCGTGCACTCCTCCTATCCTAATCTCGCCGCATCTCCCCGCAGGGCGTGCCGAACCAACACAGTTCCTTCCGGCCGAAAGTTCGGCCGATTGTATCCCTACGGCACACCTTCCGGGTCCACCGCCTGGCGCGCGAATTCCCCTAGCCCCCGTCGATTTCGCTAGTTCCCGAACCTAAAGCATTTGCGCCGCCGGCCCCCCGGCCTTCCCGGGCCCCGACGGGAAATGGTCTGCCCGGCATGGCAGGCGCATTGGCGTTGGCCGCCGAGATGGTCCGCTGGCTCGGCGCGCCCGGTGCGCTGCCCCCCAATTCAAGAAAGAGAAGAAGAGCGGAGGAGCTGAGAGCAAGATGAAATTCCCGGGAAAGACACGTTCAGGCCTGGCGGTGCTTGCCGGAGGACTGCTGTCCCTTTGCCTCGCCCACACCCCCGTCCGGGCGATCTCGGTCGAAGAGGTGGTGGTGGGCGACTTCCTCCAGACGGAGCAGCAGAAGATCCCCCGAGGATGGGAGCTGTCCGTGCATGAGGGAGAGCCAGACCTGACCCTCGTGCCCGATGGAGGCGGCCAGGCGCTCAAGCTCCGAAGCCGGCTGTCGTCTTTCTCCCTCACAAGAGCGGTTGACATCGACCTCAAGAAGACTCCCTACCTCGAGTGGCAGTGGAAGGTCACCGAGCTGCCGACGGGGGGAGATTTCCGTCGGCCCGTCACAGACGACCAGGCCGCGCAGCTCATCGTGGTCTTTTCCTGGGGGGGCCTCCGGCAAGAGGTCATCATCTACATGTGGGACAGCACCGCGCCGGAGGGAATCGCGTCAAAGGTGCCGTCGCCCCCGCTCTATCCGTTCCTGGACCTGCATGCGGTTGTGGTCCGATCCGGTGAGACTCAAGCGGGGAAATGGATCACCGAGAGGCGGGACGTGGTCGCGGACTACAGGCGGCTCTTTGGGAGAGAGCCCGAGAAGATCCGAGGCATCAGGATCCAGATCAACAGCCAGCACACCAAGTCCCAGGCCGAGGCCTACTGGAGATCCGTGAAGTTCAAGGCGACCGCTGAGATCGCTGCGACGAAGCCCCCGGCCAGCCGCCCGGTGCGCTGGGACAGCGCGCGGATGACGGCCGGACCGAGGCACGACCGGGTCGGCAGCGAAGGCGGCGCAGGGCTCTCGTCGGTGGGCGCGGAGGGCAGGCGGCGGGACGTGGGTGAGGGCACCGGCGAAGAGAGGATGGCGTCGCCATGAAACGGATCAGTGTCCTGTCAATCTGCCTCGTGGGAGTCCTGCAGGCCGGCTCGAGCCTGGGGGCGGACTGCGCAGCCACCCCCAGCGATTCGCTCTCCCGGGTGGAATGCGACCGCAGCCAGGGCAATCTCACGGCGCCCAACAGGCTTCCGACCCAGCTCATCGGCGGGCCCGGATCTCAGCAGGGGGGAGGAACGCGTTACCACCCACGGGCAGCCGCGGAGGCGCCGCCGTTCCGAAAGCAGGGCGCCGAGCCGCTGATAACGGTCTTCCTCACGAGCGGAAGCACGATTCGGGTGGATAAGACCTGGGTGAACGGAGATCGCCTGTTCTACTTCAGCCGGGGGGTGCGGGGGAGCATTCCCTTGATGGATGTGAACAGGCTGGAAGATCCGCGCCACAAACTTCGCACGGACTCTGGGCGATGAAAGAGGAGAGCGGGGCATGGTGGGCAGGGGCAGAATTGAACTGCCGACACCGGGATTTTCAGTCCCGTGCTCTACCGACTGAGCTACCTGCCCATGCGGGATGGAAGGGCCGAGAGTTGCCCGTGCGCTTACCCTAGGAAATGCCTCAGGGGGCTCCTCTGGGGGTGAGAACGGGGGGTACGGTACTGAAATACGCCCGCGGTGTCAAGGGGAATTGCCTTGCCTTCAACCGCCGGTACCAACCTTTTGGGTTCCGGGTACCCAGCGCTGACGCTGGGTGTCCTTGGCGGTTAGTTTTTTCTTACGAGGAAAGTCGAACGACGTAGGTGCCCGCCAGCTTGTCGTGCAGCCCCTGCTTCTTCCGGGAAAAGGCAATCATGAGGAAGCCGATCCCCAGAGGCAGCAAGCTGAGTATCTGACCGATCCAGCGCACGAAGGCCCTGCCGTAACCGACCTCCTCGCCACTCACCCGGATGATCCGGAGTCGAAACAGCATCTTCCCAGGCGTCTGGCCGCGGCATCCGACAAAGAGCGTGAAATAGCAGAGATCAATGAGGACCAAGAGGAAGCGCCTCGCCGATTCCTCCAACCACTCCAGGGCAACCTCTGGCGTCGAGGAGAGCCAGCCGCCGACCCGAACCGCCAGGGCCACCAGTATCCCGCCGGACGCCACGAGCGCCAGGACAATTGCCAGGTCCACGAGGAGCGCAACAGCGCGTCGCCAAAACCCGGCCTTGCGAAGAGTGGTGAGATCGGCACGCGCAACCCTGCTCTCCGGAGCCTCCGTGTCTTCCGGCACCCGGGACGCCGGGGGTGGGGCGTCCGCGGGGCCCGCGGGCTCGACCGTCGCGGACACGAGAGGCTCGTCCTCACCGAGCCGTTCTGCCCCGGAACTCCCCCGCCCAGTCCCCTGACTGGCGATCCGCGCCGTTGGTCGCAGACGGGGAAGCTCTTTCCCACACTGCTTGCAGGTGGGCACGTGGTCAAAGCCAATAAAGCCGCAGGCAGGACAGCGCATCGGGCCTCCACCCAGGAAACCTGGCTCGCGCATTCTACCGATGACGGTGAATTTGGGTCAAGCTGAACCGTCACAAAGAGACGCTGGGCGCGGTGAAGATGGCCCGCGAGATGGGGAGCCAGATCCCGATCAGCCTGCATCTGGACCATGGGGACTCCTTCGAGCTGTGCAAATCCTGTATCGAATTCGGATTCTCGTACGTCATGATTGACGGCTCCCATCTTCCGTACGAAGAGAACGTCAAGCTGAGCCAGCAGGTCGTGGCCTACGCGCATCAGTATGACGTGAGCGTCGAGGGCGAGCTGGGCAGGCTGGCCGGGATCGAAGAGCACGTGGTGGCCGAAAAATCCAGTTACACCGACCCCAGCAAGTACCTTGGCCCTGCCCGGAAGGAATTGATCGAGATGATCAAGCACAAGAACGCCACGGTCCTCGGGTCGGCGAACCGGTACTGAGGGAGGAGGCGTCCAGCGGTCGGCTCTGAGCCATCAGCCCGGAACAAGCCATGGGGGCACGATCCACGCCAAGGACGTGCCCCCATTGTGCGCCTGGGGCCTTCTGGTATACTCAGCCTCCGGCAGCGCCCGGTCTCGGTTCCTGCCTCGCCCCGACTCTCTCGCGTGGACCGCCGGAAGGTATTGATGTGAAGGGTCTCAACCCTGTCAAGGCAGGATTCATCGCCGTCGTCGGGGCCTACGGCATCGTCTGCGCAGCGGGTCCGAGCACCTATCGCTTTCTTGACCGGGTGGATCTTGTCTTTCACGAGGCTGGCCACGTCGTCTTCGGGCTCTTCGGGGAATTCATCGGGGTCCTGGGGGGGAGCCTGATGCAGGTCCTCATCCCCGCAGGCATCGTGGCCTATTTCGTCTGGCACCGGCAGCAGTATTCTGCAGCCGTCACGCTTTTCTGGGTTGCCCAGAACCTCTTCAACGTCTCCGTATACGTCAAGGACGCCCGGGCACGCATCCTGCCGCTCCTGGGCGGGGAAGACAGCCTGCACGACTGGAACTACATCCTGGGACGGCTCAACCTGTTGCGATGGGATCAGGCCGTGGGGACTGTGGTATATACGGTGGGGCTGGTGACGCTTGGGGCGTCGGTCCTCTGGGGGTTCTCCTGCTCGCGGGAAGGGGAGCCATCCGCGTAACGGCGTTTTCTACTCGATTGGCTCGGTGAAGGTGTCCACCATGTGGGGCCGCAGCCTGGTCTCACCGAATCTGACCCGCAGGCTGCCGGGCTGGTCTTCTGACCCTCTGCTCGGTGGAGGCTGAACAGATGCCGACCCACCCACCGCCCAAGATCGCCTGGGTCCTGGGCGATCCGGCCGGGATCGGGCCGGAGATAATCGCCAAGAGCCTGGCAGATCCCGGCTCGACGCATGTGTGCCAGCCGGTCGTCGTTGGGCCGGCCTGGCTCCTCCAGCGAGGGATGCAGGTCGCACAGGTCACCGTGAAAGCCTCCCCATGCGAGGCGGCACAGCTCGGAGCGTGTCCCCCGGGGATGATTCCCGTGGTGGATGACGGGTGGCCGCCGCTGGACTTCCCCCCGGGGACGCT
Organism: uncultured bacterium; assembly: GCA_964576535.1. Lineage (GTDB taxonomy): Bacteria > Methylomirabilota > Methylomirabilia > Methylomirabilales > 2-02-FULL-66-22 > 2-02-FULL-66-22. The sequence goes on along the minus strand of CAZNWB010000038.1, from coordinate 16,785 downwards.
CAGCGCGGCCGCCGGGACGCTTTCCATAGCGATGCTTCGTAGGGCGGTAGAGCTGGCGCGGACCGGCGCCGTGAACGCCGTGGTCTTTGGGCCGCTGAACAAGGAGGCGCTCAGGCTCGGGGGGAGTCCCCACGGCGATGAGCATCACCTGGTCGCGGGGTGGCTCGGAGAGACGGAATTCGGCGAGATCAATGCCGCAGCGGGCCTCTTCACGACACGGGTGACCTCGCATGTGCCGCTCAAGGACGTGCCTTCACTGTTGCACCCGGACAAGATCGTCAGGGCGGTGAAGATGCTCCACGCCACGCTGGTGTGGGCGGGCATCGCGGACCCGATCATCGCCGTGGCGGCATTGAATCCTCACGGGGGGGAGCATGGCCTGTTTGGGGACGAGGAGCAGACGGTGATCGAGCCCGGGGTGGCCAAGGCACGCGCGGCGGGATTCCCGGCCGTGGGGCCGTTTCCGGCCGACACCATCTTTGTCCGGGCAAGGCGAGGCGAGTTTCATGGGGTGGTCACGATGTACCATGACCAGGGCCAGATTGCGACAAAGCTCCTGGGGTTCGATCGTGGGGTAACCATCATGGGTGGCATCTCCCTCGTGATCATGACGCCGGCCCACGGGACGGCCTTCGACATCGCGGGCAAGGGGATCGCGAACCCTGAGGCGTTCCAAGCTGCGGTGCGGTTGGCCGCGCAGATGGCCGGACGGAGCCGCGCTTGACAGGACGCCCCTGAGATCGAGGATCTCACATCCCCTCGTTCGGTCCTGCCCCGAGTCCAACCCCACCTCTCTCCCGAAGTTGTACCGCCTTCCGACACCCATGAGCCGGGAGTCATCCATGCGTGTTATGGACCTCAGCTATCCGATCAGGCCCCATTTCCGCTGGACAATGACTACGGAACTTCGCGCCTCGCATACGAGAGGCGACCACTTCCAGGTTACGGTCCTGACCCTCGGCTGCCACGCGTTCACGCACGTGGATGCCCCGGTGCACTACCTGCCGGGGGGCAGACACATCGCCGAACTCCCCGTGGAGCAGTGGATGGGTGAGGCAGCCGTCGTCGACCTCACCCACGTCGGCCAGAACACCGAAGTGACGGCTGCCGACCTGGAGCGGCACGCCCAGCACGTCCGCGCGGGGGATATCGCGTTGCTCCGGACCGACTGGCCCAGGCGGGCCGGCGTGGAGACGGAACGGTTCTGGCGGGATGCGCCCTACACGGGGGAAAGTGCCTGCGAGTGGCTGGTCCGCCGGAAGGTGAAGGCGGTCGGCTACGACTACCCGCCGGATCATTGCATCCGGACGATGATCTTCGATCCCCAGAAGCCCCTGCGGCGCGAGGACCACACCACCCACCACGCCTTCCTCCCGGCCGGCATCGCGGTCGTAGAGTACCTGACCAATCTGGACCGGATCGGCGTGCCCCGCTGCCGATTCATCGCGCTCCCGCTTCCCGTCGAGGGGGCCGACGGCTCCCCCGTCCGCGCCATCGCCATTGTGGAGTAATTTCCTTCAGGTGCAACCACCAATGGATCCGCAGACTACGCAGGCGTCATCATCGAAAGTCCTCTGTGGCCCCCCGAGACACGCAACTCACAACCCTGACGCCTTGGCCTTGACTGCAGTTGACCTTCCTGGGGGAAGTGGGTATCTTCCCGGTGAATGGGGCGTCCACCAAGGTTCACCACCCCGCCAGGGAGGTCCCGCCCATGAAGATCACCGCGAATGGAATCAGTATCAACTACCAGCTCGAAGGTCCCGCCGCCGGCCCCGTCGTCACGCTGAGCCACTCGCTGGCGACGAACCTCTCGATGTGGGACCCGCAGGTGCCTGCGCTCGCGTCCCGCTATCGGGTGCTGCGCTATGACACGCGGGGTCATGGCGGGACCGATGCCCCCGCGGGGCCCTACGCGCTGGAGCAGCTGGCGGAGGATGCGCGGGCGCTGCTCCACGCCCTGGGGATCGCGCGGACGCACTTCATCGGCCTGTCCATGGGCGGATTCATCGGCCAGATCCTTGCCCTCACGCACCCGGAAATGCTCCAGGGCCTGGTCCTGTGCGACACCACCAGCCGGGTCCCGCCCGAGGCCAGGCCGATGTGGGACGAGCGGATCCGCGTGGCCCAGACCCAGGGGATGGAGCCGCACGTGGAACCGACGATCGACCGCTGGTTCACGGCACCGTTCAGGGAGCAGCGTGCCGACGTGGTCAATCCCGTCCGGGCGATAATCCGCGGGACGCATCCGCAGGGCTATATCGGCTGCTGCCACGCCATCGCCGCCCTCGATCTGACCGATCGGCTCAGTGCGATCACGGTGCCGACCCTGATCATCGTGGGCGAGGACGATCCCGCGACGCCGGTGGCGGCGTCGCGGACGATCCACGAGCGGATCCAGGGCTCCGAACTGGTCATCCTGAAGTCGGCCTCGCACCTGTCCAACCTGGAGCAGGCGGAGGCCTTCAACCGCGCCATCACCACATTCCTTGGAAGACACAAGTAACCGGCAGCGTATGGCGGATGGCTGATGGTTCGATGTCGGCCATACGCCATAGGCCATGAGCCAGACGCTGCCGGCCGCCTGGGAATCGTGACAGAAGGCTCACCCTCGAGAGTACGGAGGGAGCAAGTCACACCGCCATCGGACGGTAGGTCATGGGGGGAAGCATGGAACGGGTCTTCTTCATCCTAGGGGCGGTGCTGGCCGGAATGGGAGTGGCTGCGGGTGCCTTTGGCGCGCACGCGTTGCGAGGACGCCTGACGCCGGAGCTGCTGGGGGTCTTCGAAACCGGAGTGCGCTATCACCTGATCCATGCCCTGGGTCTCCTCGCCGTCGCATGGGCGACGACGCGCTGGCCGGGGACGGCCACCAGCGCGGCAGGCTGGCTGTTCCTGGCGGGGATCCTCCTCTTCTCGGGGAGCCTGTACGGCCTCAGCCTGAGCGGTCTTCGCTCGCTGGGGGCCATCACGCCAATTGGCGGCGTTGCCTGGATCGTCGGGTGGCTCGTTCTCGGGTGGGGCGTGTGGCAGGGCCGGTGAGGGTTGAGGTGGCGGGGCGCACCCCCGGAGACCGGGGGTTCGCCATCCAGGCCCCTACCGTCCGGTGCGAAGGACGCTGACGATCCGGGCCTGAATCGCCTCGGAGGCGTCACGGTCCCCGAACGTTCCAATCTGGATCTTGACCCTCGTGGTATCGACCCCGGTCGGTTCCAGCGTGAGCGTGATGGAGGTGTCGTTTGCTCGCCGCGCCGCGATGGTTCCGCTCAGGGCGTCCTTCTCGGTGTTGATCACCTGGATTTTCATCTGGTCCAGTGTACGTAGGGTGGCTGACCAGACCCGCTCGTAATTTCCGGCGTGGATTTGGGAGTGCTCCCCCCGGAGGTACGCCGCGGTCCCGGCGCACCCGCCAAGCACGGGCAGCAAGAGCACGAGCATGCCCAGCACGCCTGGTTGCCAACCTCGCCACCCTGGACCCATGCTGAACTCCTCTCCCAGAGGTGGGGCCCTCCGCCGTCTCCATCCGAAGCTGTCTGCCCCCGGTCCTGCCACGCTTCAGTCGCGGGGCTGTCCTCTGCTGGCTCGCCGGCGATTGGTCCGGCGACGCTCCGGAGAGGTTCTTTTCCGCTCGACGCGCCGCTGGCCATATCGTCGATCCAAGACTACGCGGATGTCTTTCCGACCCTGGAGAGCGGTGGCGAGCTCCTGCTGCATGGGGGCACAGTGGCGGCTGAGGATCACGTAGAACATGATGGCTCCCTCTCGCACCATCCGGGACCCGCACCGGCGCGCCCGGACCGCTCCCGTCGTTCCTGAGTCCGCAGGGCTCTACCTTGCATGCACTTTGGAACGATGTCAAGCCAGCCTTCCACGGGGATTCGTTCCGCAGGAATTCCCAAGGCGTTGGTCGTGTAGCCTCCATTCTTCACGAACGGACTCCGTTCGCGGATAATTCGGGCTAGACATGCAGGCGGGCTGCCAGCTTTTCCAGGAAGACCTTGGACTCGCGGACCTGTGCCTCCAGGTCGGGCACGCGACCGACGTCCACCGCGACATAGCCGGAGAATCCGTGCTTCTTCAGCGCCAGGAAGATGCCGTCCCAGTCCACCGTGCCGCGCCCCAGTGCCAGGTGCTGGTTGGTCTGTCCGTCGTTGTCAGAGACGTGGAGGTAGTAGACGCGGCCCCCCAGCTTCTCGACACTGAGGGGAAGGATTTCCTTCTGCGCGTGCTGGTGGCCGGTGTCCAGGACCGCGCCAAAGTTCTCGCTGCCCACCGCGTCCATCAATCGCAGGAGGGCATCGGTGTTGCTGACGATCTCCCCCACCCGGGGCTCCAGGCAGAATTTCAAGCCGGCGCGGTCGGCCTCGTCGCCACAGGCCCCGATGCTGTCCACCAGCCAGCCCCAGAGGTCGTCCCAGCGGAAGGCAGGATCCACCTTCACCTGGAACTTCTTGCCGAACTCGATGGCCTCTTTGTAGGGCGCGTCCCCCACGAACTCCAGGGCTGGCGTGTAGCTATCAGTCTGGATTGTTTCGCAGCCGAAGAAGGTGGCCGCCTCGACGGCCAGCTTGAAGAGGTCCAGGGCATGGACCCGCCGTCCTTTCTCGGGGTGCACCAGTTCCGGGAGGACCGGACAGAAATTCACCACCTTGACACCCAGATCATCACAGCGCTGCTTGAGCGCCTTGCGTTCGTCGTGGACCGCCCGGAGGTTCTCTTCCCGCACTCCTTCCAGTTCCACGTGGCGGAAGCCGAGGGCCGCCATCTCTTCCACGGCGCGGTACGTGTCCGGGATGCTGGGCGGGTACCCGTACTTCGAAATGGCGTAAAGCCAGCAACAGCTGATCTTCATGAATGGCTCCTCGTCGGTGAGGGACGGCGGATTCCGGACCGGTCTGCTTCCTCGGCGCCCAACCCCGGGGGGGATTGCCTGCCGGACACACCCCTCTATCCAGGCCGAGAGATTATGTCCAGCGCGGCCTGGCGTCAAGATGGATCTGCGGCCTCCCCCAGGCGGAGCCCGCGTCGACCGAAGGACCCCGCCATCTCCGAACGCCGTCCGGCAAAAAGAGGGTATGGGTGAGGGTCGGGGTCGCCTGGGGGGCGAGGCGGGGGAACAACCGGCATTCAGACGTGGCTCGCTCCTCGGTACAGGTCGGGGAATCGGTTGCCGGGTGCGTGCCACCAGTGTATGCTGGACCGCGATCCTCGCGGAGAGCCTCCTCCCTCCTGCGCCGGAGAAGGGGTGCCATGCAGCCGCCGACCCTTCAGGATGTGTATCGCGCGCGCCAGGTCATCAGCCACCACCTGGCCCCGACTCCCCTGGTCCGCTCGGCGGCGACCTGGGCCGAGGGGATCATGACCCGGGTCCCCTTCGACCTCACCTTCGCCATCATCCGGGAGCACATTGACGAGATCGTCCTGGTGAGCGAGGAGGAGATGCGCAAGTTGAAGGACCGCCTCCGGGGCCAGACCGTGGTCCTGTTCGTCAGCGGGTGCAACATCACCCTGGACCAACTGCGGCGGGTCCTGGCGGACGCGCCAGCCTGGTAGGCATGCCATGGCGGAAAAGGCGGAGCGCCTCGCGGGACACCTGGCCGGCGTCGCGCTGCTCTTGGCGCGCCTGTATGTCGGGTACTGGTTCATCGCGACCGGAACCAGGAAGGTGGCCCGGGGCTTCCTCTCCGGTGGGGCGCTCCTGCCGCAACTCGAGCGATTCGCCGCCGGCACCCCGCACGGCTGGTACAAGACGTGGCTGGAGGCTATCGTCATTCCCCACGAGCACCTGGTCACAGTCCTCGTCACGCTGGGGGAGACGCTGGCGGGCATGGCGCTGCTGCTGGGGGCCCTGACCCGGTTTGCGGCGGGCGTGGGGATCTTCATGGTGGGAAACTTTCTCTTTGCCAAGGGCTGGCCCAACCCGGCGGCCTCCCACGACAAGGACTTCCTCGTCCTGCTCCTCGTGGTCCTCATTGCCGGCGCCGGGAAGTACTGGGGGATTGACGGCTGGTGGCGCCGACGGCGCCGCTAAGTGCTTGATCTCATAAGTTCGTGTAGGGTTGACTGCGATCAACCCGACACGAATCGCCTTTGATAACAGTTGTTTCCGTCGGAAAAACAGGATGCCTTGGTTGAGTCCTTTCCCAAGAATGCAATGAACGTATTCACCAAGGGCGATCCGTATCGGGTGAAACCCGATACGGATTTATGAAATCAAGCACTCAGGGGAATTCGCCCGTGCCGACGAAGCCCTCCCAGACCCTCGAGACCTTCGCCAACCCGAATCCCGGGCGGGACTACGAGATCAGCTTCGAGTGCCCGGAGTTCACCTGTCTCTGCCCCCGGACGGGGCAGCCCGATTTCGCCACGGTCCGGATCCGGTACGTCCCGAACCGGTCGTGCGTGGAGCTGAAGTCGCTCAAGCTGTACCTGTGGTCGTTCCGGGACGAGGGCCACTTTCACGAGGCGGTGACCAACCGCATCCTGGATGACCTGGTGCAGGCGACGCGGCCGCGGCGCATGACGGTCGTGGGCGACTTTTATGTCCGGGGCGGGATCCACACGGTCGTGACTGCGACGTATGAGGGACCGCGGAGGAAACGGCGGTGAAAGGCTTCAGAGACTCGCTCTTGTTCGCCCTGGCTGGCCTGGTGGCGGCCTGTGCTCCAGCGGCGTGGGCGCCCGCCCAGGAGAGCGCGATCCAGTTGCCGCCCGGATTCCGGATCGAGACCTTTGCCTCCGGACTGGGCGCGCCGCGCTTCATGGCGGTGAGTCCCTCGGGGGACCTCTTCGTATCGGTACCCTCCCGGGGCCAGGTGGTGGCTCTCCCGGATCGGGATGGCGACGGGAAGGCGGACCGGGTGGTCGTTTACGCCGACGGCCTCAACCGGCCGCACGGCCTGGCCTTCTTCCGCCAGTGGCTCTACGTGGCCGAGACGGGTGCCGTAGCGCGCTTCCCCTATCGGCCAGGTGATCTGACGGGTGGCAAGCCCGAGGTGATGGTTTCCGACCTTCCCACCGGGGGCAACCACTGGACGCGGACCATTACCTTTGGGCCGGACGCGAAGATGTATGTCTCGGTCGGCTCCTCGTGCAACGTCTGCGAGGAGCCTGACCCCCGCCGGGCGGCGATCCTCCAATTCAATCCCGATGGATCCGGCGGCCGGATCTTCGCCCGGGGCATCCGGAACGCCGTGGGGATCACCTTCCATCCACAGTCGGGAGAGCTGTGGGCCACGAACAACGGCCGGGACTGGCTGGGGGACGATTTCCCACCGGACACCATCTTGGTGGTGAGGGACGGGGCCCACTACGGTTGGCCCCACTGCAACGGCCAGCGGGTTCCCGACCCGGATTTCGGCCGGCCGGATTTCTGCCGGACCACCGCCCTGCCCACCCTGGAGATCCAGGCGCATTCCGCCACGCTGGGCCTGACCTTCTACACGGGGGGCATGTTTCCCCCCGACTACCGGGGCGACCTGTTCGTCGGGCTGCACGGCTCCTGGAACCGGTCGGTGCCGACCGGCTACAAGCTCATCCGGATTCCGATGCGGGGCGGGAGACCCGGGGCGCCCCAGGATTTCGCCAGCGGCTGGCTTCAGGGAGGCCGCGCGTGGGGTCGCCCGGTGGATGTGATCACGGGCAAGGACGGGGCCCTCTACGTCTCGGATGACCGCGCCGGCGTGATCTACCGCATCTCGTATTCCGCCCGCTGACAAGACCAGACCGCCGATTGATCCGCAGATTTCGCAGATTGCGCAGATTCCTTGGGGTAGCCAATTTCCGCTTGCTTGGTCCCCTTTTCGCTGGCATTCTCACTTTGAGAGTCGAGAGTCCTGGGCCGAGAGCCGAGAAACCTGTACGCGTAATCTGCGTAATCTGCGTAATCTGTGGATAAGTAGAATCCTCCCGTGCGCATTCTGGTGGTCGAGGACGATCGCAAGGTCGCCAGCTTCATCCGCAAGGGCCTAATGGAGGAGGGCTACGCCGTGGATGTGGCCCCGGATGGCGAGACAGGTCTGGCCATGGGGCTGGACCGCCACCACGACGTCATTGTCCTGGACGTGATGCTGCCGGGGAAGTCAGGCGTCCAGGTCGTCCGGGATCTCCGCCAGGCAAAGGTGGCGACACCGGTGCTGCTGCTCACGGCGCGGGATGCGGTGGAGGACAAGGTGCAGGGGCTGGATGCCGGGGCGGACGACTATCTGACCAAGCCGTTTGCCTTCGCCGAACTCCTGGCGAGGGTGCGCGCTCTGCTCCGCCGGGGGGCGACCACGCAGGTCCCCCTGATACAGGTCGCCGACCTGACGCTGGACCCCGCCAGACGGACGGTGAAGCGTGGCGGGGAGCCGATCTCCCTCACCAACCGCGAGTTCGCCCTGCTGGAATACTTCATGCGGAACCCCGGCCGGGTCCTGACCCGGACCATGATCACGGAGCACGTGTGGGATTATTCCTTCGATTCGGCCACGAACGTGATTGACGTGTACGTGAACTACCTGCGGAGGAAGATCGACGCGGGCCGGGAGCGCAAGCTGATCCACACGGTGCGGGGCGTGGGCTACGTCCTGAGGGCTGACTCGACGGCAGAATGAAAAATCTCAAACCGACAACTGACAACCGACAAATGGACGGCAGGGAGCCCACACAGAGGGGACATCGGCTTTTTGCCGCTTTTCCATTGAAAGTTGTCAGTTGTCCGTTGTCGGTTTTGCATTGAGCGTGTCATGAAGCGATTGTCGATTCGGGCGCGGCTGACGCTGTGGTACACGGGCATCCTGGCCGCCACGCTCATCCTGCTGGGCGGCGCCTCCTATGGCCTCTTGATGCGCGGGCTCTGGCAGGACGCGGACGCCACCCTCGAGGGCGTGGCCAAGAGCGTGGCCCAGGCGGCGAGTGGGCGCCGGGCGGGCCTCGTCCCTCCGGGCATGGATGAGGTGCTCCGCCGGTTTTTCGGGCCGAGCTTCGCGGATCGGTTCTATCAGTTCCTGGACCCCCACGGTCGACTGGATCCGCGCATGCCCCGCTTCGGAGAGGAGCCGCTCCACATCAGTCCCAACGCGCTGAAGAATGCCGCGGAGGGGTACGCCACCTTCGAAACCCTGTCGAGCGGCGGGCGGTTCCCCGTCCGTGTCCTCACGTTTCCAGTCATGCAGGACGGCCAGATCGTGAATGTCCTCCAAGTGGGGATGTCGCTGGAGGGCCTCTACATGGCCCGCCAGCGCTTCCTCTGGACGCTGGCGGCCCTGGTGCCTCTGGCGGTCGTCCTGGCGGGGGGCGGGGGGTGGCTCCTGGCGCGACGAGCCCTGCGACCCGTGGACCAGATCACGAGGACGGCCCGGCGCATCGGGGCCGAGCATCTGGCCCAGCGGCTCGAGGGGGCGGAGGTAGACGACGAGCTGGGGCGGTTGGCGCGGACCCTGAACGAGATGCTGGCGCGCCTGGAGGCCGCCTTCGCCCAGGTCCGTCGCTTCTCCGCGGACGCGTCTCACGAGCTCAAGACGCCGCTGACGGTGCTGAAGGGAGAGATCGAGGTTGCCCTGCGGAGCCCGCGGGACACCGGGGAGTACCAGCGGGTCCTGGGCAGCGTGTTAGAGGAAGTGGAATCCATGGCCCGGCTGGTGGACGACCTCCTGCTGTTGTCGCGGGCGGAGGCCGGTGCCCTGCGATTCGAGTCCGCGCCGGTCGAGCTGGACCGCCTGGTGGAAGACGTGGCCAAGGAGGGGGAGATCCTGGCCAGGGAGCAGCAGGTCCGGGTGACCATCCAGGCGCTGGAGCCCCTGATCGTCCATGGCGACGGCCAGCGGCTCAAGCAGCTCCTGCGGAACCTCGTGGACAACGGCGTGAAGTATACGCCGCCCGGCGGACA
>CAZNWB010000038.1:0-6817 GCA_964576535.1 uncultured bacterium | reverse complement strand
ATCGGGATTCCGCCGGAGGCACTCCCCCGGATTTTCGATCGATTCTACCGGGTGGATCCTTCCCGCTCGCGAGAGTCCCGCTCAGCGGGACTGGGCCTCTGCATCGCCAAGACCATCGCCGAGGCCCACGGGGGCCGGATCCTGGTTCAGAGCACCCCCGGCGCCGGCAGCGCGTTCACCGTCTCCCTCCCCCTGTCTGCCTGAACGCTTCCAGCTCTCCTCCCGCCGGTGAGGCGGCTCTCGGCTAGTTGCCTGCGGGACGTAAGAGATCGTACCGATCCAACGGACGGACCTTGATGACGTGAAAGCGCGACTCCCGCAGGACGACCACGGTGATCTCCTGGCCTACCTGGTTCTGCCAGAGCTTTCGGTAAAACTCCTCCTGCCTATCCACCCCTTCCCCATTGATCCTCACGATCACGTCGCCGCGCTGGAAGCCGGCCTGCCTGGCCGGTCCGACCGGAGACATCCCGGCGACCACCACACCCGTCTCGGTGGGCAGGGTGTAGAGGCCAAGCCAGGGGCGAGGCCGTCGGCTCAGCACCCTCCCCTTGGAGAGCAGTTCATCCTTGGAGGCGGTGAAGTGCTCGATCGGGATGGCCAGGTTCACAAAGGGACGCTCCCCGAGCCGCAGGGAGGTGATCCCGATCACCTCGCCCTGGACGTTCACGAGGGGACTCCCGCCAAAGGCGGCATTGTACGGGGCCACGACAAAGGCTCGGTCGAGCATGTACTCCCAGTAGCCGGCGAAACTCCGGATCTCCTGGACGCTGCCCTGGGTGATTACAAGCTCATTCTCATCGTTCACGCCGATCGTCGCCGTGGCTTCACCCACCGTGACCCCGGAGGAGTTCCCCAGCGGCGCGGAGGGCCACGGTCCGTCCCCCTCGAGCTTGATGACCCCGAGCCCGTGCTCGAGGTCGAGGCCGACCAGTGTTGCCGGGACGACCCGGCCGTCGCGAAGCGAGACCTGGATCATCACCGCGTCCAGCAGCACATAGCTGACCGTGACCGCGTATCCAGAGGCATCGAAGATCACACCGCCCCCCCAGCGCTCGGGACCCAGCGTGAGCACGGATGGACGGTCCAGGGGGACCCGCACCTTGATCCCCACCACCGCCGGTTGGACGCGTTGGACGTGCGTCGGAACGGCAGCAGGCTTTGAAGGCAAGATCCCCGACTCGGACTCCCTCGGGACGGTCTCGGCGGCCTGAGGCATCGACAGGGCGACAAGTAGGGCAAGGAATATAAGTCGCATGGCTGGCCTCCTCCCGAGGCACAGTCTAGCGCATCTGGCCGCAGGGTACCAGGGATTCGAAGGGCCCATCGCCCGGATGGTCGCGGTGTGGGCCGGGGGCAGGGAGGAGATCCAGGCGCTGGCCGTCGTGGGAACTGCGAACTGGGGCACGGCCCATCGCGGGACCGGGCCGTGCGTTTGCTTACTGGCGGGGGACGGCGTTCTGATGCCGCCCAGGGGAGCAGGCGTCTTCGACAGGGAGGAGGCCCGGGATCCCTGGTGCGCCAGGAGCGATCGGGCCAGGCGTCACCTGGAACCGGGCCGTCAGGTCAATGCGGGATGGTGTCTTCTCTAGGGGGAGATCGATCTGAAACGGGGAGGGGTCGCGCCCGTAGAGCATCGTGTCGGGAAGTCCCGCCTCGGTTTGGAGGAGCGGAGCGGGTCCGGTCTGGAGCGACTGGACCGTCAACTCAATGGACCGCACCTCCCGGTGTCCGATATTCCTGGCAGCGCCACTGATGCGCGTGATCTGCGGCTGCGGCCGGGTGCAGCTCCACAGCAACTCGACATCCGGCGAGGCCGCCCGGTGCGCGAAGCTGGCGGGCGGCGGGACCGGGGCCGGGGATAGCGGTACGTAGTGGTCCGGCGTGCATGCCGACAGGAGCATGCTGACGACCGCCACCACGCCGCAGTGGACGCGGATCACCGTGGGCATCGGCGAGAGCCTTCCTTTCTGGATCCTGAGGACAACGCGGCCGACCTATGCATCCTTCCACGGTTGAGGATTGGCCCCACTGTCACTCCAGGGGGGCGGAGCGGGCCACGGGCCCCATCCCGGCTTGTCGATCGGCGAGTTCCCCGGCGATTCTTGCGGCTGCTCCGACGGAGCGGACCGGCTCGGGGTGTCCGACCGCTCTTTAATCTCGGCCATGACACACGCCCCCAGGGTCGCCAGGGAATTCGCATCCATCTGCGTAGGGGCCGTTCCGAATCGCATGGCCAAGTCCCGGCAGTATTGCGGCGGGTCGGCCGCGGCGACTCCGGCTGTCCAGACTGCCCAGGCGAAACTCATCCCAATCCAGAGCATGACATACAGTATCCTCTGCACGACCGCCCCCGCCCAAAACCGTGCCAAGAACATACCACGCTTGCCCGGTCAGGCGAAGGCCATTCTGGTCCAGACTTGACACGTCCTTATAGCCGGATATACTGAACCCGCTCTCCTGGAAATTCGGGAGCGGGCGAATGGAGACTTGAAGATGCGAAGGCTTGTGCTCGGTGTGCTGATCGTTGGGCTGGCCCTGGTGGGAGGACAGGCCTGGGCTATCGTTGGCGCCGACACCGGCGGCCTCTGGGTTCAAGCGACATGGAAGGCGAAGAACGAACTCGTAAACATAATCTCCTTTGAGCTCGGCGGTAGCCCCGAGATGTACGTGAATTGCCTGGAAAAGATGTTCCAGGATCCGGCAAATCTCAACAAGACGATCATCGAGGCCGCCAAGAAATGTAGGGCCAAGAACCCGCAGTAGATTGGCTCTGGTCCGCAAATCCTCCATGCGCCGTTCACTTGCCTCGGTCACCCTCCCTGAATAGCACCACCCCCCCGTCCCACCCCCGAGACCCTTGCCACTTGACCCGTTGTCAGCCCTTCCCCCGGATTAAGAAAATCTAATCTGCGCTTAACCCACTTCACATCTTCGTGTCCTATCCTCTTGGGCGGTTGCGGGAGTTTCCGGCCCGGATCACCGCCAACACAACACAGGGAGGTGCGAACATGTGGCAGGTAAGCAGGCAATGGGTGGCAGCACGGAAAGGGGTCCTGATCGTCGCAGCCGCCGCGCTCCTCATGGGAGGAGGGCTCGGAATCGGGCTGGCCGGCGGGACGCTGCACCAGGCGGTCACCGCCGCAACGGCGACGGCCGCCACCGCGGGACCCACGGGGGCACCGGCGAGCTTCGCGAGCCTCGTGGAGAAGCTCTCGCCGAGTGTAGTGAACATCCGTGTCACGAAGGTTGAGGGGGTGACGGATTCCGAGTTCATGGGACCTGGGGGGGAATTCGGCTCCGGTTCTCCGTTTGGTGAGTTCTTCGAGCGGTACTTCCGGGGCATCCCGCGGGCGCCGCGCGAGTTCCGGCAGCAAGGAGCGGGCAGCGGCTTCGTCATCAGCCAGGACGGCCTGATTGTCACCAACAACCACGTGGTCGAGGGGGCCAAAGACGTCACGGTCACACTGGCCACCAAGGAGGAGTACCCGGCGAAGGTCATCGGGCGCGATTCCAAGACCGACATCGCCCTGGTGAAGATCCAGCCGAAGGGAAGGCTTCCCGTGGCCGCGCTGGGTGATTCGGACCGGCTACGGGTGGGGGACTGGGTGATGGCCATCGGGAATCCCTTTGGCCTGAACAACACGGTCACGGCCGGGATCGTCAGCGCCAAGGGGCGGGTGATCGGGGCCGGGCCCTATGACGATTTCATCCAGACCGACGCCTCGATCAATCCCGGCAACTCGGGCGGTCCGCTCTTCAATCTCCAGGGGGAGGTCGTGGGGATCAACACGGCCATCATTCCCAACGGCCAGGGGATCGGATTCGCGGTCCCGGTGAACCTGGCGAAGAGCCTGCTGCCGCAGCTCGAGGCCAAGGGTGAGGTCACCCGTGGTTACTTGGGCGTGAACATCCAGGCCATCACCCCCGAGCTGGCGAAGAGCCTGAACCTCGAGGAGGCGAAGGGTGCGCTGGTCGCCGACGTGACCAAGGGGGCCCCCGCCGATGCTGCCGGACTCACCCGGGGTGATGTCATCACCGGCTACGACGGCAAGGAGATCACCGAGATGCACACGCTGCCGCCGCTGGTCGCGGCGACACCCATCGGGAAGGAGGTTCCCGTCACGATTCGGCGGGATGGGATGGAGCAGGTCGTCCGGGTGACGATCGGGCGGATGCCTGGGGAGCGAGCCGAGGTGCCGAGTCCCGCTGAAGCGGGACAGGGCAAGTGGGGGCTGGCCCTCCGGGACCTGGACGCTCGGACAGCGCCGCGCCTGGGGCTTCGCCCCGGCGAGGGGGTCCTGATCGTGGGCGTCCAGCCCGGCAGCCCCGCTGAGAAGGCGGGACTGCGACCCGGGGATGTCGTCCTGGAGGTGAATCGGCAGAAGGTGACATCCGTCAAAGAGGCACAGGCACAGGTCCAGAAGGACCCGGATGCCCAGTCGCAGTTGCTGCTGGTCCGGCGGGATGGGGCCAGCCTGTTCGCGGCGTTGGAACGGAAGTAGGTCAGAAGGAGTTGGAATGGGTGGAGAGCCAGTCCCCATGTCCGGTGGGGCTGGTCCCACCCACCGGGAGTCGCTATGGACAGCATCATCGAGTATCGGAATGACCAGCCAGCGATCAATGACCACCCGCGACGGATCGTGTCGCCCACGACACCGTCGGCCTGCTGCATGCAACACATGCAGCGGGTCGGGAGCCCGGCCTTTGACGCGGCCTGGCGCTTCTATTACAAGCGGTGCGCGGTGTGTGGCTACACCGTGCGCTGCTTCTACGCGCCCAGCATCCTGGCCATCCTGGAGGCGGCGAAGCAGATCAAGCTGACGCTGGCCGAGATGAACCTGGGTGCGGGCAAGCGGAAGCGGCGGACGCAGGCCGAGATCGAGGCAGAGATCGCCGCCGCCGGGTATCCACTGGGAACGCCGCTGCCCCACCTGAGGCGCGCCCGCCGATCCTTGAGCATCCTTCGACCCCGCAAGTCGATCCCTTCCCCTGCCTAGAACCGGCAACCCCGCCGATCGCGGGGCAATCGGGCAACTCGGCAACGCGCGACTCCTGATTGCCGGATTGCCTGATTGCCGGATCGCCCGGCCTCCCCTTCACCAGAAATTCAAGCAACCCAAGACCCCTGCCTTGCTCTGACTCCATTCTCGTAGTATTGTTTTTGGTCTTGCGTTGGACAGCCGGGCTGCCACACTTCCACAGGTTGCAGAACCGAGGCGAGGACGGTTTCCGTGATCCAGCTCGAGAACATCGGCAAGTCCTTTGGCGGGCAGGTCGTCTTCAAGGACCTGACGTGGCACATCACGCGCGGGCAGCGTATCGGTCTCGTCGGTCCGAATGGGGCCGGCAAGACGACGCTCTGCAGAATCCTGACCGGCGAGATGGATGTGGATGCCGGGCAGGTCCGCCGGGCGAAGACCGCCACCATCGGGTACCTGCCGCAGGAGCTCGCCGGCGCCGGCGAGGGAACGGTTCTTGGCCATCTGCTGGCGGGGTTTCCCGAGGTGGCGCGACTCGAGGCGGAGCTGGAACTCCTGGCGGGCGAAATGGCGGAGACCGAAGACGGAGCCTCCGAGGATCTCATGCACCGCTACGGCGATCTCCAGCACCAGTACGAGGCGCGCGGGGGCTACCACCTGGAGACCCGGGCCAAGGCCATCCTGGGCGGCCTGGGCTTCACCGCGGAAGACTTCTTCAAGCCGCTGGCGACCTTTTCCGGCGGCTGGCGGATGCGCGCGGCGCTGGGGCGCCTGCTGCTGCAGGCGCCGGACCTGCTCCTTCTGGACGAGCCCACCAACCACCTGGACCTGGAGTCCCTCCAGTGGCTCGAGGAGTTCCTGGCTGCCTATGAGGGAACGGTCGTGATCATCTCCCACGACCGGTACTTCCTGAACCGGGTGGTGGACCGGATCGCGGAACTGGAGCTGGGCCGGTTCACGCTTTACGTCGGCGATTACGACGACTACCAGGCGCAGAAGCTGGCGCGGCAGGAACAGATCCAGGCCGCGCAGCGCACCCAGGCCGAGCAGATCGAGAAGATGGAGCGCTTCATCCAGAAGTTCCGGTACAAGGCGACGAAGGCCCGGCAGGTGCAGAGCCGGATCAAACTGCTGGACCGGATGGAGCGGGTGGAGGTGATCCGCGCCCCCAAGCGGATTCACTTTCGCTTTCCACAGCCGGCCCGGAGCGGGGCCACCGCCTGCGAGTTGCGCAGGGTCCGCAAGGCCTACGGGGACAACATCGTGTACGCTGGCATTGACCTCCGCCTTTTGCGGGGCGACCGGGTGGCGCTGGTCGGCGTCAACGGCGCGGGCAAGAGCACGCTGCTCAAAATCGTCGCGGGCGTCCTGCCCTTCGAGGGCGGGGACCGGGTGCCGGGACACAACGTCTCCGTTCACTACTATGCCCAGCACCAGCTCGACGCCTTGAATCCGCGCAACACGGTGCTGGAGGAGCTGGCGGCGATTGCCGATGTTGAGGTGCAGCCGCGCCTGCGGGCGATCCTGGGCGCGTTCCTGTTCTCGGGTGACGATGTGATGAAGCCTGTGACCGTCCTCTCCGGCGGCGAGAAGAGCCGGCTGGCCCTGGCCAAGATGCTCCTTCGCCCGGCGAACCTGCTCTGCCTGGACGAGCCGACCAACCACCTGGACGTCACCGCCCGCGAGATCCTGGAAGAGGCCCTGGACCAGTTCGACGGCACCATGCTCTTCATCTCCCATGACCGGTATTTCATCAACCGCATCGCCACGAAGGTCGTGGAGGTGAGGGACGGGCGGCTCTGGGAGTATGCGGGGGATTACGACTACTACCTCGA
>CAZNWB010000037.1:25025-31217 GCA_964576535.1 uncultured bacterium | reverse complement strand
CGGCCGAGCGCGACCTGCGCCAGCAGGTGAGCGAACTCAAACACGCCGGTGAGACGCTCTCCCGTACGGCCGCCATCGTGGAGTCCTCAGACGACGCCATCATCGGCAAGACCTTGGAGGGCATCATCACGAGCTGGAACCCGGCGGCGGAGCGGATCTACGGCTACTCGGCGTCCGAGGTGATCGGCAAGTCGGTCTCCCTCTTAGTCCCGCCCCAGCGCCCGGACGAGCTTCAGCACATCCTGGAAAGGATCCGGCAGGGGGAACGGGTGGATCACGTGGAGACCGTCCGCATGCGGAAGGACGGCCAGCGGATCCACGTGTCGCTCACCGTCTCGCCCATCAAGGACGCCACGGGTCAGATCATTGGTGCCTCCACCATCGCCCGGGACATCACCCAGCGCAAGCGGGCGGATGAGGCGTTGCGGGAGAGCGAGGAGCGCTACCGGGACCTGGTGGAGCACAGCGAGGACCTGATCTGCACCCATGATCTCGAGGGGCGATTCTTGAGCATCAACCTTGCCATGGTGCGCCTCCTGGGCTACTGGCACGAGGCGGACGTGCTGGGGCGCACGCTGGGCGATTTCCTCCCCTCCGACGTGCTCCCCATGTTTGATGCCTACCTCGACACCGTCCAGAAGGAACGCTACGCTCAGGGCCTCATGACCGTCCTGACCCGGGATGGGCAGGAGCGGGTCCTGGAATACCGGAACTCCCTCCGCACCCAGGGCCTGGCCCAGCCCATCGTCCGCAGCCTGGCCCACGATGTCACGGAACGCGTCCGGGCCCAGCAAGGACTGGCGAAGCGCATTGACCGTATCCACACCCTGCGCATCGTCACCCTGGAACTCGCCCGGGAACTTGACCTCCCCACCCTCCTGAGCCTGGTGGCCCGGCGGGCGGCCGCGCTGCTCGGGGCCATGTCGGGCGCGGTCTACCTTTGGGACGAGGCCGCCCAGGTGCTTGTCGCCCAAGCCTATTACAGCCTCGGGGAATGGACGCGGGGGAAGCGCCTCCGGCTCGGCGAAGAGATCCCGGGCATCGTCGCGGACCGGCGCGAGGGGATGATCGTGAACGACTACCCGAGCTCACCCTACGCCAGCTCCCTCTTTCTGGAGCGGGCCAGCTTCACCGCCGTGATCGCCGAGCCCCTCTTGCACCATGACCGGCTGATCGGAGTCTTGACGGTCAACAACGAGGGGGCCTGGCAGCAGTTCACGGAGGAGGATCGCGATCTGCTCGGCCTTTTCGCCGTGGAGGCGGCGATCGAAATCGAGAACGCCTATTTGTATGCCGCCCTGACCGACTCCAAGCGGCGGCTGGAGGAGCTGTACGAGCTGGGCCTGGCCATGCAGGAGCAACGGACGCTCCAGGCGGGCCTGGACCTCATCCTCAAGGCCGCCCAGACGGTCCTGGGCTTCGACCGGATGAACATCCTCCTGGCCTCGCCCGATGGGACCCGCCTCACAGCCGTGGCAAGCTCGGGAACGGAAGAGCCGCTGGAGACGATCGCGGTCCCCGTGGGATCGGGGGGTGGGGGAATCGCCAAGGCCTTCCTGGAGCGGCGGGACATCGTGTGGGACGGCACGGGACCCGTGCCGGAGGAGTGGCGCCTCGCTCCTCCCTACTCGGAGATCAAGGCCTTCCGCTCCCGCTGCTACGTGATCGTGCCCCTCATCGTCCGGGGCGCGGCCATCGGGGTCCTGGGCGCCGACAACAAGCACAGCCGGAGGCCCATCTCCACGGAGACGATCCACCTCCTCAAGACCTTCGCCACCCAGGCCGCCCTTACCATCGACGACGCCCGGCTCTACGAAGAGGTGACGGGCCGCGCCAGGCAGGAGGGGAGCCGGCCGGGCGCGGACCCCCCTCGCTAACCCCAATCCCACCAACCGCCAAGCCGCCAAGAGCCCCAAGGGGAGGCAACCAGGCAATCCGGCAATTCGGCAATCAGGGGTTCCGGGTTGCCAGGTTGCCAGATTGCCCAGTTGCCAGAGGTTCCCACGTCCCGTCGGGCCGGTAGCCCGCAAACCGTCCCGCCTTCGGATCCCACGCGATCAGGTGGGCCCACTGGTTCTTGAAGACATTCTCCAGGACCTTGTGCCGTCCGACGATAGCGCCCACCCGTTCCCGCTGCGCTTCCACAATGATCTGCACCCGCATGGGCTCGTGCAGGGGAAGCACCCCTTGAGCCGGTAACCCCGTCTTGATGTCCCCGCTGGCCCCCTGAATGACGCCGATGAGGCCCACCACGTTGTGGAGGGCCTTCGTCCCCGCCCCCAGGATGCCGGTGATCCCGCTGTCCACGGCGGAGAAATAGTAGTCCAGGCTGATGCCCCGGACCACCGGAATGAAGGCGGCCATGATCTCCTCCAGGATGGTCCCGTCCGGGTCCTGGCCGGGGTCGTAGGACTGCAGGTAGGCGCGCCGATCCAGGGGGAGCCCCCGGGTCAACTCCCGCCGCCCGATCAGCATCGTGGCGCACGTCGCATGCCCCCATTCCGGATACACCTGGGCCCAGTCGATGCTCCGGGTGCGGACGTGATGGAGCGCCTCCTCCGGGCCGGGATTTCGTGGCGCGCCGGGGAGGCGCTGGCACCGCTCCTGGGCGTGATGGGCCGCGGCGCGATGACAGTCCCCGGTCAGCTGCTGGAACTCCTCTCGATGGGTCGGGGGAACATCCTCGGGATCGAAGAAGGTGACGCGATCCGCCGCGGTGTCATGCTCCGCGCCCACGACGTAGGTGTCCTCCGGGATGGCCATGCCCCGCCGGGAGAGCAGCGCCCGCACCGCCGGGTTGTTCGCCATGGCGGCAATGGCGCGGGCATTCGGCCCGCCTCGGTTGCCGCCGCAGGCGCCGCAGTGATAGGCGGCCGCGTAGGGATTGTTGGAGGTGGTCGAGCCGTGCCCGCAGAAGACCACGAGGCGGGCGAAGTCCCGCGTCAGCCCGATCATGCGAAGCTGACCCTCCACGATGTCCGCCTGCTCTTCCGGGGAGAATCCCAGGGCCCCGCCTCCGGCGGGGCGATCGCCCGCCTGGGCGGCGTCCCCGGGTGGCGATCCGTCCTTCCCCCGGTTTTCGACGAGCAACGAGGTCCGCACCGCCGGCAGCAGCCGGTGGTGGACCGCATCCATGAGGGCGCGCCACCGGTGGGGGAGCAGGGTCCGTCCCGCCAGGGTGATCCCGAAGGGAACCCCCAGGAGATCTATGAGCGTGTAGGCGGTCGCAACGTTGGTCTCGAGGCGGTGGTAGAGGCCATGCAGGGCCTCCATCCACTTCGCCCGGACCTCGCGCAGCGCCTCGTGGGGGACCTGTTCGGGTCGCGGCGTCTCCATCACGGTGTGCCGGGGACGGATCACGATGGGGCACGACAGCCTCTCCGCCCCGTCTGCGAGGGCCCGGAAAATCATGGGCAGGCTGAAGAACCCCGCGGTCCCGAAGCTCTCGACCGCCTCGCCCTGAGCCTCCAGGTGACGCCGGATGCCTTCCTCTCGCACATCCAGGCAAAAGATGATCTGGGCGCGCGGGCGGGTTTCGCGCCGGGTCTCCCGCGGATGACTGGCCAGGGAGGCCAGGAGCCCGTCCCGGTAGTGCGTTTCATAGGCGTGGAGCCAGATGGGCCCGTGGGCCTCGGGCGGCAGGTCGTCCAAGAGGGCGAGAAGGCCCTTCGCCTGCGCCTCCGAGAGCGCCTGGATGTCCCCGGCTGTCAGTCCCAGAAGCTGGGCGAGATGAAACAGGCGCCAGGCCCCGTGACAGACCGCCCGCAGGTCACCGGGGGAGGATCCCCCGCCCTCGCGGTACACATACACCATCTCCGCGAACCGGTCCCACTGCTGGCTTCGGGTCAGCCCGCGGGCCTTTCCCATGTCGCCATAGGCGGGATGCGTGACGGCATTCCAGTTCAGGGCGATCGTCCCCTGACTCGTCCGGACGATCCCCGTGGCCAACGCGTCGGGGAGATCGCCGGCGGCGATCTGGATCCGCGCGAAGTATTCGCCGGGGTGGGCCCGGAAATAGCCGCGCAGCCCGTGGACCGTCCCCTCGATCCCCCACTCGGCGCGGCAGAGGGACGAGATGAGTTCCACCTCGTAGAAGAGGCGCACCGCCAGATACTGGGTGAGCCCGATCGGGCTGCGGGCTTGCGGCTCGTAGTCTGGATGGGCCTCGCGCCACCGCACCATCCCGGCCCAGCCGGGAAGGGCGGCCAGGTGGTGGGTGAAATACTCGGTCCAGTGCTCCTCGCGGATGCCCATGGCGCGGAGGATGGCGATGATGGCATCCTCCGGCTCGGGCGGAAGCTGGCGGATCTTGGTGGCGGCATCCCGGATCCCCAGGAACCGGACGGCCGGATCCCGCTCCGTAAGGCTGCGCCATGCCTCATAGAACCCCCGCTCCCTCTGGGGCATCGGCCATCCCGTCAATCCCTCATCCAGGAAGGCGGCACACCAGCGGATCATCTGGTCATTGATCTGGTCGGGAATTCCGGTGCCCGTAAGCCGCTGGCAGAACTCCCCCAGGGTCATCTCCGGGCCGATCCGGGTGATGTCCCGCTCGAGGGCCTCGTGAACTTTCCGGACGAGTTCCGACCGTGCCTCACGCGCGGAAGCCCCATTGCGGCCCCCCGGGGCACCCACGGCGAACCAATGCCGTTCGTCCTGCGGGGCGGATGGCAGGCCCCCGTCTCGGGCGACCGCGAACACCCGATGCAGCAAAGCTTCCGCGGCCACGGCCTCCTGCTCCTCCACGGAAGAAGGGTCGCCCAGACCGAGCCGCGCCAAGACGGCAGTCCAGAGGCCGGCCACGGCCCAGGCTTCCGTATCCCGCTGGCAATGCTGATGGATGGCAGGGAGCGTCCCGGGGATTTCCAGGTGGCGAGGCACCGCCTCGCGGAGGAGCACCCACTCGTAGTGAGCCCACAGGCCAGCGAATTCCAGGTCCGAGAGCGTCGCCCCCTGTCCGGGATAGCCGCAGGCCGCCCGATGCCGGCCGATTGATCCAAGGTAGGCCTCGCGTCGGGAGGGGGGAATCCCCAGCCGCCCCAGGCACCGGTCAACATGAGCCTCGGGTGTCTTGGCGATCCACGCCGTCCACCGGAGTGCCGATGCACGCCAGGTCGTCCAGACGGATGCCGAGCCTTGCCGCCCTCCCTGATGGGACGCGTGGTGACCCTCCTGGAATTTCCAGAGGGCGTCCCCGATGCGCGCCCGGATGGCTCCTACCAATCCCAGGCCTATCTGGGCGTCCAGCCACTCTGCCAGCGTCCACTGCCCGCCCACCCGCTGGAGGCTGTCCTGAACCTCTCGCCGGGCCCGATCCAGGATCTCGGCCCGGCGCTCGGCCGGCACGTCCTGCCGGAACCGCCGCGTGGCCATGGCGTGCGTCACCTGCCACCGGAGCGTGCCATGCGGCAGGGGGGCGATGCCGTGGAGCACCTGCCCGAGACCAACGTCCTGCGGCTCCACCCGCCTTCCCCCCACCTCCAGAGGAGGCCGTTGGGTCAGGGAGGGAACCTGAACCTCCAGGGCCCGGAGCAGATCTTCCCGGCCGATGCGCCCGCGGGCAAAGAACCCACGGAATGTCTCGCCGGCGAGATACCCCCGTCCCCCGAGGAGGGCGCGGGCTTCGCGCACCGCCCGATCGAATGGGAGGCTTTCCATCCCCTGCAAGGGGTTCTGGGCGACAAAGCCATGGATCGGTCCCTTGGGGGACAGGATCCTGGAGGCAGCCGCTACATGCGCCCGCAGGCGCATTTGCTCACCCCCGATCTCCGCCGGCTCTTCGGCCCCCCCGCGACTGCGAAGCAGGTCAAGCCATCGGAAGCGCTGCCGCTCCGCCTCTGTCCGCACTCTGTCCAGGGGCTGCGCGTTCGCGTCGGGAACCCTGATCAGGGGGGTAGCTTCCCCGGCCGTCTCAGACATCCGCCTATTGAACCTCCGGCACCGTTCGCCTACCGGAACATTAAAAAGAGCACAGCGATCACAAAGATCCCAACGACCATGGCCAGGAGGTAATTCTGGATGACGCCAGTCTGCAGGCGCCGCAGCACCGCACCGGCCCAGAGCACGAGATCGGCGATCCGGTTCACCGCCCCGTCCACCAGGGTGCGGTCCGCTCTCGCGGAGGTCGTGCTTGCACCCAGGACAACGTCGGCGACCGCGTTGACGGCTCCGTCCACGACTTTCTCATCGACC